>CAIOSQ010000437.1 GCA_903860935.1 uncultured Rhodospirillales bacterium | reverse complement strand
GTGTTCGACGGCCGTGGGCAAGTGCGTCGCATCCTGGCTGCCATAGCCGATGAAGGTCGTGCAGGTCCGCATCGCTTCTTCGCGATCGGTCCGCTGGCCATTCAGGTGCCGCCAGCCGGTGCCGTCGACGATCACCGGGTTGTCGGTGCAGCCGTTGAGGGTGCGGCTCGGCCCCGAGCGCATGGGACCGACGCCGAAATTGTGATCGGCACCTTCCAGGACCACGGCCTGCGCGTCGGTGCCCGCGCCTTGAAGCGCCTTCGTCAGGTGCAGGCAGGGCTGCGGCGGGTAGTGGCTGCGGTCGCCCAGCACGAAGAGCACGGGGTAACGCAATCGCCGGCCCGCGGGCTGGATCTGGCATCCGGCTTCCACGGGGGCGATGGCGCGAAACGGCGCCGCCGGCAAGGAGATGGCGCCCAGAACGGACGCGCCGCCATAGCTGAAGCCCGTGTAGTAGATGCGCGTGACATCGAAGCGGGTATCCGCCCTCAGCGCGTTGACCAGAGACACCGCGTAGCGCGTGGCGTTGGGAAAACGGGTCTTGTCCTGATTGCTGACCCCCAGTTCGGAAAACGCATCGATCACGGCCACCGCGAACCCCGCCGCCACCGCCTGCCGCACGAGTTCCGTCGAGAAGACATCGGTCCGGACGCAATCCTGCTTCGACCCGAACAGCGGGCAGGTGCCGAGAGATTCGGTGGGACTGCTTCCGTGCTGGACAACGATCAGGGGCAGCGGGGATGCAGGCTGTCCGGGCATCACGAAGGCGACCCGAAATTTCTCCGCCCCCGCGACGTGATGCTCGACACGGACCGATGCGGTCGCGGATGGCGCAGCCCGGGCCTCTGGCGCCGGTGCCAGTGTCGGCATGAGGGCGATGGCGATGGCGATGGCGAGCAGCGCGGAGCGGATCGTCATGGGGCGGTCGGTCGTGCCGATCCTCTGTCCGCGTGAGCGGATCCGGACCATTCTTCCAGCCTTGCCACTCGGCGGTCGCATCGTCCCATGCCGGGCCGCCGATGGGGAGGGAACAGGTGTCTGGATCCGATTGCGCGCGGGTCAGCAGTCGAGGGTGGCGTAGATCTTCTTCACGTCGCCGTCGGTGCGGAAATCGGTCAGCGCGCCGTATGGGACGAAGAAGCTCTCGCCGGCGGTGAAGGTCTGGGTGCGGCCGGATGGGCCGGTGATCGAGACGTTGCCGTCGAGCAGGCACATCAGCTCATGCCGCGGAAAGGGCATGGGCTTGCGGTGATAGGCGGTGGAGGACCAGACGCCGACGGTCAGCCGGCCCTCGCGATCCTCGAAGATCTCGTGGCCGCTTTGCCGCGGCGTGCCGCTCAGCAGCATCTCCGGCTTCGGACCGGCCGAGGGCGACAGCGCCACCGTCGGATCCGGCTTCAGCACGGCAAGGCCGCGCGTGTCGCGCGCCGCCGCGTCGTCCGGCGTCTCCAGGATGACGAAGATCTTCTTCACGTCGCCGGTCTGGCGCCATTGGCGCACGAGGCCCTTGGGCAGGATGAAGCTCTCGCCCGCGACGATGCGCGTGACCTTGCCCGATGGTTCGGCGATCTCGACCGCGCCGTCGAGCAGCAGCATGAACTCGTCGTTGTCGTGCGGGGCCATCACCGAGGTGAAGGCGCTGCAGGCCCAGATGCCGGCGGTCAATCCGCGCGCGGGGTCGTCGATATAGAGCCGCCCGCGCTGCACCGGCCGGCCGGAGACGAGCGTGCTGGCCGGCATCTCCTCCCAGGTCTCCAGATCCACGGCCGGATCGAAGCGCACCGCGTCGCCGGGAATGATGCCGCTGCCATCCATGTTCGTCTCTCCTCGCGGGGGAAATCTGATCCAGAGTAGTGTTGCGCCTCGGTGCACCCATCATCTCGCGATGACGTTGGGGCTAGAATGTAGCTTGGATCGGATTTCAGGGACACGCGGGAGACGATGCGATGATCGAGACCGTGCTCGGCAGTCTGGCGAGCGGATTGCCCAAGCTCCTCGGCCATTTCGTGGCGGCGGCCGCCATCTACGCGGCCGGCATGGCGGCCTATCTGCGGCTGACGCCGTATCACGAACTCGCTCTCGTGCGCGCAGGCAACGTCGCCGCCGCGATCACCCTGGCCGGTGCCATCGTCGGGCTCGCGATCCCTATCGCGATGACGCTTGCCACCTCGGTGAACGTCGCCGACATCCTGGTCTGGGGTGCCGCGTCGTCGGTCCTGCAGGCCGCGGCCTTCGGCGTCGCCAGCCTCGCGCTGCGCGACCTGCCCGCCGCGGTCGAGCGCGGCGACGTCGCCTCCGCCTGCATCGTCGCGGCGACACAACTCGCCGTCGGCATCGTCAACGCCGGCGCGATGGCAGGCTGAGCGCGGCAGCGACGAAAGGCGCATCGTGGGCGGCCTCGACCGAATCGCGCTGCTGCTGCTGCTGGCGGCGCTCGCCTGGCATATGCTG
>CAIOSQ010000436.1 GCA_903860935.1 uncultured Rhodospirillales bacterium | reverse complement strand
CGCGACCATCGCCTTCCATCGCGCGCAGCGCGTCGCCGCGACGATGACCGTGGTCCGCCCGCCCGCGCGCTTCGGCGCCGCCGAGCTCGATGGCGACCGTGTGGTCGCCTTCCGCGAAAAGACGCAGGCCGATAGCGGCTTCATCAATGGCGGTTTCTTCGTCCTCGAGCCGTCCGTGCTCGACCTGATCGAGGGCGACGCGAGCGTCTGGGAGCGTGCGCCGCTCGAGCGGCTCGCGGCATCCGGTCAGCTGGCCGCGTTTCGCCACACAGGGTTCTGGCAGCCGATGGACACGCTGCGCGAAAAGCTGCTGCTCGAGGAATTGTGGGAGAGCGGCCGGCCGCCCTGGTTGCCGCGATGATGCCCGATCGGGATTTCTGGTCTGGTCGCCGTGTCCTGCTGACCGGGCATACCGGCTTCAAGGGCGGCTGGCTCGCGCTCTGGCTGGAGCGGCTCGGCGCGCGCGTCCATGGTCTGGCGCTGCCGCCCGAGACCCGTCCGAGCCTGTACGCGCTCTGCGCGACGCGGCCCGCCCTGGGCGAGACGATCGGCGACATCCGCGATCCGGCGATCTGCGCGGCCGCGATGGAAGCGGCGAGGCCGGAGATCGTGCTCCATCTCGCCGCCCAGGCGCTCGTCCGGCGGTCCTATCGCGATCCGTCGGGGACATGGGCGACCAATGTGATGGGCACGGTGAACCTGCTCGAGGCCGCGCGCGGGCGGACGGGCCTACGTGCGATCCTCGTCGCGACGACCGACAAGGTCTATCGCAACGACGGTGCCGGGCGCCCCTTCCGCGAGGACGATCCGCTCGGCGGTCACGACCCCTACAGCGCCTCCAAGGCGGCGGCGGAGATCGCCGTGGAGTCCCATCGCGCGAGCTTCCTCGCGGCGGCCGGCGTCGCGGTCGCGACCGCGCGCGCGGGCAACGTGATCGGCGGTGGCGACTGGTCCGAGGACAGGCTGGTCCCGGACCTGTTGCGGGCGCTCGCCGCCGGAGAGCCCGTCGCGCTGCGCTACCCGGGTGCGGTACGGCCCTGGCAGCACGTGCTCGAGCCGCTGGCCGGCTATCTGCTCCACGCGCAGGCCCTGTGCGTCAGCCCCGGTACGGCGCCTGCGGCACTCAATTTCGGGCCGGATCCCTCGGCCTTCCTGACGGTCGGCGACGTCGTGGCACGGTTCTCCGCGCGTTTCGGCGGCAAGCCGGGCGCCACTGTGCCGCCCGGCACGCATCCGGCGGAGGCGCCGCATCTGACGCTCGATTCGGACCGCGCCGCCGCGACGCTGGGCTGGCGCGGGCGGCTGGACGCCGACGCCGCCATCGCCTGGACGGCGGCGTGGCATGCGTCGCTCGCGGCCGGCGCCGATGCCCGCCGACTCGTCCTCGACGACATCGAACGCCATGGGAGCCTGGGCGCATGACGTCTCTCGCCTGCCGATCCTGCGCCGCGCCGCTGACGCGCAGCTTCGTCGATCTCGGCCGCACGCCGCTTGCCAACAGCTACGTGCCGCCGCATGCCGCGGCGATGCCCGATCCGACCTTTCCGCTGCATGCGCGCGTGTGCGACGCCTGCCTGCTGGTCCAGGTCGAGGCGGTCACGCCGCCGGAGACGATCTTCGGCGAATATGCGTATTTCTCGTCCTACTCGTCCTCCTGGGTCGCGCATGCCAGGCGCTTCGCTGAGATGGCGGCGCGGCGCTTCGGACTGACATCCGCGAGCCAGGTCGTCGAGGTCGCGAGCAACGACGGATATCTGCTCCGGCATTTCGTCGCCGCCGGCATTCCGTCGCTGGGGATCGAGCCGGCCGCGAATGTCGCCGAGGCGGCCCGTGCGCTGGGCATCCCGGTCGAGGTGCGGTTCTTCGGTCGTGCGGCGGCCGATGACCTCGTGGCGTCCGGGCGCGCGGCGGATCTGCTGGTCGCCAACAACGTGCTGGCGCATGTGCCCGACCTCAATGACTTCGTCGCCGGTCTCGCGCGCGCACTCAAGCCCGCCGGCGTGCTGTCGGTCGAGTTTCCGCATCTCCTGAACCTCATCCGCGAGGTGCAGTTCGACACGATCTATCACGAGCACTACTGCTATTTCTCGCTGCTCGCGGTGGAGGCGGTCTTCGAGCGCCACGGTCTGCGCGTCTTCGATGTCGAGACGCTGCCCACGCATGGCGGCAGCCTGCGCGTTCTCGCGTGCCGCATCGACGGCGCGAAGCGGCCTGCCGAGCCCGGCCTCGCCGCCGTGCGGGCCGCCGAGCGCGCCGCTGGGCTCGATCGCGTCGAGGCCTATTCCGGCTTCCAGGCAAAGGTCGACGCGGTACGCAGATCGCTGCTCGCCTTCCTGCATCAGGCGCGTGCGGAGGGCCGCAGCGTCATCGCCTATGGCGCCGCGGCGAAGGGCAACACGCTGCTCAATCACTGCGGGATCGGGACCGACCTGATCGACTATGTCGTCGATCTCAATCCCCACAAGCAGGGGCGGTTGCTGCCGGGATCGCGGCTGCCCGTCCATGCGCCCGATCGCATCGCCATCACACGCCCCGACTACGTGCTGATCCTTCCCTGGAACATCGCCGACGAGATCGTCGCGTCGATGGCGCATGTGCGCGACTGGGGCGGGCGTTTCGTCGTCGCGATCCCGTCCACGCGCGTCATCGGCTGAGGCCGGCGCCTGGGCCGGTCAGGGCCGGTCAGGGCCGGCGCAGGCCGAGGCTGGCCAGGACGAGGCGCCGCAGCTTCCAGGCATGGCGTCCGGAATAGCGCAGCAGCGCCGGCAGCAAAGCCGCGCGCTGCGCCGCGGGCAGGCCGGACTCGCCGAGCAGGCGCAGCGCCTCGCGCAGGAAATCGCGATAGAGGCGCCTCTGGTCGGCGAGGATGCGCGGTTTGTACCGCGCCTCGGAAAGCGGGGTCTGGCGCTGGTAGTAGATGGCCTCGTTCGCCGCCGCCACGCGCCCGTCGAGCAGGAACGGCAGCAGCGTGATGAACTCGTTGCCCCAGGCATGGCCGAAGCGCTCGGTCGCCTCTTGCGCGCGCAGCAGCGCCGCGCGGTCGATCAGCCCGTAGATCCAGCCGCTCTGAGCCCAGCGCAGAAGCGCAAGCCGGCGCGCGAGGCCATGCGCTGCGGCGAGGGCCGCGGGAACGGCGAAGCGAAGATCCTCGTCCCCGGCGATGGTCGTCTTCACGACCTGCGGGACGGCGAGCAGGCAGCCGGGCTCGCGCGTCGCCGCCGTGTGGAGCGTCGACACGAAATTGGGCGACCAGCGGTCGTCATGCGCCGCGAGCATGAACCACCGGGCCTGCGCGGTGTGCCGCACGAAGGCGAAATTCGCGATCATGCCGATGTTCTCCCGCTGCCGGTGCAGGTCGATGCGTGGATCGCGCGCGGCCCAGGCGGAGAGGATATCCGGCGTCGCGTCGGTGGACGCGTTGTCCGAGACGACGATGCGCAGATCCGCGAAATCCTGGGCGCAGAGCGAGGCCATCGCTTCGTCCAGGAACGCGGCGCCGTTGTAGACCGGCAGCCCGATCGCGACCTGCGGCCCGGCGCTCATCCGCCGCTGCGCTCCAGGAACGTCTCCACAGGGCCGTAGAACGCCTCCTCCAGGTCGCGGATGCGTTCGTCGGGCCACTCCCACCAGCGCAGCGCGAGGAGGCGCGCGACGATCTCCGGCGCGAAGCGATGACGCGCCACGCGCGCCGGATTGCCGACGGCGATTGCGTAGGGCGGCACGTCGCGCGTCACGACGGCGCCGGCGCCGATCACCGCGCCATGGCCGATCGTGACGCCGGAGAGGATCATCGCACGCGCGCCGATCCACACGTCGCTGCCGATGACGACGCCGCCGCGGGTCACGGCATCGCGGTTGCCCGCGGCCGGATCGAAGAGCAGCGTGCGGAAAGGATAGGTGGAGGGCAGGTGGGTCGGGTGGTCAGCCTGTCCGAAGATCAACACCTCCGGACCGATCGAGCAGAAGCTCCCGATTTCGATCGGGGCCGCGGCGGTTGGACGGACGAGGTTGCGGGACGACACGCCATAGCTGTGGCGTCCGATCGTGACATCGCCGGGAAGGCGCGTGGCGCGCTTGCGGCGCAGCAGACGAGGGATCAGGCGCATGACGGGCTCGCATATGCGCGCTGCCAAGCTACGGCGTCGGCGATGCTCGCGTCGCGACCATGGCGCGGCACGAAGCCGAGTTCGGCGTGCATCCGCGTCAGATCCGGCACCAGCCGTGCAGGCTCTCCCCCACGCGGCGGCAGCGCGCCGAGGCGCAGCAGGTCCGGCCGACCGCAGCACGCGGCGATGCGCTGCGACAGGTCGGCGACTGACAGCGGGGCGCCGGCGCCGAGATTGACGCGCCCGCGCAGATCGGAGAGGGCGAGGGCTGCGAAGGCGGCACCGAGATCGCGCACGTCGATCGGGTCCTGGATCTGCGTGCCGGGCGTGCACGCCGCCGGTTCTCCCTTGTCGAGCGCCGTGACGATCGAGGGCAGGAGCCGACCGGGTCGCTCGCCCGGTCCGACGACGTGGAACACGATGCCCCAGGCGGCCTCGATGCCGACCGCGGCTGCGAAGCGCTCCGTCACGTCCCAGAACGCGCTCTTGGCGGCGCCGTAGAGCGTCGCCGGCCGCCGCGGGGCGTCCTCGCGCAATGGCGCGGCGTCCGCCATCGACCAGTCGTATTCGGCGCAGGTGCCGGCCGCGACGAAGCGCCTGCCGCCGCGTTCGGTGAAGCGTCGGAGCAGCGTCGCGCTGGCCGCGAGCCAGTCGAGATTGGTCGGCGCGGTCCAGTAGCCCGGCCCGACATCCCAGGCGAGATGCAGGCAGGTGTCGCACTCCGCCTCGGCGAGGGCACGGTCGCATGCCGCAGGATCGAGGAGGTCGGCAGCGATCCAGCGCACGCGATGGCCGGCATCCTCCGGCGCATGGCGCGCGAGGGCGACGGTGGCCACCGGCGCGCGCGCCAGCGCATCGAGCACCGCGCGCCCGACGAAGCCCGTGGCTCCGGTCACGAGCAGGCGCCTCATCGCGCGAGGTCCACGACGGCAATCGCGGCGAGCGGCGGCAGGGCCCGATCGCGCGCGGAGACGACGATTGGCGTATCCGGCCACGCGATCGCGACCTCGGGATCGTCCCAGCGAAATCCGCGGGACAGCTCCGCGCGATAGGACGCCCCCATCATGTAGAAGACCGTCGTGTCGTCGGCGAGCGTCAGGAAGCCATGGGCGAAGCCGGCGGGCACGAACAGCGCGCGGCCATCTCCGGCCGCCAGTTCGACCGCCGTCCACTGCCTGTGTGTCGGCGAGTCGGGACGGATGTCGACCGCGACATCGAAAAGCCGGCCCGAGAGGCACCGCACCAGCTTGGCATCCGGCTCCGGCGCCGCCTGGAAATGCATGCCGCGCAGCGTGAGGCGGCTGCGATTGCCGGAGATGTTGCATTGGACCCCGAGATCCGGGAGGCCAGCGGCCGCGAAGCTGTCGCGGCAATAGCTGCGCTCGAAGCTGCCACGCTCGTCTTCGAGGCGCGGTGTCTCGACGACGACGACGCCGGGCAGGGAAGTCGGCAGAAAGCGCATCCATCGGCTCCGGGATCGATGGCAGGACAGGCCGCGAGTCGACCGTCGCGCAGGGTCGATGCGGCCCGCCATCGGGTCAAGGCCGATCTCGCAGTGGAGCCATGGCCGCGTCCCGCACATCGCGTCTGCCGCCTTTACTGGGCAGGTGATGGCGGGTGATGGTCGCGGGATGGACGGGATTTCGTTGCCGCTGGTCCGCTATCGATTCGCGTACAGGGCGCTCGGGGACGGCGTGTTGCGGGCCTTCGGAGGGTCGGCGTGGCGCGGCGTGTTCGGGCATGCGCTGAAGCGGGTCGTCTGTGCGATGCGGTTGCGGCCCTGCGTGGGCTGTCCGCTGATCGACGGGTGCCCCTATCCCGCGCTGTTCGACGGGCATGTGCCCGCGCAGGCGGCGCGGCCCTCGGGGATCGATCTTGTGACGGTGCCCTATGTCTTCGCGCCGGAGCATCGGGGCGACACCGTGTTCGTCGCCGGCGACACGGTGTCGACGGTCCTAACCCTGGTGGGCACCGCCAATGCGCGGCTTGTCTATGTCGTGCGCGCGATGGCGGAGGCCGGGCTGGCGGGGCTCGGGCCGGCGCGCGCGCAGCTCCAGTTGACCCGTGTGGAGGCGCTCGACGGGCTCGACGCGGCGACCGGGACGCTCGTCCATGACGGCGGGGCTCAGTGTCTGCCGGTGGCGCCGCGCAGCCCGCAGGCGGTGCCGCTCGGCCGGCATGTCGTGGCGTCGCTGCGCACACCGTTGCGCCTGCGCCTGGGCGGCGATCTGGTGACGCCGCAGGCGTTCCGTCCGGCACATCTGATCGGCGCCGCGATCCGTCGCGTCTCGACGCTCGCGGCCCTCCATGGCGGCGGTCCGATCGCAGCCGACTACGGGGCGCTCAAGCGCGCGGCCGACACGGCGCGGCTGGAGGAGGCCGATCTCGGCTGGCAGGACCAGACCCGCTTCTCGGCGCGCCAGCGCGAGACGATGAAGATGGGCGGTCTCGTCGGCACCTGCCGAATCGATCTCGGGCCGGACGCCGGATCGCTCGGGCCCTGGCTGGATCTCGCGCAATGGGTCGGCGCGGGCAAGGGCGCGAGCATGGGGCTGGGCGCGTTCCGGATCGCGACGGCGGCGCCGCGGTGACGCGGCGGCGCGCGCATCTTCGCGACGGTTGACGTCCACGGCCGCCGCCCGGGAGCATGGCGACATCTAGATTGGGAGATCGGAGCATGGGCGAGTTCACCGGCAAGACCGTCATCGTCACCGGCGGCGCGAAGGGGATCGGGCGCGCCATCACGCTGGGCTTCGCGCATGCCGGGGCGAACACGGTCTGCGCCGATATCGACGTCGCGGCGGGGGCGGAGACGATGCGGATCGCGCAGGGTGCGGAGGGCCGGCTGCTTTTCGTCGCGGCGGATGTCAGCCGGGCCACGGAGTGCCAGGACCTGGTCGCGCGCGCGGTCGCCGCGTTCGGTGGCGTCGACATCCTGTGCAACAATGTCGGCATCCAGCCGGCCGACAGCTACAAGCCGGCCCATGAATTGTCCGAAGACGTCTGGGACCGGATCATCGCCGTCAATCTCAAGAGCCGCTTCCTGATGACGAAATACTGCGTCCCCCAGATGACGGCGCGCGGCGGTGGCGTGATCGTCAACATCGCCAGCGTCCAGGGGCTGCAATCGGCGCTGGGCGTCGCGCCCTATGCCGCGAGCAAGGGCGGCGACCTCTCGCTGACCCGGCAGCTGGCGCTGGAATACGCCAAGGACGGGATCCGCGTGCTGGCGGTCAACCCCGGCACCATCGAGACGCCCCTGGTCGCGGAGGCCGCCGCCGCGTCGGGACAGACGATAGACGGGCTGCGCGACGCCTGGGCCGCGTGCCATCCGCTCGACCGTATCGGACAGCCCGAGGAGGTCGCGCATGTCGTGCTGTTCCTGGCGAGCGACAAGGCGTCGTTCATGACCGGCAGCTACGTCAACGTCGATGGCGGGCTGATGGCGAAGGGCGCGTGGGCCTGACGCGGTGTGCCGCACCGCGTGAGTACCGGCGCCGGCGGGTTTGCGTCGCGGGCGCGGAGGCGCTAAGCGGTGCGCCCATGAAGACGGACGGCGAGCGCGCGAGCGACATGCGACGATGAGTTTCGACGGACCGCCCTCGCGCGACGAGGCGGCGCTCGGCGCCTTCCTGCACGATGTCGGGAAGTTCATGCAGCGCGCGCATCGCAGCAACACCGATCTCGGTGCCGCCGTCATGGCGCGCGCGCCGGAGGTGCTTCCCGGCTTCTTCGGTCGCTCCTCGCATTGGCACGTGTTGTGGACCGACGCATTCTTTGCCGCGCTGGAGGAGGCGGGCACGGTGCTTCCCGCCGGCATGCGCCTCGCCGCGGTACGCGCGGCCGCCGCCGGCCACCATAATCCGCGTGACGCATGCGACTGGCTTGTCGCGGAGGCCAACCGCATCGCCGCGGGGCTCGAGCGCAAGCCGCGCGACGAAGAGGCCGAGGACCGCGATCCCGGCGGGGCGTCGAGCTTCCGTGGTCTCGCGCTGCGGTCGCTGTTTCCGGCGCTGACCTTCGGCGGGCCACCGCAGGATCCGCGCTTCCATGTCGCCACCGCGGCGCGCGCCGATGCGCTGGCGCCCGGCCCGGCGGGCGAGGCGGCGCAGGCGATCGCCTGCAAGCGGCTATGGCCGGATTACGTCGCAGGCTTCACGGATCTCTGCGCCGGCGCGAGCGACGCCGCGATGTTCCATCGCGCGCTTCTGGCGCTTTCGGAGCGGCTGACCTGGGCGATCCCGTCCTCGCCGCACGACCAGCCCGAGGTCTCCCTCCACGAGCATGCGCGCAGCGTCGCGGCGGTCGCGGCCTGTCTCCACGGCTTCCACGCGGCGCGCGGCGAGCTCGGCGACGAGGCGCGCATCCGCGACCGTGCCTCGCGCAAGTTCCGTTTCGTCGTCGGCGACCTCTCCGGATGCGCGCGGACGCTGGAGCGCGTCGGGCCGGAGGCGCTGTCGGCGCCGGATGCCGTGCGCCGGCTCCAGGCCCGGTCCCTCCTGATGGAGGCCGCGCTGGGGGCGGCGTCCTTCCTGGTCTGCCGCGCGCTCGACCTGCCCGCCTATTGCGAGCTGGTCCTCGCCGGCGGACGCTTCGTGCTGCTCGCGCCGGATCTGCCGGATCTGGAGGCGCGGCTCGACGGCGTGCGCCGTGATCTCGATCTCTGGGCCTGCGCCCGCCATCGCGGTGACGTGTCGATCGACCTTGCCGCGGCGCCGGCGATGTCCGCCGCCGACCTCATGCAGGGCGGGTACGAGCGCGGCTGGGGCGCCATGCAGCGCGCTGCCGAGGGCGCGGCGCTGCGGCGCCTTGCGACCATTCCGACCGGCGTGCTCGCCGACGAGGCGGCGACGGCCACGCCTTGCCCCGCCTGCGGTTTTCGTCCGGCGGTTCGCGCCGCGGCGGATGGCCGGTTCCGCTGCGCCGCGTGCGACGACGAGGTGGCGCTGGGCGCGATCCTGCCCACGATCCGGGCCGCGCTCTGGACCGAAGGGTCCATGCCGTCCGGGCGCGCGGTGCGCGAGATCGGTCTGCCCGGCGGGCTCAGCCTTGCGGCGATGACCGCGCCGCTGCATGGCGGCGATGGCGAGGCGTGGGAGCGCGTGCGTGGCGGCTGGAGGATCGATACCCCGGAAATGGCGGGCATGCCGGTGGTGCCGCGCCTGCTGCCGCGGCGTGGCGCCATCCCGACGCGCGGTCCGCTCGCGGTTCTGCGCGCGGACATGGACCGGCTGGGCCAGATCTTCGGGCGTTGGCTCGGCAAGGACCGCAGCCTCGGCCGGATCGCCGCGCTGTCGCGACTGGTCGATGCCTTCTTCGTCGTGGCCGTGCCGGACCTACTGGAGCGCGAATTCCCGGAGTGCGCGCTGATCCATGCCGGCGGGGACGATCTGCTGATCGCTGGACCCGCCTATGCGACCATCTGCGTCGCCGAGCGGCTGGAGGAAGCGTTCCGTTCCCATGTCGGCGGCAATCCCGCCCTGACGTTGTCGGCGGCGGTCGAACTGTGCGAACGGCCGGACGCCTTGCCGGCGGCGCTTCGCCGCGTGGGGTCGCGGGTGGAGGCGGCGAAGGCGGCCGGGCGCGACCGGATCGCGGTCGCGGGCTGTGCGCCGCTGTCCTGGCCGGCGTTGCGCGCGGCGCTCGACCACGCGGGTCGGATCGACGAGATGCGCCGCGCGCGTCGCGTGTCCGCGCGATTTCTTGAGGCGTGCCTCGGCATCGCACGCCTGCGCCGCCGCGCCGAGGGCGACGGCGCGACCAGCGCGATGGCGCTCGAGGCGGCGGATTGGCGCGTGCGCTGGGCGCGCTGCCTGAGCCGCCATGTCGCGCGTGACGATGCGGAGGCACTCGTCTTCTTCGATGGATTGGTTGGGGGCGGGCTCGTCGCCACCAGACTTGCGGCGCCGGACGGCGCCGAGGTCGCGCTCGCCATCGCGCTGCTGCGGACGCGTTGAACAGGAGGCTGGCCATGGCATCGAACCCACAGAATGGATCCGGCGGCAGGCAGCGCCCGCCGGGCAAGCCGCCCGGCCGCGGTCCGCGTCCGGCCGGCGGTGGCCCCCGCGACGGTGCTCCCCGAGACGGCGCGCCCCGAGACGGCGCTCCCCGTGGCGGACCTCCGCGCGACACGGCGCCGCGCGATGGCGCACGCCGCGAGGGCGGAGGTCCGCCGCGTCCCGATCTGCCGGCGCTGCCGCGGGCCAATCCGCCCCGCTACTTCACCGACGAGGCGCGTGCCGCGATCCGCCGCGACTTGCTCGAGGATCGCGCCGACGCGCTGGCGCGTGCCTGTGCCGCGGTGCCCGCCTCGCTCATGCGGCGCTTCTACGACGAGGTCGGCCTGATCGAGCGGCGCGTGCCGCCGGATGGGGATCCCGATCCGGCGGCGATCCAGGCGCATATGGTGCTCATGAAGGCGAGGGCCGCACATGCGTTCCGCCGCCGCGGGAAGGCCGAGAATTTCCCGCATGAATTGCTGCAGTTCTTCGTCGATCACGCGGCGGCGGTCCAGGACGCCCATGACCTCGGGGCGTTCCGACGGATCTTCGAGGCCGTGGTCGCCTATCACCGGTTCTACGAACGCAAGGCGTGAAGGGGTCAGGGATGAACGACATCAGGCTGCTCGGGCGCGTGTTCGTCACCGGCAGGATCCGCCTGCTCTCCGGGCTCCATATCGGAGCCGGTCCGGCCGGAACGGGCATCGGTGCCGGCGGCAGCGACACGCCGGTCGTCCGCCAGCCGGTCGGCGAGGATCCCTATATTCCGGGGTCCAGCCTCAAGGGGCGCCTGCGCTTCCTGCTCGACTGGGCGTTCGAGCGGGTCGGAAAGGGCGCGGCCGGCGAGGGTCTTGATCCCGCCGATCCGGTTCTGCGCATCTTCGGGGCGCCGACCGGCGATGGCGTCTGGAGCGGCGGGCCGACGCGGCTGATCGTGCGCGACGCGACGCTCGACCCCGCCTGGCGCGCGCGCGCCTTTGCGCGCGGCTGGCCGCTGACCGAAGAGAAGGGCGAGATCGCGATCGACCGCATCGCCGGCAAGGCGCATGACCGGTCGGCGCCGCGGCATACCGAGCGTGTCTCGGCCGGTGCGCTCTTCGACGCCGAGTTCGTGTTCCGCGTCTACGACACCGGCGACGGCGGCGCGCGTGATGCGCAATGCCTCAACTGGCTGCTGGCCGGATTGTCGCTGCTCGAACAGGACGCGCTGGGCGGCTCGGGATCGCGCGGCTATGGGCGGATCCGGTTCGAGGATCTGGTCTTCCGCGATCTCCGCGGGACGGCGGTCCCGCTGGGCGATGGCTTCCGCGTCGCGCGCTTCGATCGCGCCGAGGCGCCGACGATCGTGACGCTGGGGGTGGCGTGATCCTGCCGCCGCTCGCGCGCATCCGGCTGCGGCTGACGGCGCCGCTGGGGACGCGCCTCGTCTCCGGCACGCTGTTCGGCCATGTCTGCTGGGCGCTGCGCGAGGCCGAGGGCGCGGCGTCCCTGCAGGGCTGGCTTGCGGCGCAGGACACGGCGCCGACGATCTTTTCCGACGGCTTTCCCGAAGGCCTGCTGCCGCGCCCGTTGCTGGCACCGCCGCCGCCGCGTATCCCACAGGGCCAGGCGGATGCCGACGCGGCGAAGGCGCGGGCGCGCCGCCCATGGATCCGCGCGGCCGACCTTGCCGCGCTGCGCCTGCGCCTGGATCCTGTCTTTCTCGCCGACAAACTCGTCGATTCGCCCTGGCATGGTGCCGATACCGTCGATGCGGTGCGGGTCGCGCATGGGCCGGTCGATGCGTCGACCGGGCGCGTGCGCGACGCCGCTGGTTTCGTCGTCGAGGAGGATTGGAGTTTCAAGATCGCGCCGTGGCGCGATGTCTATGTGCGGAGCGTCGAGACGCCCGCGCGGCTCGCGGCGCTTCTGGGCGCGGTCGGCGAGACGGGCTACGGGCGCAGCGCCAGCTGGGGCCGCGGACGGTTCGTGGTCGACTCGATCGTCCCCGCGCCCGAACTCGATGGCCCCGATGGCGCGCGCTGGCTGAGCCTGTCGCACGGGACGATCGACGCGGCGATGCGCGACGCACGCTATCGGTTGGTCACCCATTCCGGCCGCCTGGGTGCCGCCGCATCGGGCGACGGCACGCGGCCCTGGAAGCACGCGATCCTGCTCGCGGAGCCCGGTGCGACCTTTGCCGCGACGGGCGCCGGACCCTTCGGCACGCTTCTCGCGGGTGTTCATCCCGGTGCCGAGGCGGTGCGCCACGATGCGCGGCACGTCGCGATCCGCTACGGCGAGATCGTCCACCCATGACCGCGCGGCTGTTCCATGCCGTGGCCCTCACCCCGGTCCATGTCGAGGATCCCGAGGCGTGGCTGCCGGAATGCTTCGTCCTCGACGGCGACGACTTGGTGCGCTTCGAGCCGGCGGCGGTGATGGCGGCGCTCGACGACGCCGCGCGGCGCGGCTTCGCGCTGGCGGTCGAGCGTGGCGATCTTCGCCTCGCCCAGGACGTGCTGCACGCCGCGATGCGTCCGGAGCATGCGCTCGAGCGCATCCTGGTCGGCGCTGCGTCGCACGCCGGGATCGTCGAGGCGCTGTCCAGCCCCGCCCGGCCCGGCCGCGTGGTCCTGTTCGCGCGCAGCGGTGGACGGCCCTGCCTGCCCGGCAGCACGGTCAAGGGGGCGCTGCGCACCGCGCTGCTGAGCGCGCGCGCCCAGCCAATGCTCGGCGATCTGCGGCGGATCGCGGCGCGCGAGGACGGGCGCGGCGGACGTTCCGGGCGGCTCTCCGACGAGGTCCAGGCCGCGCTTCTGGGTCTCGCCGATGCCCCGGACGCGGTCATGGGCCGGCGCGATCCGTTCCGTTTCCTGCGCGTCGGGGATTGCATGCCCGATGGGGTGTGTACGCGGATCGAGCGGGTCTTCAACCGCCGACGCGACGGGCGCACCCGGGACATGCTGGTGGATGCCGAGGTGGTTCGCGCGGGGACGAGGTTCGAGATGACCAACGCCGCCGCCGCCGGTCCGGATGGCGGTGGGCTCGACCTCGATGCGCTCCTGGCGGCCTGCGACGCATTCCACCGCCAGCGCTGGGAGCAGGAGCGCGCGCGCTTTCACGCCGACGCGCCGTGGCCCGCGCAGCCGGCCACCGAGGATGGACGGCGCGCCATCCTGCTGCGCCTTGGCCGCTATGCGCATTTCGAGGCGGCCTCGATCGAGGGGCTCCGCCAGGGCTGGAACCATGCGCGGCGCGAGACGATGGTCGTCGGCGATACGCGCGCGGTGACGCTGCGCGGCGATCTGGCGGTGCCGTTCGGATGGATCGCGCTGTTCGAGACGGCGGATGCCGCGGAGGCCTGTGCCACGATCCAGCGACGCCTCCTCGAACCGACGCCGCGTCCGCCCAGGCCGGCGCCGCCGCCACGATCGGCCGCGCCCGCACATCGGTCTTCCGTTGCCGAGGGCGGTCGCGAGGGCGGTCGCGAGGCTGGCCGCCGCGGGAAGCCGCGTCGCGATGGGCCCGGTCCGGCGTCTTCGCCGGCGCAGCCGCAGACCCCGGCGCCCGCCGCAGGCGCGCGCGACGAGAAGCGGCGTGCGCGCGCGACACCGCCCGCGGCCGCGACGCCTGTGTCCAGTTCTGCGAAGGCCGCGGCCAAGCCGACGAAGCCGCAGGCACCGGCCCGCATCGTCCAGTTCCGCCGTGGCGATCGCGTCCGCGACCCGGACAGCGGCGACATCGCGATCGTCGCCGCCGATGTGCCGTTCGGTGCGGCGCGCATGGAGGTCGACTTCCCTGACGGACCGATGAGCGTCGATCCGAAGGGCTGGAAGAAGCTGTGAACGCGCGGCGGGTTCAGGCTATCCTCGTCGCGTCCCGTGGCTCCGGCCGCGCAGACAGACCCGGGAAAGGGGATTGCACCGCACAAGCGCCAATCCGCGCTTCTTCGTCCAACTAAGACCCAGACCCGTCATAGGGGATCATGTCGTCCGTCGTCGTCCGCCGCGCCGCCCAAGGGGCCCGGCGGACGACGACGGCGCTCGCGCGGGCGACTCGGGCACGCCAGCCCGGCAAGGCCCGTGGCATCGGCCAGAGCGTCCTGCCGGTTTCGATCAGCCGTAATTGCCCTTCTTCGCCGCGCGCCGCCGCCGGCCGGACGCAGGGGTGGCGGCGCTTTCCAGCAGGGCGCGCATTCCGTCGCCGTTGGCGCGCCATGCGGCGTGCAGGATCGTCACGTCCCAGCCGATGCAGAAATGGCGCACGCCCATCTCGAGGAAGCGCGCGGCCTGATCGGGCTCGGAGATCTCGGCACGCGGATGCAGCCCCTTCTTGAGCGCGGTCTCGATCGTGCGACGTTCGGCGGCGCGCACCTCGGGATGGGTCCAGTCGCCGGTACGGCCGATGCTCATCGCGTAATCCGCAGGCCCGAACTGCACCATGTCGATGCCGGGGACCGAGAGGATCGCGTCGAGATCTTCGACGCATTGGCGCTTCTCGACCATGATCGCGACGACCACGTCGTCGAGCGCCTTCACGAAGGCCGGCGAGCCCGCGTCGCGCAGCGTGCCGACGTCGCGGCGCATGCCGACGCCGTGCAATCCGCCGGCACGCGGTTCCTCGGCGCGCACCGCCCGCACGCAGGCGCGTGCGTCCTCGACGCTGCGCACGTCCGCGAAGAGCGCGGACTGGAAGCCCGAGCCGATCGACCGCATCGCCTGATGGGTCCATTGCGTCTGCTCGTGTTTCATCATCCCGCCAAGTCCCGCGAGTTCGAGCGCGCGGCCGAGATTGTCGAGGTCGTGGAGACCGAAGGGCGCGTATTCGGCGGTGAACTCGACATAGTCGTAGCGGCCGGTCTGGCCGATCAGTTCGACCAGGGTCGGCCAGGTCGAGAGCAGATGCGTGCCGAGCGTCGGCTCGCCGGCGTCGAGCTTCTCGCGCAGGATGTTTCGGCGCATGGGATCCTCCGTCTTGGCCGTTGTCTTGCCGCGGCGAGTCTAGCGCGTGCTTTCCGTCGGCGCCCGTCGGGATTTCGTCATTAGCGACGCTTGAAGCCAGGGCAAGGCAAACTCGTTTGCGCCGCGGCGGCGTGCGCGACCATGGTCCGGCTCCTTCAGCCAGGGAGCGTCACCGCCATGCGCAAGGTCCATGTCATCCACGAGAACGACGCCTGGGTCGCGCCGCTGCGCGCGCAATTCGCGCGGTTGGGGACGCCTGTCGCGGAGTGGTTCCTCGATCGCGGCGCCCTCGATCTGACGCAGGCGCCGCCCGATGGCGTGTTCTACAACCGCATGAGCGCGTCGTCGCATACGCGCGGCCATCGCTACGCGCCCGAATACACCGCCGCCGTCCTGGAATGGCTCGCGCGGCATGGGCGGACCATGGTCAATGGTCCCCGGGCACTGGCGCTCGAGATCAACAAGATCGCCCAATACCAGGCCCTGGCGGCGTTCGGTGTCAGCAGCCCGGACACGATCGCCGCGATCGGACGCGAGCACATCGCGACGGCGGCGGAGACTCTGGGCTTTCCGGTCATCCTCAAGCATAACCGCGCGGGCAAGGGTCTTGGCGTGAAGCTGCTGCTGAGCGCGGCGGGGCTCGCCGAGCATCTCGCCGCCGAAGAGGTCGAGGCACCGGTCGACGGCATCTGGCTGGTGCAGCGCTACATCCAGGCGCCCGAGCCCTTCATCACCCGGGTCGAGTTCGTCGGCGGGCGCTTCCTCTACGCGGTGCGCGTGGACACGTCGCAGGGCTTCGAACTCTGTCCTGCCGACCAATGCCAGATCGAGGCCGGCGCCGCGTGCCCGGCCGTCGCGCCGGGGGCGAAGTTCCGCATCTCCGAGGGCTTCGCGAGCCCCCTGATCGCCCGCTACGAAGCCTTCCTGGCGGCCAACGACATCGGGATCGCCGGGATCGAGTTCATCGTCGATCGCGACGGCACGCCCTGGACCTACGACGTCAACACGAACACCAACTACAACCCGGAGGCGGAGGCGATCGCGGGGCGCTCGGGCATGGGTGCAATCGCGCGCCACCTGACCGATCTTCTCCACGCGACGCGCGACGTCGCCGCCGCCGCCGAATAGGCGACGACAAGATCCAATCCCAAGATCCAATCCAGACGACCTATCCGAGGGGCGTGGCGTCGCGACATGGGTGCCGGACGGAGCGGTTCTCCGCCGGGCATGTGACCAGACGACGTCGCGACGACGTCGCGTCATCGTTTCGTCATTGCGACGTCATGATGACCCGGCACGAATTCGCATCTCCACGACGAGGAGGCGCGGAATGACGGGCGGGAATGAGAAATCCGGCGAGCGGCCCTGGGTCGAGCTGGAGATCGAGGATGACCTCGACGAGGAGCGCGAGCAGGAGGTCGACGATCGGCGCCTGCCGCCCGAGCTGCGCGAGCTTCTGGCGCGGCGCAAGGTGACCACGATCGACCGGCATGTCTACTTCGCGGAATTGCTGCGGCTGCAGAGCGAGTTGATCAAGCTCCAGGACTGGGTCGCCTACAAGGGGCTGAAGCTGGTCGTGCTGTTCGAGGGCCGCGACAGCGCGGGCAAGGGTGGCGTCATCAAGCGCATCGCCCAGCGCGTCAATCCCCGCACCTGCCGCGTCGTCGCGCTGCCGGCGCCGTCGGACCGCGAGAAGACGCAGTGGTATTTCCAGCGCTACGTGCCGCATCTGCCGGCGGCGGGCGAGATCGTGCTGTTCGACCGCAGTTGGTACAACCGGGCCGGTGTCGAACGCGTGATGGGTTTCGCCAGCGAGGCCCAGGTCGAGGATTTCTTCCGCGACGTGCCCGAATTCGAACGCATGCTCGTGCGCTCCGGGGTGGTGCTGGTGAAGTACTGGTTCTCCATCACCGACGAGGAGCAGCAATTGCGCTTCCTGATGCGGATCCATGATCCGCTCAAGCAATGGAAGCTCTCGCCCATGGATCTGCAGTCACGGGTGCGCTGGGAACAATACACCAAGGCCAAGGAGGAGATGTTCGAGCGCACCAACATCGCGGAGGCGCCTTGGCATATCGTCGAGGGCAACGAAAAGAAGCGCGCGCGGCTCAATTGCATCGCGCATCTTCTGTCCATGATCCCCTATGCCGAGGTGCCGCACGATCCCGTGACCTTGCCGCAGCGGGTGTTCAACCCGGATTACGAGCGCCGCGTTCTCCCGTCCGAACTCTACGTTCCCGAAAGATATTGAGCGGCAGGAGAATACGGCGGACCGCCCCGTCGAAATGCGCGCCGAGGTCCGGTCGGCTTACGTCCCACGGGTGCGCGTCGCGAGGCATCTCGGCGCGATAATCTGCGCGCATGATAATGCGGCGACGGGCATTCGCAGGGATGACGGCCGCGGTCGCGGGCGCGGCGGTCGCCGGGACCACGACGGCCTCGGTTGAGCGGTTCGAGCGCGCGACGGTCCTGCGCAGCGCCGCCTCGGGCGCGCATTGGGTGTCGCCGTTCGGGATCCCGTTCCGGCATGGGGCGTTCCCGGCGGCGTGGCGCGGGCGGCTTTGCGCGCGCTATCCCGCCGGGCCGGGCGGTGCGCCGCTCGCGATCCAGGCCGAGCAGTTCCGGATCCGCGGCGACGGGACGCTGATCCATTGCACCGCGCATGTGCACCTGCCCGCCGCCTATGTCGCCGGCACGGCGGTGGAGATCGGCTTCGCGCCGACGGAGATCGTCGGGCGTCTGCTGCCGCCCGCGCCGGACTGGGCGGCGCTGTGGCGCGACGATGCGGATTTCGCCGTGGAGTTGTCGATCTGGGAGCCGCGGATCCATTGGCTGGCCTTCGATGGCCAGCCGGTCACCGGCGACGAGGTCGAACTCGTTTTCGCGGACGCCCTGGGCGAGCAGAGCTATCGTCATCGCTTCAACGCCACGCATGCGTGGAAGACCGCGCATGACAGCGGCCGCGCCCTGTTCGACCATCTCGCGAAGCGCGTGACCCAGGATCCCGCCGGCCGCTACCGGTGCTACGATCCGCGTCACCTGCCGCGGCGCGAAGGGCGCGCCGGCGAAGCCAACGACGATCATTTCCGCCCGAAATACGGGAATGCCCTGGTCGTCAACGATCTCGGCCATGCCTTCGGCCTCGCCGCGGAGACGGCCCGACATGGGCCCCGGCGCAGTCTCGCGCAGGCCCACGCGTCGGATCGCTGGAACGAGGCGCAGGGGCGGTACGGGCTCTATATCTGGCCGCGCTGGCGGCCGGGCGATCCCGAGCCCTACCGGCTGCGCGTGCGGCTGCGTCGCGCTGCGGGGTCGTCGCTCAGCGTCTTCGCCGGTCGCGACGGCGCCAGATCGACGGACACGCTGCTTGAGCCGATCAACGATCCGGTACCGCGCCGGCTCTGGCGGGCACGCTTCGCCGCCGGGCGGCCGAGCCCGGATTCCCCCTGGTTCGACGGGCGCCTGCTGCGCCAGGAGGAACGGCGCGCCGCCTTCGTCGCCGAGGACGGCGCGATCCATCCGCATCTGGAGGCTTGGTTCAGGGTCTCGCGCGCGCATGACGGCCGCATCGTCGACCGCCAGGTCACGGTCGAGAATCCGCGCTGTTTCGCGGCGGCGCGCGATCATGTCCACGACGCGCGCATCCTCGTCGACGGCGCGCCGCCCGCCGGCTTCGCGGCCGAGCGCTGGCGCGACCTCCATCACGGACCGTGGGAGACCTGGCGCTGGGCCGCGGAGAAGCCGGCGGCGTGTTGCGATGCCGCGGATTTCATGCGCGCGCGCCTCGTCTTTCCCTGGACCCGTCATCCGGACGAGGACCATACGGCGGAGATGGCGTGCAAGCTGCGCGGCGCGGATATCGATTTCGAGCGCAACGAGACCGCGGCGCTGCGCTGGCGCGGCGGCCGGCGCGTCGAGGATTGGAGCGGTCTTCGCCGTCCGGTGCGCGCGACGCTCAACGATCCGCTCTATGCCGGCGCGTGGTGCTTCACCGGCGAGGGCGGCGCGCGTGCCGAGCTGGGCGTCTTCTCCAGTTGGGAATGGTGGTTCTGGAGCGGCGACACGCTCGCGACTTGGCCGAGCCTGGAGGCCCAGGCTGACAACGTCTTCGGGGCGCGCGGCTTCCAGCTGCGCGACGAGCGCGCCGGTGGCGCCGATGCGCTGGCGACGCCGAATCTCTACGCGCGCTGGGATTTCGCGCCCCATGCCGGGACGACGCCGCGCCTTGGCAATCCGTTCGGAAGGCCGCAGCAGCCCGACACGAAATTCCATCCGCTGGGTCAGGCCCATCTTCTCAAGCGGCCGTTCCTGCCGGCGAACAGCCATCTGCCGTCGAGCGGGATCTATTCGGCCTATCTCGTGCGGCCGGAGAAATGCTTCTTCGACAAGCAGGAGCAATATGCGTGGTTCTGCCTCGTCAAGACGCAGAGCGACGTGCTGCTGACGCGGCCACGCACCGGTGGTTCGCCCGGAGACCGCGATCACGTCGTCGGCTACCAGGTGGCGAATGGCGAGCGCAGCTATGCCTGGCCGATGCGCGAGGTCCTGCGCGCGGCCTTTCTGCATTTCGAGGGTCATCGCCGACGGTCCTACTGGCGGCGCGTCGCCCAGGATCAGGCCAACCACTTCAACCTGCTCTGCGCGCGCACCATCTGGGGCGCGTTCCATGTCCGCAATCTCTTCGATCCGGGATCGGATAGCTGGCGCGCCGTGCCGCCGCTGATGCCCGCGGGCCGGATTTCCGGACCGAGCGCCGGGCATGTTCGCGTGATGGCGCGGCTCGACGCCTTCAAGTCGGCCTATGTGAACATGTGCGCCATGCACGGCATGGATCTCGACGCAGCCGATTTCGCGCCCGGGATCCAGCGCTGCCTATGGCAACTCCACGCCCTCGAGGACGCGCCGCCGGAGGCGTGGTTCAGGCTGCTCGGAACTCCAGGCGGCGCGATCGTGCTCTGCCGCGACCTCGTGGCACGGCCGGCGGCCGGCGGCGGGGTCGAACTGGACTCGGCGAGCGGTGCCTGGCCGATCTGGGGCGCGGACGACATGCGGGGGCTTCATGCGTGGCTCGGTGCGGCAACGCGCGATCCGGCGGTCGCGCGGGCGCTGCGCGTGCCGGCTTCGCCGGCCGAACTCGATCGCGACCTGCGCGAGGTGGGGTACAGCTTCGTGAAGCAGCATCAGGCGGGTCTCCATATGCTGCTGCGTTATCATGCGGATCCCGCGATCCGCGCGCGCGCGCGGCGATGGATCGCGCGGATCGACGCCCAATGGCCAGGCACGACACGGATCGCGACCGCCGGAGATCCGGCGCGCCCCCTGTCGAAGCTTTTCCAGCAACTCGATCTGATCCCGGAAGAGCGGATCGCCTGATGCCTCGGCTCAGTGCCGATGCCGCCGCGCGGCGATCTCGACCCAAGCACCGAGCAATGCGGCCAGCGCGCCGGAAACGGCGATGTGATGACGACTGCCGCTCTCGACCAGGCTGTGGAGCGAGAGAAGGTAGAAAAACAGAAGGAGCGGCAGCGCGGCGAAGGCGGGGAGTGCGCCGCGCCGTGCGTGCCACGCGGCGGCGAGGAAGACGATCAGCGCGACGCAGAGCCCGAGCCAGAACGCGATGGCCAAGGATTTCGCGACGACATAGGCGGGGCCGTCGATGCCAAGCCCGCGTTTCAGCGCGTTGAAGGCGCCGTCGCTGTCGTCGCCGAGGAAGAGTTGCTGCTTGCGTAGCGCGAGTGCCGCGACCCGCGCGGGATTCGCTTCCATCCAGCTGACGGCGCGCTCGAGCGCGACCCGACCGGCCCCCAACTCGTCGCGGCGCTGGTCGAGCGCGGGATCGCCGATCGCGGCGAGGTCGATCCATCCGCCCCAGGCGCGGTCGTTGTTGCCGATGAACAGCGCGAAGCCGCTGGTGCTGGTCACGGGCACGAAGCGTCCGAAGACCATCGCATTGCGTGCCGTCCAGGGGGCGATCGCCGCCGCGAAGGCGACGAGGAACACAGCCACCCGGATCGTCGCCAAGCGCCATGCCGATGCCCGGAGCGCCTCGAAGACGACGACGGCGACCGGCGCGAGGAGCAGCGCCGGCTGGGTGAGCGCCGCGAGACCGAAGGCGAAGCCGGCAAGGGCGGCCCGGCCGAACGCGGCACGGGTGGGATAGAGGGCGAGCGTGATGGTGACCAGGGCGAGCACCTGCAACTCCTTGGTCACGAGTCCGGAGCTCATCACATGGCTCGGCCATGTCGCCAGCAGGACGACGGCGATCGCAGCCGCCGCGTCGCCGGCCAGACGGCGCGCGAGGTGGCGTGTCGCGACGAGGGTGAGCGTGAACAGGACCAGGTTATGGAGCAGCGGAACGACGGGGCGATCCCCGAGCGCCACGATCCAGGGCGTCAGTGCGAGGGGCATGCCCGGCGGCCAATAGGCGTGCAGCCCCGCCGAGACATAGGCCTCCCCGGCGGCGAGGCGCAGGGCCAGCGTATGATAGGCGGCCCCGTCGGAGGCCGGCGCGGGAGGGACGATCGCGACCCAGGCGACGCGCAGGGCAAGGCCGAGCAGCCAGGCAAGGCCAAGCACGCGGCGCGGTGGGATCGCGGCCAGCCAGATGACCAGGCGCGCGGCCTGCTCGCGCAGAGCGTGCCGCATGAGCCATGCGGCGATGAGGATCGGCACGGCGCCCGAGACGCCGGCCAGCAGCGCCAGCGTCTCGTCCCGCCGGTCCGCCGTGTCGACGTTGAGCGCGAACACCGCGAAGGCGGCGTACGCCATGCTCAGCGCGAACAGGCCGTGGAGGCCGCGGCGGAGCTTCGCGGCGATCATGACGCCGGGCCCGCATGGGAACGACCCGGTGCGAAGACCCAGCGCGCCTGACCGAACAGGAAGAACAGCGCGAGCGCCGGGATCGCGATCGCCTGCACCATGGCATGCGGGACGCCGTAGCCGTCGACCGCGATCGCCAGCGCCGCGAGGTTGAGGGCGTAGCCGGCGGCATAGAGCGCGACATAACGCGACAGCGACGCGGCGACGGCACCGCGATGTCGGAACGACCAGCCGCGGTTCAGCACGTAGCCGGCGCCAAGTCCCGCCACATAGGTCGCGGTCATGGCGCCCCGGTGGCCGAGCGGCGTGGCGGCGAGCGCCAGATAGGCGAGGTAGAGCGCCGCATTGAGGGCGCCTCCGACGATCGCCCAGCGCTGCGTCGGGGAGAGCATCTCACCGCGCATGTGGAACCGCCCGACCGAAATGGAGCGCGGTGTGAAAGGCGACCGGCTGGAATCCGAGCGACAGGTAAAGTTGGATGGCCGGCTTGTTCTCGCACTCCGTCACGACGTCGACGCGACCGCGTCCGAGGCGCCCGCCATGGGCGAGGATCGCGCGCAGCAGGGCGGTTCCGGTGCCGCGGCCCTTGTCGAGCACCGAGAGCAGGTCGATGCGCAGCGCGTCGCCCTCGTCGCGGAACGTCGCGAAGCCACCCGGCAGATCGGCGACGCGATGGCGCGCGCCCGAGAGCGAATTGGTGATCCAGCGCGTGTAGAACGCGTCATGCGCCGCGCGATCGACGGCAATATCGAGGGCGAAGCGGTCATAGATGAAATTGGCCGCATGGCGGGCGACATCGGTCGGCTCGAGGGCGAGACGATTGCCGATCCGCGCGCCGTCCTCGCCATGTTCCGCGCCATCGACGCGGCGGGACAGGGCGATCTGGGTCGAGACCTTGCGGAAGCCCAGGCGTTGCAGCAGCGCGGCCTGTCCGATCTCCTCCGCCGGGAGTTTCGCGTCGATCATCACGTCGGGGTCCTCGGCGCGCGCGGCCAGCTCCCCGGGCAGACGCTCGGGATCGAAGCGCGCGAGGCGGAAGAACGGGCGTCCGAAGGCCGCGCTGTCGAAGTCCTGGCGCAACAGGCATGGCATGGTCATGGGCGTACCTCCGGTGGGGGCAGGCCGATGCTTTCCGCAACGACGTAGAGCGGCCGCCGCTTGGTCTCGGCGTACATCTTGCCGATATAGACCCCGACGATTCCCTGTACGATCAGCATCAGCCCGCCGATGAAGAAGATCGAGACCATCAGGCTCGCGTAGCCCGGGACGATGATCTGGCCGAGCAGCGCACGCACGAGCATCGCGAGCCCGTAGGCGAATGCGCCCGCCGCCATGAGGAAGCCGAATCCGATCGACAGGCGCAGCGGCCGGTCGGAATGCGCGACGATGATCGCACCGGCGAGCCGCAGGCGGTTGCGCAGCGTATAGACCGAGTTGCCCGAATGTCGGCGTCCATGTGCGGCGGGAATGGAGGCGCGGGGAAAGCCGAGCCAGGCGAGGATGCCGCCGTAGAATCGCAACTGCTCGTTCAGTGCCAGGTAGTGGGCGAGCACCCGGCGCGACACGATCGAGAAATTGCCGTGGGCGGGGTCGTAGTCGGTGCCCGCGAGCCAGCGGAACGTCGCGTAGAACAGCCGCTGCGCGCAGCGGTAGAGCAGGGATTCCGGACGGTCCTGCCGCGCGACGAAGACGATCTCGAATCCCTGCTGGGCCTTTGCGTAGAGTTCCGGGATGACCTCTGGCCTGTCCTGCAGGTCGCTGTCCATCACGACGATCCAGTCGCCGCGCGCCGCCGCGAGACCGGCCGTGATCGCGTAATGCTGTCCGAAATTCCGCGCGAAGCGCAGGCCCTTGATCCGGCGGTCGCGGCGGGACTCCTCGACGATGCGCGCCCAGGAGCCATCGCCGCCGCCATCCTCGACCAGGATGATCTCGTGGTCGGCCGTGATGGCGGCGAGCGCCGCCGTCGTGCGGCGGCAGAACTCCGCCACGTTCCCTTCCTCGCGGTAGACCGGCGCCACCACCGAGAGCAGCGGCCGGCTCAAAGCACGCGACCGTTCAGTTCGACGGCCGAGATCAGCCGCTTGGCATCCAGGATCGATCGGTACCAACCGACCGTCACGGTCTTGGGGCCGCTCTCGACGCGCCCGTATTTGAGCGCGTCGTAGATCTCGCGCACGCCGTCCTCGATGCCGGTCGTCGCCACGAAACCCAGCCGCGCGCGCGCCTTCGCGAAGGAGATGCTGTAGTTGCGGCGGTCGGCGTCGTCGGGCGCGATCGCGACCGTCACCGGTATGGGCAAGGTCTCGCGCACGATGAACGCGAGGCTGCGGATCTGCATGTTGCACAGGCCGACGTTGAAAACCTGCCCCGAGACACGCTCCGCCGGCGCATCGATCACGGCGCGGAAGGCGCGCGCGACGTCCCGCACATGGACGAGCGGTCGCCATTGCCGGCCGCCGCCCATGACGGTGATGTGTCCCCGCTCGACCGCGTGCAGCGTCATGAGGTTGATCACAAGGTCGAAGCGCATGCGCGGCGACACGCCGAAGACCGTCGCGTTGCGCAGCACGGTCGGCGAGAAGCCGGCATCGGCGAGCGCCATCGCATCGTGCTCGGCGCGCAGGGAGGATTCGGCATAGGCGGTGAGCGGCGCGGTCGGCGCGTCCTCGGAGAGGTCGAGCGTTTCGCCGGCGCCGTAGACGGAGCACGAGCTGGACAGGATGTAGCGCCGGACGCCGGCGCGCTTGGCGGCCGCGCTGAGCCGCTGGCGGCCGGCGTGGTTGATGGCATGCGTGAGGCCAGGATCGATCTCGCCGCTAGGATCGTTGGACAGCGCGGCGAGGTCGCACACGATGTCGACGCCCTGCAGATCCGCTGGCTCGACGTCGCGGATATCCTTCTGGACGATCGACAGCTTTCCTCCGGGATCGGCGCCATCGAGGGTCTCCCGCCCGAAGAAAAACCGATCGAAGGCGACGACGCGATGCCCGGCTGCGAGAAGCTCGCGGGTCAGGACGCTGCCGATATAGCCGCCGGCGCCGGAGACGAGGATGGTCGATTGCGAATTCGGATCCGTGCTCATGTATGGCGTGCTCCTCTGGCGGTTGCGTGCGCGGCGTCAGGCCGCGCGCTTGCACAAGGGGACGATGCGCTCGCGCAGGACGGTGACCACGTGGTCCTGGTCCGCGTCCTGCATCGCCGGAAAGAAAGGCAGCGTGACCGTTCCTTCACCCCACGCGTAGCTGACAGGAAAATCGGCCGGTCCGTACCCGTATCTCTCGCGGTAGTACCCAAGCGTGGGGACGGCGCGGTAGTTGACGGTGACGGCGACACCGGCGGCGTTGAACGCGGCGATCGCCTCGTCGCGTATCGCCGGTGGCACATGGATCGGGAACACATGGTGCGCGGAGAGCGCATCCGGGCGCAGCGCCGGTCGGCGCACCGGCAGGTCTGCGAGTGCGGCATCGTACCGCGCGGCGAGCGTCGCGCGCCGCGCCAGCCGTGCCTGGATGGTGTCGATCTGCGGCGGCAACAGCGCGGCCAGCAGGTCGGGCAGATTGGCCTTGGTGCCGAGCCGCGTCATGTCCCAATGGCGATACGCGCCCTGGCGGAAGCGGTCGGCGGCGCCGGCGCTCATGCCGTGCAGCCGCGTCTGGGCCATGCGCTCGGCGATCTCGTCGGAATTGGTGACATAGGCGCCGCCTTCGCCGCAGGTCACGTTCTTGGTCGCGTAGAACGAGAAGATCGCGATGTCCGAGCGCGCCCCGGGCCGTTCGCCGCGAAGGCTGCCCTCGAAGCAATGCGCGGCATCCTCGATCAGGCGCACATCCTGGCGTCCTGCCTCGTCGAGCGTGGCGCGCAACGCGCCGATGTCGGCCATCTGCCCGTAGAGATGCACGGGGATCACGGCGCGTGTGCGTGGTCCGAGCGCCGCGCGCATCGCGGCGGGAGAGAGCAGCAGCGTGTCGGGATCGACATCGACGAAGACCGGCTTGGCGCCGACGAGTTCCGCGGCGTTGGCGGTGGCGATGAACGTCATCGCCGGAACGATCACCTCGTCGCCGGGACCGACATCGAGCGCGAGCAGCGCCGCGACGGCGCCGTTCGTCCAGGAGTTGACGAGCCCGGCATGGCCGACACCGAAGAACGTGCGCAACTGCGCCTCGACGGACTTGCCGACTGCGCCCGAGGTGAGCATGGGCGTCGCCAGGACTTCGGCGATCCGCGCGGCGTCCTGCGGTGCGAGGTCGTGGCGGTAGAAAGGAACGTTCCGGTGCATGAAGCCTGTCTCCGAGCCTGGCGGGGGCGGCGAAACCGCATCTCTGGGACGATCCGATTTGGCGCTACGCTGGGGTGGACGACTCCACCTCCAGCCAGGGCGCCCATCGAACTCCCATGAGCCATTCGTCCCTTGTCAGCCTGTCCGCCACCACCATCGCGCTCAAGATCCGCAGCGGCGAATTGACGCCTACGGAAGTGGTAGAGGCGCATCTCGCGGCGATCGCCCGGCATAATCCGCGGCTGAACGCGGTCGTCACAGAGACCGCCCAGGCGGCGCTGGATCAGGCGCGCGACATCGAGCGGCGGCGCGCGGCGGGCGCGCCCCTTGGTCTCCTCGCCGGCGTGCCCGTGGGCATCAAGGACACGCATCCGACGGCGGGAATCCGGACGACCTATGGGTCGCCGCTGATGAAGGACCATGTCCCCGCCGAGGATGCGGCGATCGTCGCGCGTCTGCGCGCCGCGGATGCGATCGTCATGGGGAAGACCAACGTGCCGGAATACGCCTATGGCGCCCATACCGTGAACCAGGTCTTCGGCGTGACGCGCAACCCCTGGAACCCGGCGCTCTCGGCGTCCGGGTCGACGGGTGGCGGCGCGGCCGGGCTGGTGGCCGGGATGTTCGCGCTCGCGACGGGCTCCGATCTCGGTGGGTCGCTGCGCCTGCCGGCGTCGTTTTGCGGCGTGGTCGGGCTGCGCCCGTCGCCCGGTCTCGTGCCGCTGGTCCCGTCGGACCAGCCGTGGAATCCGCTCAGCGTCGACGGGCCCATGGCGCGCAACGTCGCGGACCTCGCGCTGATGCTCCAGGCGGTGTCCGGCCCGCATCCGATGGAACCCTTCGTCGTGCCGGTCGAGGGCCGCGACTTCCCCGCGGCCGTGGCGTCGCCCCTGCGGCCAGGTCTGCGCGTCGCCTATTGCGCCGACATCGTACGCATCGGCATCGATCCCGATATCGAGCGCGTCGCGCGCCAGGCGGCCTTCGCGCTGCGCGACCTCGGGGTCGAGGTCGAGGAGGTCGATCTCGACCTCTCGGCCTTCCGCAAGACCTTCCTGCAGCTGCGCGGCCAGTTCGTCCTGAATGGCGGGCTCGACATGCTCGACAGGATCGACCGTCTGGGACCGAACTACGCCGGCAACCTGCGCTTCGCCCTGGCGCAGTCGCCACGCGACGTCGCCGAGGGCGAGCGTGGCCGTGCGCGGCTCATGGCGCGCCTCGCGGCATTCTTCGAGCGGCACGACCGGCTGCTGACGCCTTGCGCGCCGGTTCCGCCCTTTGCCGTCGACAAGAACTATCCCGAGACGATCGGTGGCCGGAAGATGGAGAGTTACATCGACTGGGCGGCCCCGACCTTCGTGCTCAGCTCCGCCGGGTTGCCCGTGCTCTGCGTACCGGCCGGGCTCGACCGCGCGAACCTTCCGGTCGGATTGCAGGTGGTCGGACCGCGCTGGAACGAAGAAGGCGTGCTGTCGCTCGGCGCGGCGCTGGAGCGCGTCGCGCCGCTGCCGCCCCCGCCGCTCGGCGCGTGAGCCGCGGTCAGCGCCGCGCCTCGCGGCGCGCGACCCAGGTGGCATAGGCGAGCTGTAGCGCGAAGGCGATCCCGAGGGCACGCCAGAGCGCGCTCGCGTCGGGCGCCAGAAGGGCGAGCGCGGCCAGGATCAGCGCCGCGGCGCTGGCGCACAGCGTGACCGCCCCATGGCCAAGCCCGGTGCGGTTGAGCCGCTGGTAGAGATGCTCGCGATGCGCTTGCCAGAGCTTTTCGCCGCGTCGCGCGCGCCGCCATGCGGTCAGCGCGGTGTCGAACAGGAAGTGGAACAGCAGCAGCGGCACCAGCAGCGCGCCGCCGCCGTCCCCGCCGCGGCTTGCCATCAGCACGCCGATCCCCGCGAAGGCGAAGCCCAGGAACTGGCTGCCGACATCGCCCATGAAGATCCGTGCCGGCGGCTTGTTCAGCAGCAAGAACCCCGCGCTGCCGGCGGCCAGCGACCACGCGAGCGCCGCGATGGGACCGTTGCCGCCGGCCTGAGCCACCAGGGCGAGGGCCGCCGCGGCGATCGTCGCCGTGGCGGCGGCAAGTCCGTCGAGCCCGTCCATGAAGTTGAAGGCGTTGGTGAGCCCGACCAGCCAGAGCGCGGTGAGTGGCCAGGCGAACACGCCGAGCTCGACCAGGCCGAGCCCGGGAAGGGCGATGCGATCGATCGTCAGGCCGCACGCGAGCGCCACGAGGGTGGCGAGCGCCTGCGCACCCAGCTTGATCGCCGCGGGCTGGGCGCGGCGATCGTCCATCAGCCCTGCGAGCGCCACCATCGTCGCTCCCGCGGCCAGTCCGAATTCCGGCGCCCCCGCCGCGCGCGACGCGAAGCCGGCATTCCAGAACAGGAGCCACCCGAACAGCGTCGCCACGACGATCCCGACCCCGCCGCCGCGTGGCGTCGGCAAGGCATGCGACGAGCGGGCGTTGGGCGCGTCCATCAGCGGCCGCCAGCGCGCCATCGCCCAGGCGATGATCGCGGCGATCGCGGCGAGGCCGGCGAGCAGGATGGCGTGGACGACGAAGAATCGGGTCATGGTCGCTCGAGTTTACGCCAAGCCTGCGCGGCCGACGACGCCCCGGAACGCGATCCCGCGGTGTCAGATGCGAGTGAGGCCAAGGAGCTCCGCGGCGAGCGCGATCGCGACGGCGCGGGGATGTTTGGTCCGCAGGCCGGGGACGCCGATCGGGCAGCGCAGCCGGGCGGGATCGAGACCCCGTTGCCCGAGCCTGGCTCGGAACCGTGCCGCCTTTGTCTCGGAGCCGATGACGCCGACATAGGGAAAATCGCCGCGGGCGATCGCCGCCGCGACGATGGCGAAATCGAGATCGTGGCCATGCGTCATCGCGACGACGGCGCTGCCCGCGGCAAGGTCCGCGACCTCGTCGGCCGGCGGGTCCGCGGCGATCGCGCGCGTTCCTGGCGGCAGCGCGGCCGGAAACATCCCGTCGCGAGAGTCGATCCAGTCGATGCGGACCGGAAGCCCCGCCAGCACCTCGACCACGGCGCGGCCGACATGGCCGGCGCCGAAGAGCGCGACGCGCAGCGCGGTGCCCGCGAAGGGTTCGAAGAGCAGCGTCACCTCGCCGCCGCAGCATTGGCCGAGCGCCGGACCGAGGGCAATGCGCTCGAGCGCCGGCTCGTTTGCCCCTGCGGCGATCAGCTCTCCGGCGCGGGCCAGCGCGCGATGCTCAAGCCGGCCGCCGCCGATGGTGCCGGCGAAGCCGCCATCGCGCCGCACGAGCATCTTGGCGCCGGCCTCGCGCGGCGCGGAGCCACGCGACGCGGCGACGGTGACGAGGACGCAGGCCTCGCCGGCCTCGCGTGCCGCGCCGAGCGCCGCGAGCCAGTCGAGCTGACCTGTGGACGGCGTCATCGCGCGGGCAGTCGGCCGCAGGCGCGCAGGATCGCCTCCGGCGTCGCCGGCGCATCGAGACGCACATGGCGTGTTCCGGCGGCTGCGGCGCAGGCGTCCTTGATCGCGAGCCACGCGGCGTTCGCGAGCATAAGCGGCGGTTCGCCGACCGCCTTGGAGCGGTGGATCGTGGCGACGGGATTGTCCGCGCCCTCGAGCAGGCGGACCCGGAAATCCGGCGGCAGATCGCGCGCGGTCGGGATCTTGTAGGTCGCGGGCGAATGGGTGCGCAGCCTGCCGTCGCGATCGAAGACCAGTTCCTCGGAGGTGAGCCAGCCGAGGCCCTGGATGAACCCGCCCTCGACCTGGCCAAGATCGATCGCCGGGTTGATCGAGCGTCCGACGTCGTGGAGCAGGTCGGCGCGCAGGATCCGGCTCTCGCCGGTAAGGATGTCGATCGCCGCTTCGCAGAGCGCCGCGCCGAACGCGTAGTAGTAGAAAGGATGTCCCGTGTTGCGCGCGCGGTCGTAATGGATGCGCGGGGTCGCGTAAAAGCCGGAATCCCAGAGCTGGACGCGCGCCCGATAGGCCTGCGTGGCGAGGGTCGCGAGGTCGAAGGACCACGAGGGGCCACGCACATGACCGTCCGCGAACACGATCTCGTCGGGCGCGCCGCCATGGGCGCGGGCCGCGAAATCGGCGAGCCGGCTGCGGATCTTGCGGCAGGCATCGGCCGCTGCGGCACCGTTGAGGTCGCTGCCCGACGAGGCCGCCGTCGCCGAGGTGTTCGGCACCTTGTCGGTGCTGGTCGCGGCGAGGCGCACCCGCCCCGGCGGCACGCCGAGTTCGGCGGCCACGACCTGGGCCACCTTGCGATAGAGGCCCTGACCCATCTCGGTGCCGCCATGGTTCAGCAGCACGGAACCATCGGTGTAGAGATGCACGAGCGCGCCGGCCTGATTGTAGGCCGTGGCCGTGAAGGAGATCCCGAACATCACGGGCGCGAAGCCGAGGCCGCGCCGGATGAACCCCGGACCGTCGTTCGCCGCGTCGATCTCGGCGCGGCGGCTGGCATATCCGACGCCGTCCAGAAGCGCGTCGAAGATCCGCGGCAGCGCCATGTGCTCGATACGCTGCCCGTAATGGGTCGCATCGCCAGGGACGAGCAGGTTGCGTCGCCGGAGTTCGATGGGATCGATCGCGAGGTCGCGCGCGATGGCGTCGATCATCTCCTCCGCGGCGAGCATGCCCTGCGGTCCGCCGAAGCCGCGGAAGGCCGTGTTCGACTGGGTGTTGGTGCGGCAGGCGTATCCGGCGACTGACACGGCCGGCGCGCGGTAGCAGTTCAGCGCGTGGAACATCGCCCGGTCGACGATGGCCGGGGACAGGTCGGCGTCATGGCCGGCCCGCGCGGCGAGTTCCATCTCGACGCCGTGCAGCCTGCCCTCGGTGTCGAATCCGGCCGACCAGCGGACATGGAAGTCGTGCCGCTTGCCGGTGATCGTCATGTCGTCGTCGCGGTCGAGGCGCAGCTTCACCGGCCGGCCCGCGCGCCGCGCCAGGAGCGCCGCGATCGCGGCGAAGATTGCGGGTTGGGTCTCCTTGCCGCCGAACCCGCCGCCCATGCGCCGGACCTCGCAGGTTACCGCTGCCTCCGGCAGGCCGAGGACGCGCGCGACCATCTTCTGCACCTCGCTCGGGTGCTGGGTCGAGGAGAGGATGCGCACGCCGCCATCCTCCTGTGGCAGCGCCATCGCCACCTGGCCCTCCAGATAGAAATGGTCCTGGCCGCCGATCGCGAACGTGCCGGACAGGCGACGCGGGGCGGCCGCGATCGCGGCGGCGGCATCGCCGCGCGTCATGCGGTGCGGCGGGCAGACATACTGCGCGCGTGCCATCGCGGCGGGGATGTCGAGCACGGCCTCGCGCCGGCGATAGGTCGCGCGCACCGCGCGGGCCGCCGCGCGGGCACGGGCGAGTTCTGGGGCGGCCACGGCGGCGATCGGCTGCCCGACATAGGCGACGATCCCGTCGGCAAGGATCGGCTCCGGTCCGGACATCGGTCCGACGTCGTTGATCCCCGGAATGTCGCGCGCGGTTACGGCAAGCCCGTTGTCGCCGAGCAGCGTGAGCGCCGGGTCGAGGTCGAGGGCCAGGATTTCCGCATGCGCCTCGGGCGACAGCGCGAGCACGGCGTGGAGCAGGCCGGGCGGCTCGGGCAGATCGTCGACGTAGAGCGCCTCGCCGGTGACATGCAGCGTCGCGCTGTCATGCGGCAGGGGCAGGCCGAGCGGCGCGCGTGGCATGGTCGCGGGATCATCCATGGACGCGGGTCTCCGACAGCGGCGCGGCATCGCGGTGCTCGGCCGCGAAACGCAGCCAGAGCCCTGAGGCGACCATGCGCCTGTACGCCGCGGAGGCGCGCAGGTCGTCGATCGGATCCATTGCGCCCGCCAGCGCCTCGACCATGTCCTCGTCGAGCGCCTCGTCCCATGTGCGTCCGGTCGCGAGCGTCTCGACACCATGCAACCGCAGCGGCACGGCGGCCATCCCGCCATAGGCGATGCGGCAGGCGGCGATGCGGCCATCTGCGCCGAGCTCCACGGCGAAACAGGCGCAGACCGCGGAAATGTCGGAGTCATGCCGCTTGGCGACCTTGTAGGCGGCGAAGCGCGTGCCTGCGCCAGGCTTCGGGATGCGGATGCGGGCCACGATCTCGCCGGGCTGCAGCGCAGTGCGGCGATAGCCGAGGAAGAAATCGGACAGCGCCACGGAGCGGCGGCGCCCGGCACGCCAGAGGTCGAGCGTCGCGTCGAGTGCCAGAAGCGCGGGCGCCCCGTCGCCGATCGGCGAGGCATTCGCGAGATTGCCGCCGATGGTCGCGACGTTGCGGATCTGCAGCCCGGCGAAGCGCGCGATCAACTCGTCCATGCCGGGCCAGAGGGCCGCGAGCGCGGCATGCGCGTCGCGCCAGGATACGCCGGCGCCGATGTCGAGATGCGATCCCGCATCCCGGATGCCCTGCAGTTCGGCGACGCTGCCGAGATGGATCAGGGCATCGAAGCGGCGATGTGTCTTGGTGATCTCGAGGCCGAGATCGGTGGCACCCGCGACGAACACGGCCTCCGGCGCCTCGGCGATGGCCGCGTCGAGTTCGGCGAGGTTGCGCGGCGCGTACCAGCTGCGCCCGCCGCCTTGATGGCGCAGGCCTCGCGCCCGGGCCAGCGCGTCGAGCCGCGCGCGGCGCGCCGGGATGCCGGCGGTGAAATCGCGGCCGGTGCCCGGCAACTCGCGCATGCGCGCGGCCGCGTCCAGGATCGGGCGATAGCCTGTACAACGGCAGAGATTTCCGGCCAGCGCGCGGCGCGTCGGCTCGTCGCCAGCGGGGGTTCCGTCGTGGAGCAGCGCATAGAGGCTCATCACGAACCCAGGCGTGCAGAAACCGCATTGCGAGCCATGGCATTCGACCATCGCGGCCTGGGCGGGATGCAGCGCGCCGGTGTCGTCGCGCAGGCTCTCGACGGTGAACGCCTCGCATCCGTCCAGGGTCGCGATCGGCTGGATGCACGCATTGACCGCATGGCAGGACAATCCGCCGGCCGCGTCGGGCGTGCCGACCACGATGGTGCAGGCGCCGCAATCGCCCTCGGCGCAGCCTTCTTTCGTGCCGCGCCGCCCGGCGGCGCCGCGCAGCCATTCGAGAACGGTCGTGTTAGGATCGATGCCGTCGATCCTGCACAGCCTGTCGTCGAGGAAGAATACGATGGCATCGTCCATGGCCATGGGGGCTCCAGCCTGTCCGCAACGCGGATCCGTCCGGGATGATCGGGTCCAGGATGGCGCCATGGCAAGGGCGGCGCGATGAGCGATGGTCTTGCGGACGCGGCGGCGATCCGTGAACGGGCCGCGGCCCTGGGCTTCGACGCCGTGGGGATCGCGCGGGTCGAGCCGGTGCCGCACCAGTCTTCCCGGCTCGCTGATTTCCTCGCCGCCGGTCATCACGCCGGCATGGACTGGATGGCGGCGAATGCCGATCGCCGTGCCGATCCGCGCGTCCTGTGGCCGGAGGCGCGGAGCATCGTGATGCTCGGGGTCGACTACGCGCCCGATGGCGATCCGATGGCTTTGCTTGCGCGGCGTGACCGCGGCATCGTGTCCGCCTATGCCCGGCGGCGCGACTATCACGATGTGGTGAAAGGGCGCCTGAAGCTGCTCGCCGGATGGATGCAGTCGCGCCACGGCGGCGCCGTGAAGGTGTTCGTGGACACCGCGCCGGTGATGGAAAAGCCGCTCGCGGCGGCCGCCGGGATCGGCTGGCAGGGCAAGCACACCAACCTCGTGTCGGCGGAGCACGGATCCTGGCTCTTCCTCGGCGCGATCTTCACCACGCTGGCGCTGGAGCCAGACGCGCCGCATGCCGATCGCTGCGGAACCTGCACGCGGTGTCTCGACATCTGCCCGACCGACGCATTTCCCGCGCCCTACCGCCTCGATGCGCGGCGCTGCATCGCGTACCTCACCATCGAACACAAGGGACACATCGCGCCCGAGTTCCGGCGCGCGATCGGCAACCGCGTCTTCGGCTGCGACGATTGTCTCGCGGTCTGCCCGTGGAACAAGTTCGCGCGCGCGGCGCGCGACGGGGTGCTTGCGGCGCGCGCCGAGCTGGAGGCGCCCGACCTCGCGACGCTCGCTGCGCTCGACGACGCGGGGTTCAGGCGGCTTTTCGCGGGAACGCCGGTGAAGCGCACCGGTCGCGACCGGTTCGTGCGCAACGTTCTCGTCGCGATCGGCAATTCCGGCGACCCCGCGCTCGCCGCCGCCGCGCGCGCGCGGCTTGCCGACGCCTCGCCGCTGGTGCGCGCGATGGCGGTATGGGCCCTGTCGTGCCTGTTGGCTCCTGCGGCCTTCGCGGAGTTGCGCGCCGCCCATGCCGCGGATGAACCCGACGCGGCCGTGAGCGCGGAATGGGCGTCGCCGGCGTTGCGGCCCGACGCCGCGTCGGCGTAGCTTGGTCGGATAAATCCAGGGAGCCTTCGACATGGGCCAGTTGCTGTTCCGCAATCTCCAGCTTCTTGACCCGCATTGGGACGCCCCGCGCGGCGGCTACGAGGTGCTGGTCGAGGGCGACACGATCCGCGAGGTGTCCCCCAAGCCGATCAAGGCTCGGGACGCCCAGGTGATCGATTGCGGCAAGCGCACGCTGATGCCGGGGCTGATCGACTGCCACGTCCACGTCTTCCTGTCGGAGGTCTATATCCGCCGACTCGAGGACATGCCGCTCACGCTGATGACGGCGCATTCGGCCGGGATCATGCGCGGCATGCTCAATCGCGGTTTCACGACCGTGCGCGACACCGGCGGTGCCGACTGGGGCATCAAGATCGCGGTCGAAAGCGGCCTCATCCCTGGCCCGCGCCTGTTCATCGCGGGCCGCGCCATCGGGCCGACCGGTGGCCACAGCGATTCGCGCCGGCGCACCGACACGGGCGCGTCCTGCAAATGCTGCAACGCCATGACCTATTGCATGGAGATCGCCGACGGCGCCGATGCCGTGCGCAAGGCGGCGCGCGAGCAGATCCGGCTGGGCGCCGACCAGATCAAGATCATGGTCTCCGGCGGCGTCGCGTCGCCCTACGACCCGCTCGATTCCCGGCAGTATTCGCTGGACGAGATCGCCGCCGCAGTGGAAGAGGCCGATGCCTTCGGCAAATACACCCAGGCCCATGCCTATACGCCGGTGGCGATCCAGCGCGCTGTCATGCAGGGCGTGCGGACGATCGAACACGGCAACCTGATCGACATGCCGTCGGCGAAACTGATGGCCAAGAAGGGTGCCTATCTCGTCGCCAACCTCGTCGCCTATTACGCGATGAAGGAGCGCGCCAATGAATTCGGCATGGGCGCGGACATGCTGGCCAAGAACGACATGGTGATCGATGGCGGCCTGAAGTCGCTGGAGATCTGCAAGCGCGCCGGCGTCAAGGTCGGCTATGGCAGCGACCTGCTCGGCCAGTTGATGATCGACCAGAGCCGCGAGTTCCTGCTGCGCAGCGAGGTGCTCTCGCCGATCGAGATCATCCGCCAGGCGACGCTTGTCGGCGCCGAGGTGGTGCGGATGGAAGGCAAGCTGGGCTGCGTCGCGCCCGGCGCGTTCGCTGACCTGATCGTCGTCGACGGGAATCCGGTCAAGGATCTGGGCCTGTTCCAGGATCAGGGCGCGCATATCCCGGCGATCATGCAGGGCGGGCGCTTCTTCAAGAACGCGCTGGTCTGATCCGCGTGGGCTTCGCCGTCGACACGAGGCGCCTCGGGCGCTGGGCGTTGAACGCCGTCGCGTGCATCGCGATGGCGTATCTGCTCGTGCCGCTGGTTTCGGTGACTTGGCTCGCCTTCTGGAGCCAGGAGATCCCGACCTTTCCGCCCGAGGGCTACACCTTCGCGTGGTTCGGCGCGGCACTCGCCCAGCCGAAATTCGTCGGCGGTTTCCTGACCAGTCTCCAGGTCGGCATCGCCGCGACGGCGCTCGGCGTCGCACTCGGGGTCCCGGCCGCGCTGGCCCTCGCGCGGCGCGGTTTCCCGGGTCGCGGCGCGCTGAACCAGTTCCTCCTCATGCCGCTGGTCGTTCCCGGCGTGGTCCTCGGCACGGCCATCTACGTCTTCCAGGTCGAGGCCGAGATCGCGACCGAATGGCCGATCCTGGGCTCGGTCCCAGGCCTGATCGCGGGCCATGCGCTGATCGTCATCCCATGGGTGGTGCGGCTGATCGGCGCCAGCCTCGCGGGCTTCGACCGCTCGATCGAGGAGGCGGCGCTCAATCTCGGGGCGGGGCCGTGGACGGCCTTCTTCCGGATCACCCTGCCGTCGATCCGCCCGGGCATCGTGGCGGGCGCGCTGTTCGGTTTCGTCACCTCCTTCGGCAATCTGGAGATGAGCCTGTTCCTGATCGCGCCGGGGATGACGACGCTGCCGATCGCCATCCTCCAATATCTCGAATGGCGGCTCGATCCGACCATCGCCGCGGTATCGGTGATGCAGATCGCGCTGATCGCGGCGGCGATGCTCGTCACCGACCGCTATGTCAAGCTCGCCCGGGTGGTGTGATGGCGCGCCTCGAAATCGCTTCCCTTTCTAAACTCTACGGTGATTTCCAGGCCGTGCGCGAGGTGTCCCTGGATATCGCCGATGGCGAGTTCCTTGTCCTGCTCGGGCCGTCCGGCTGCGGCAAGACGACGACGCTGCGGATGATCGCGGGGTTCGTGACGCCCAGCGGCGGCGCCATCCGCATCGGCGACACGGATGTCACAGACCTGCCGCCGTGGAAGCGCAATACCGGGCTGGTGTTCCAGAGCTACGCGCTTTTTCCGCATCTGACGGTCGCGCAGAACGTCGCCTTCGGTCTCGAGATGCGCAAGGTCGGGCGCGACGACATCGCGCCACGGGTCGCCGAGGCACTGCGGATGGTGCGGCTGGGCCATCTCGGCGAGCGCCTGCCGCGCCAGCTCTCGGGTGGCCAGCAGCAGCGCGTGGCGCTGGCGCGTGCCCTCGCCATCCGGCCGGATGTCCTGCTGCTCGACGAGCCGCTGTCCAATCTCGACGCCAAGCTCCGCGAGGAGGTACGGGTCGAGATCCGCGAATTGCAGCGCCAGCTCGGCCTGACCACCGTGATGGTGACCCATGATCAGGAGGAGGCCCTGACCGTCGCCGACCGGCTGGTCGTGATGTCGGAAGGCGAGGTGCGTCAGATCGGGACCCAGCGCGATCTCGACGAGCGCCCGGCCGATCGTTTCGTGGCTGGTTTCGTCGGACGCAGCACTTTCCTCGAGGGGCGGGCGGAGGGCCAGGGAGCCTTCGTGACCGCAGGCGGTCTGCGGCTGCGCTGCGCCGTTGGAAGCGCGGCCGGGCCGGCGGTGATGGCGCTGCGACCAGAGCGCGTCGCGCTCGGGACGGCGCCGCTCGGGCTCGACAACGATCTTCCGGGGACCGTCGAATTCGTCTCCTATCTTGGTGCCGTGCTCGATCTGCGCGTGCGCCTCTCCGACACCGATCGCGTCACCGTGCAGATGGCGAACCGCCAGGACGGCATGGCGCCCGCGGTCGGCGCGCGCGTCCATGTCGGCTGGAGCGCCGACGCGGGACGTATCTTCACCCAGGACGCCGGCGCGGCGGCCTGAACGCAAAGACCGGCCCGCATCGGCGAGGCCGGAACGAAAAGGAGGACTTCATGACCGGTTCCAGTCTCACCCGCCGCCAGGCCCTCGCGGCCGGCACCGCCGCGATCGGCGCGGCTTCCCTGGGTGGCGTCGCGCAGGCCCAGCAGCAGCGTGTCGTCGTCGGCACCTGGGGCGGCGACTACAGCCGCTTGATCCAGAAGAACATCGACACGCCGTTCCTCAAGTCCAAGGGCGTCGAGGTGGTCTATGACGAGGCCGCCGACGGTCCGCGTCGCGCCAAGATGCAGGCCGAAGCGCGCCTGCCGCGCGGCACCTCCGACATCCAGGCGCTCTCGGCGGCGCAGATGTTCGAGATGCAGCAGGCCGGTCTGCTCGCGCCGATCGACTACGCTCAGATCCCCAACGGCGCGAACCTGCTCCCGGCGATGAAGTACAGCTACGGGATCGGCCACATCTATTCCGCCAAGGTCGCGGTCTACAATCCGAAGCTGGTCGCGGCGCCGAAGAGCTTCCGCGAGTCGATGGATCCGAAGCACGGCAACAAGCTCGGCTTCATCGACATCCAGTACCAGTTCGTCATGCTCGCGGCGGCGCTCGCCAATGGCGGCTCGGTCTCGAATTTCGAGCCGGGCAAGGAAGTGCTGCTGGCCGCCAAGAAGGCCGGCGCGCGCATCTATCCGACCAACGAGGCCTTCGCGGCGGCGCTCAAGAGCGAGGAGATCCACAGCGGCATCATGTGGAAGGCGCGCGTCGTCCAGTGGCAGAACGCGGGCATCTCCGTCGACTCCGCGGCCCCGTCCGAGGGCGTGCCGTTCTACATCTCCGGCTTCTGCATCCCGAAGAACGCCCCGAACAAGTCCGGCGCGCATGTCTTCCTCAATGCGATGCTGGAGAAGGGCGCGCAGGAGAATTTCGCGGTCGACATGGGCTACAACGCGACCGTGAACAACGCGAACGTCGCGGCCGACCTCAACGCACGCATCGGCTTCACGGCCGAGGAGCAGAAGCGCCTCGTCGATCTCGACTATGGCTATATCGCCAAGAACGACGCGGCGATGAAGGAGTGGTGGGACAAGGTCTTCAAGGCCTGATCCCGTCTCCGACGCTGGCAAAGGGGGATCCGGCACCGTCCGGATCCCCCGTGTCGAGCACCCCATGGCCACGACACTTTCCGCATCCGAACGCCGCGAGGCGCGCGATCAGGTCCTGACGGCTGGCGCGCTGATCGGTCCGGCGACGATCTTCGTCGCCGCCGGTCTGCTCGTTCCGATCGCGATCCTGTTCCGCTACAGCCTCAACGATGTCGGGCCGTACAAGCAGATGATCGAGGCCTTCACGGCCGCGAACTACCTGCGCTTTTTCTCCGACCCGTATTACACGACCGTGCTCGCGCGCACGTTGCGCGTGGCCGTCACCTGCACGCTGGTCTGCCTGCTGCTCGGGTTTCCGTTGGCCTATGTGCTCGCGCGCATGCAGTCGCAACGCAAGAACTTGTTCATCATGCTTGTCGTCCTGCCGCTTTTCGTCGGCAACGCGGTACGCGCGGCCGGCTGGATGGCGTTGTTCGGCAGCAAGGGCGTGGTCAATTCGCTGCTGATGCGGATCGGCCTGATCGATGCGCCGCTGGAGATCATGTACACCGAGGTCGTGGTCACGATCGGCATCATCGCGGTCAACCTGCCCTTCATGGTCCTGACGCTGCAGAGCGTGATCGAGGGCATCGACCGCGCCGTCGAGGAAGCGGCGTTCAGCCTCGGCGCGAACCCCTATCACATGGCGCGTCGCGTACTTCTTCCGCTGGCCCTGCCCGGTCTGCTCGCGGGGTCGATCCTGACCTTCATCCTGGCGATGAACGCCTATGCCACGCCGGTCCTGCTCGGCGGGCCGCGTTTCGTGATGATGGGGCCGCTCGTCTACAACCAGTTCGTCCAGCAGAACAACTGGCCCTTCGGCGCGTCCATCTCCTTCGTGCTCATGGCGGCCACGATCGTGCTGACCGCGACCGCCAACATCCTGGTCCAGCGCCGCTACCGGCGATAGGCGCGGACGGTCATTTCGGCGCTGCCTGTCGGGGCTGTTCCATGCCGGCGGCGCGGATGATCTCGCCGGCGGCCGCGCTGGTCATGTGGTCGATGAAGGCGCGTGCCAGGGCGGGATCGCGGGCGCTGGCGGACAGACCGGCGGAATAGGTCGTCGTCAACTGGATCTCGGCGGGCAGGGGGCCGATCATCACGACGCCCTTGACCGGCAGGATCTCGCTGATCTGGTGGACGACGAGGTCCGCCTCGCGCTTCGCGACCAGCTCGGCGACATAGCCGCCAGCCTGGAGGCGCGTCTTCGGAGCCATTTCCGCCGCGAGCCCGTTGCGCTCCAGCCAGTTCCGGAAATAGATGCCGCTGGTGCCGCCCGCCGCCGGATCGACATAGGCAATGCGCGGTGCTGCGCGCAGGGCCGCGATGAAAGCCGCGACCGTCGAGATGTCCGGACGCGTCTCGCCCTCGCGCACGCCGACGCCGACTCCGACGGATGCGATGTCGCGGCGCGTCCCCGCGACGACATGGCCGCGCGCGATCAGATCGTCGATCGCGGACGGCACGATCATGATGACGTCATAGGCCTCGCCCGACAGCACGCGTCGCGTGCCGCCGCCCGCCGTATCGGTCACCAGCGCGATCCGATGGCCGGTCGCGGCCTCGAACTGGCGCGCCATGCCCTCGATGATCGCCCGGGACGCGCCGGTTCCGAGCATCCGCAATTCTCCCGCCGAGGCAGGCGACATCAGCAGCGAGAGGAGGATCGTCAGGACATATCGCATGGGTTGCCTCATCTTGAGCGCGTTGACGAAGGATGTGTCTGGCATCCCGCCTGTGGAGGTGGTTCGCCGCTCAGCCGCCCTTCGCGGCCCGTTCGCGCGCCTGGTTGTCCAGTGCGGCGACATAGGCGCGGTTCCAGGCCGGCAGCATCACGACCTCGTTGAGGTTCACATGGCGCGGCAGGCGGGCGCAGTAGAGCATCATGTCGGCGACGTCCTCGGGCTTGAGCATCCGGTCGAGCTCCTGCTGCGTGAGCGGGATCGGCCGGTTCTTGAGGATCGGCGTCGCGATCTCTCCCGGGCAGATCACCATCGAGCGGATGCCGTTCACGCATTCCGACATGTTCAGCTGGTGGCTCATCGCGACCATGCCATGCTTCGCGGCGGTATAGCCGGGACCGGAGAGCAGGCTGACCCAGCGCCCGGCGCCGGATGCGGTATGGATCAGGATGCCGTCGCCCTGCGCGCGCATCGCCGGAAGCACCGCATGCGCGCAGAACATCGCGCTGGTGAGGTTCGCGTCGACCAGCAGCGCGATCGTGTCGGCGTCGAGATCCTTCCAGCCGCGATTGGGCACGTTGAGCCCGGCATTGTTGACTAGGATGTCGATACGGCCATGCGCCGCCAGGATGTCCTGGGCGATGCGATAGGGGACCTGTCGGCGCGCGAGGTCGCCGGGCATGCAGGTCGCGCGGCCACCCGCCGCGGCGATACGCGCGGCGACCACCGCGAGCGGCTCGGCGCGCCGACCCGTCAGGACGACCGTCGCACCCGCGGCCGCGAAGCCGAGCGCGGCCGATTCGCCGACGCCGCTCCCCGCACCGGTGATCCAGACGACCTTGCCAGCGAGATCCGTCATCGACATTCCTTTCCGCCTGCGGCGTTCAACCGCCGAAGCTTGGCACGACACGCGCGACATCCGCCAGGATCGGTCGCACCGCCGCCATTCCGCGCGGCCGCGCGGGTCACGCCTCGGGCGCTCCCTTGGCGGCACGGGCGATGCGCTCGTGGCGCGTCGCGGTCGCCATGGCGAGGGTGGGATCGAGCCCCAGGTCCGCAAGCATCGCGGCCGCTTCGCGCATCTCGGCGGCACGGCGGATGCCGTGCGTGGTGACGCGCTCTTCCATCTCCTCGGCCAGCTTCGCCCAGTCGAAGGCGGGGTAGGTGGCGCCCAGGCTGTTCCAGACCTCCGCCTCGACGCCCCAGCGCCGCGCGGCGGTGGCGCAGTCCAGGACCATCGCCTCGAAGCCCTTCATGACGATGCTGCGGCAGAGCTTCATCGCGGAGGCGCGACCCGGTTCGCGCGTCACCGCGGTCAGGTTCATCCCCAATTGGTTGAGGAGCGCGGCCACCGCCTCGGCCTTCGGACCACCGGCGAGGATCGGGACGCGCAGGCCCGGGCCGAGGACTGCCGCCATCACCGCGCCCTCGACATAATGGGCGCCGCAGGCCTCGACGACCGCGGCGGCGCGCGACTTGGTCGCCGGCGATGCCGAGTTCACATCGAGGAAGTACTGGCCCGGCGAAAGATAGGTGGCGGCCGCCGCGGCGACCGCCTCGACCTGATCGGCCGTGACCGCGGAGATGACGACGCGCGCGTCGCGCGCCGCCGCGGCCGCGCTGTCGGCGGGAACCGCGCCGACCGCCGCGGTGCGCGCGAGATGCGCCGCGCGCCGCGCCGTATCGTCGAACAGGATGTCGTAGGCGACGACATGCAGGTCGCCCGAGGCGAGCAGGCCGCGCGCGAAGGTCTGGCCGACCTCTCCGAAGCCGATGAAGCCGATCGTGGTCGTGTTGCGCATGGTTCCGCCCTCGTATGGGATGCCCGGCGCCCGGTCCGCAGCCGGACGCAAGAGGCCATCACTATGTGCAGCCGCGTGGTGCCATGCCACAGGCAAGGCCGCGCCGCCATGGCGAGGCGCGCGCGCATCGGCTAGAACCCGCGCCGCCATGAAGCTCTCGGATTTCGATTTCGACCTGCCGGCGGAGCGGATCGCCCAGCACCCGGCGCGTCCGCGCGACGCCGCGCGGCTGCTCGAGATCGCGCCGGGCGGGCTTGCCGATCGCGCGGTGCTCGATCTGCCGGGGCTCTTGCGCGCCGGCGATCTGCTGGTCTCCAACGACACGCGGGTGATCCGCGCGCAGCTGACCGGGATGCGCGGTGCGGCGCGTATCGGCGTGACGCTGCACAAGGTGGTGGACGAGCGGACCTGGGAAGCCTTCGCGCGGCCGGCGAAGAAGCTGACCGCCGGCGACACCCTGGTCTTCGGCGATGGTTTCACGGGCGAGGTCGTGGCGCGGGGCGAGGGTGGAGCGGCGAGGCTGCGTTTCGACCGCGCGGGCGCGGCGCTCATGGCGGCGCTGGCGCGGCACGGGCGCATGCCGCTGCCGCCCTACATCAAGCGCGCGGACGCGGAGCCCGAGGACGAGGCCGATTACCAGACCCTGTTCGCGCGGCGCGACGGCGCGGTTGCCGCCCCCACTGCGGGGCTGCATTTCACGCCGCGGCTGATGGCGCGCCTCGCCGAGGCCGGTATCGGCCACGCCCAGGTCACGCTGCATGTCAGCGCGGGGACTTTCCTGCCGGTGAAGACCGAGGACATCTCGGCGCATGTCATGCATTCGGAATGGGCCGAACTGCCCGCGGCGACCGCGACCGCCATCGCCGAGACCCGAGCACGCGGTGGCCGCATCGTCGCGGTCGGTACGACCACGCTGCGCACGCTGGAAGGTGTCGCGGCGCTGCGTGGCGGCCTAGAGCCCTGGGCCGGGGAACTCGACATCTTCATCCGGCCAGGTTTCCGCTTCCGCGCCGTGGACCTGCTGCTCACCAATTTCCATCTGCCGAAATCGACGCTGTTCGTGCTCGTCTCGGCCTTCGCCGGCCAGGCCAGGATGCTCGCGGCCTATGCCCATGCCATCGACGCCGGCTATCGCTTCTTCTCCTACGGCGATGCCAGCCTCATCCACCGCGCGGAGGATCCATGACCGGTTTCGGCTTCGAGCTGATCGCCACCGACGGCAAGGCGCGGCGTGGCCGCGTGACGACGGCCCATGGCACGATCGAGACGCCCGCCTTCATGCCGGTCGGCACTGCCGCCACCGTCAAGGGCATGACGCCCGAGGGCGTGCGCGGCACCGGTGCCGAGATCCTGCTGTGCAACACCTATCACCTGATGCTCAGGCCGGGCGCGGAACGGGTCGAGCGGCTGGGCGGCCTGCATCGTTTCATGAACTGGTCCGGCCCGATCCTCACCGATTCCGGCGGCTATCAGGTCATGTCGCTGTCGAGCCTGCGCAAGATGGACGAGGAGGGCGTGCGGTTCCGCTCGCATCTCGACGGCAGTACGCATCTTCTGACGCCCGAGCGCTCGATCGCGATCCAGCACAGCCTCGATGCGACCATCACCATGGCTTTCGACGAGTGCACGCCCTATCCGGCCACGCGTGCGCAGGCGGATCAGTCGATGCGCCTGTCGATGCGCTGGGCGCGGCGCTCACGCGACGCCTTCGTCCAGCGCGCGGGCTACGCGATCTTCGGGATCGTCCAGGGCGGGGTGTTTCCGGATCTGCGTTCGGAGTCCGCCGCGGCGCTGCGTGAGATCGGCTTCGACGGCTACGCGGTCGGCGGTCTTGCCGTGGGCGAACCGGCGGCCGAACGAAACGCGACGCTGGAGGGGACGACGCCGCATCTTCCGGCGCGCGCGCCGCGCTATCTGATGGGCGTGGGCAAACCGGTCGACATCGTCGAGGCGGTCGCGCGCGGTATCGACATGTTCGATTGCGTGCTGCCGACGCGCTCGGGCCGTACCTCGCAGGCCTGGACCAGCGAGGGCCCGCTCAACCTGCGCAATGCGCGCTTCGCCGAGGATGCCGGTCCGCTCGATCCGCGCTGCGCCTGTCCGGCTTGCCGCGGCTACAGCCGCGCCTACATCCACCACCTCGTGAAGGCGGGCGAGATGCTCGGCCCCATGCTGCTGACGCAGCACAACCTGACCTTCTACCAGGACCTGATGCGCGACATGCGCACGGCCATCGGCGAGGGACGCTTCGGCGCCTTCCATGAGGCCTTCATGAACAGTCCCGCCGCGCGCACCGGCGCGGCGCGCGAGGAGGATGACGATGGCGGCGCGAAAGACGATCTATGACGGTCTGAAGCAGCTCGGCGAAAAGAGCCGGGTGCCCGGCGCGCCCGAGGAGGCGATGCTGGAGCGCGTCGCCAATCCGCACCCCGAACTGCGCTATCTCGTACGCTTCGCAGCTCCGGAATTCACCTCGCTCTGCCCGATCACCGGCCAGCCGGATTTCGCGCATCTGGTGATCGACTACGTGCCGCGACGCTGGCTGGTGGAATCGAAGTCGCTGAAGCTTTATCTGGGCAGCTTCCGCAACCATGGCGCCTTCCACGAGGCCTGCACGGTGGAGATCGCCGCGCGGCTCAAGGACTTCCTGTCGCCCGCCTGGCTGCGCATCGGCGGCTACTGGTATCCGCGCGGCGGCATGCCGATCGACGTCTTCTGGCAGAGCGGCGCCCCGCCCCGCGGCGTCTGGATCCCCGACCAGGGCGTCGCCGCTTATCGCGGCCGCGGCTGAGAACAACCGGGGACGGAGCCCGAATTACCCCAAGGGGTATTCCGGGGGTAGCTCAGAGCATGGATTGCCTCCAATTGCGAAGGGCCCAGGTCGCTGGTGTCAGGTCCTCAGCCGCCAGGCGATCGCGTCCTCTAGCCTGTCGTCGCCCCAGAAGACCTCCCCGTCGCAGACGAAATTCGGCGCGCCGAAGATGCCGAGCGCGCGGGCCGCATCGGTGTTGGCCGTGAACTGCGCCGCGATGTCCGGTGCGTCCGCCCGCGCGGCGACGGCCTCGGGGCAGCCGAGGCGCCGCAGCGTCTCTGCCAGCGCCTGTGGATCGCCGGGATCGCGGTCCTCGAGGAACCAGGTGCGGTAGGTTTCGCGCAGGAATTCGGCGCACCAGCCCTCGCGCGCCGCCAACGTCGCGACGCGGTTGGCGCGCTGCGCGGAATCGACGGGGTAGCGCGAGGGCCGCGCGAAGGGGATGCCGAAACGCGCCGCGCGGCGTTCGATGTCGCGCCACATATAGGCGGTCTTCGCGGGTCGGCCGAGGAAGGGCGTGCTGTCCTGCTCGCGCAGCAGCGTGCGCAGGCTGAACGGCTTCCAGTCGAGCGCGACGCCATGTGCGGCCGCAAAGGCCGCGGCGCGATGCGCGGTCAGGAAGCTGTAGGTGCTGCCGACGAAGATGTAGCAGTCGAGCCGTCTGGCAGGCGCTGGGGCCGTCGTCATCATGCGTCGCCTCGCGATCGCTGCGGGACGGAGCCTGGATTACCGCCTGGGGTGGAACAAACGGGGTAATCCGGGCTCCGTCCCGGGTTGGAACTAGGTGCGGCACGCCACCTCGGCCGCGGCGCGGCGGCGCAGGCGCAGGCAGGGGCGGTAGCGGTCGTCGCCGGTGACGTCCTGGAGATTGTCGAGCGCGCCCAGCACGCGGCCGAAGCCGATGCGCGCGGCCCAGGCGATCGGACCGATCGGGTAGCTGACGCCCTTGGTCATCGCGAGGTCGATATCCGCTTCGCTGGCCACGCCGGTCTGCGCGGCGTCCAGCGCCTCGTTGGCGAGGCAGGCGACCGTGCGCAGGACCACGAGGCCCGGCATGTCGTCGACGACGCTGACTGCGATGCCAAGCGCCTGGAAGAACCCGGCTGCGACCTCTGCGGCTCCGGCCAGCGCGGTGTCGCTGGCCGCGATCGCCGCGCGCGTCTGCGTGGCGGCGTCGAGCGCGAGGTCGAAGACCACGTCGACATCGCCGCGCAGGGTGGCGGGGCGCCCATCGCTCGGCGCGAGATGGATGCCGTCGACGACGATGCGCCCGTCGCCGGACGTGCAATGGACCGCGAGCCCGGCCTTCACGGCGCGCGCGGACAGCGCGGCGGCCGGGCCGAGATCGCCCAGCACGCGCACGCTGCGCGGTCGCGGGCCAGGCGTCGCGGTGGCTGGCGGCGGCTTTTGCGCGCCTTTTGCGTGATCGTAGAACCCGCGCCCGGTCTTGCGCCCCAGCAGCCCGGCCTCGACCATCTCCTTCTGGATGGGCGAGCCGCGATAGCGCGGATCGCCGAAGGTCGCGGCGGAGAGCGAGGCGGTAGCGGCGACATTGATGTCGTGGCCGATCATGTCCATCAGCTCGCAGGGCCCCATGCGGAACCCGCCGCTCTCGCGCATCACCGCGTCGATCGTCGCGGGATCGGCGGCGCGCTCGGCCAGCGTGCGCAGCGCCTCGGCGTAGAAGGCGCGCGCGCAGCGGTTGACGACGAAGCCCGGCGTGGAGCGGCAACGTATCGGGGTCTTGCCCCAGGCGCGCATGGTCGCGACGCCGATATCGCAGATCGCGGGATCGGTGAGTGGCGCGTCGACCACTTCGACCAGCGGCAGGATCTGGGCGGGGTTGAAGAAATGCAGGCCGCAGAAGCGCTGCGGCCGGGCCAGCGGCCGCGCCATCGCGGCAAGCGAAAGCGCCGAGGTGTTGGAGGCGAGAAGCGCCGCGGGCGCCATCGCCGCCTCGAGCGCCAGCAGCACGCGATGCTTGAGGTCCATGTCCTCCGGCACCGCCTCGATGGCGAGGCCGGCGGGCGAGGCGGCCGCGATGTCGCCGGAGGTCTCGAGCCGACCCAGCGCGGCGTCGCGCGCAGCCGCCGACAGCTTGCCCTTGCCGACGAGGATCTCCAGCCCCGCGGCGATCGCGCGCCGCGCGGCGTCGAGCGTCTCGGGCGGCGTGCCGATCAGGATCGTGCGATGCCCGGCCAGGCAGGCGAGCTGCGCGATGCCTGTTCCCATCGTTCCGGCGCCGATGATGGCGATGGGGACGCAAGCGGCGAGGGCGCCGGTCATGGCGAGTCTTTTCCCCGCGCGCCGTTCAGCGGCCGACGGCGTAGGCCTGCTGCAGCCGCGGCGTCGCGGCGGCGCGCAGGATGCGGCCATCGGTGGAGGCGGCGCAGTTGCGGCCCAGCGACCAGTCGCCCACCAGCTTGACCTCGTGGCCGCGGCGTTCGAGTGCGGCCACGGTGTCGCGCGGGAACCGTCCTTCGAGCTGCAGCTTCGCCGGCGCCGCGTGGCGCGGATAGAAGGAATTCGGCCAGTGGTCGCATTGCAGCTGCGGCGCGTCGATCGCGGCCTGCAGGTTGAGCCCGTGATCGGCGTGGCGCAGGAAGAACTGCAGGATCCACTGGTCCTGATTGTCGCCGCCGGGCGATCCGAAGGCCATGACCGTGTCGCCCTTGCGCGCGATGGTCGGGGTCAGCGTCGTGCGCGGCCGCGCGCCGGCTCGCAGGGTCGAGGGCAGGCCCTCCTGCATCCAGAACATCTGCGTGCGCGTGCCGAGGCAGAAGCCGAGCCCGGGGATCGTGGGCGAGGATTGCATCCAGCCGCCCGACGGCGTGGCGGCGACGACGTTGCCCCAGCGATCGACGACGTCGAGATGGCAGGTATCGCCTTCCGCAGGACCGCGCGTCGCCGGGCGCTCCTGGCTTTCCTGTTCGATGCGCGCGGGCTCGCCGATGCCAGCGATGGCTGTGCCGTCGGCGAGGCGATAGGCGGGGAACGGCGCTTCGCGGCCATCCGGCGATCCGGGACGCATGTCGCGCGAGGCCGTGGCGCCGATCAGCGCGCGGCGCTGCGCGGCATAGGCGTCGGACAGCAGCGCGGCCAGCGGGACGTCGCCGCCGACGGGCTCGCCGTACCAGGCCTCGCGATCGGCATAGGCGAGCTTCTTGGCCTCGACCAGCGTATGCACGAACTCCGCGCCCAGCGTGTCCATCGCGCCGATGTCGAAGCCCTCGAGCAGCTTGAGCGCCTGCAGCATCACCGGGCCCTGGCTCCAGGGGCCGGCCTTGAAGACCTCCCAGCCGCGATAAGAGACGCTGGCGCAGGGCTCGCTCGCAGCACTCCACGCGGCCATGTCGGCGGCGTGCAGCACGCCGCGATGGCGCCGTCCGCTGGCGTCGAGCACCTCGGTACGCGTGGCGAAGGCCTCGATCGTCTCGGCCACGAAACCGGCATAGTAGGCGCGGCGCGCGGCGTCGATCTGGGCCTCGCGATCGGGGCCGGCCTGGGCGCCGAGCCGCACCAGCCGCGCCAGTGTCTTGGCGAGATCGGGATTGCGGTGGATCGCGCCGGGTTTCGGTGCAGTGCCACCGGGCAGCCAGAGCGCGGCCGAACTCGGCCACTCTTCGGCGAAGAAATCGGCCATGCCGGCGATCGCGCCGGCCGCGCCGGCACAGAGCGGATGGCCCTCCGCGGCATAGGCGATGGCCGGCTGCAGCGCCTCGGCCAGCGTCAGCGTACCGTGGTCGCGCAGCATCTTCATCCAGGCGTCGAAGGCGCCGGGCACGCAGGCCGCGAGCAGCCCGTTGCCAGGGATGACGTCGATGCCGAGCGAGCGGTAATGCGCCAGCGTCGCGCCTGCTGGCGCCGGTCCCTGGCCGCAGATCGCCGTCGGGGAGGCGTCTCCGGCCGGCTTGACCAGGATCACGGCATCGCCGCCGAGCCCGTTCATGTGAGGCTCGACGACCAGCAGGACGAAACCCGCGGCGACCGCCGCATCGAAGGCGTTGCCGCCTTTCTCGAGCACGCCCATGCCGACCTGGCTGGCGATCCAGTGCGTCGAGGAGACGACGCCGAACGTCCCCATGATCTCGGGGCGGGTGGTGAAGGAGGGGGAGGCCATGATGCGGGCGCGCTCGCTGCTATGTCGGGATGAACGAGGGTATGACCGTAGCATCGCCGCGCGCGCCAGGGGAACCGGAGGGCCGCGCGGGCCGCGCTGCACTTGTCGCGCATACGTCGCTAGACTTCGAAGCGGGTGTGTGGGCCCGCGCGGCGAGGGACGCCCGCGGGCGGCGGCGCCAGGACGAGGATGGATGCGGTGACGGGAGCGACGACGCTCGAGGTCAGTGCGCGGCGGGCGGGGCCGTCGAAGGCGGCGCGCGATGCCTTGCTGCGCGCGTTCTCGGGGGGCGACCATGACGCCGCCATCGCGTCCGCGCGCGAGATCGTCGCGGCGTATCCGGGTGCCGCGCTGGCGTGGAAGATCCTGGCCGCGAGCCTGGGGACGGTGGGGACGCTCGCGGAGGCGATCGCGGCGGCGCGGCGCGCCACGGAGCTCGCGCCGCGCGATGCCGAGGCGCATCGCAATCTCGCCGCCCTGCTCCAGCGCGCCGGCGCGCGCGAGGCGGCGATCGGATCCTTTCGCGTGGCGCTCGTCCTGGCGCCGGATCATGCGCCGTCCTATCGCCATCTCGGCGCGCTGCTGCGCGAGGCCGGCCTCCTCGAGGAGGCCGAGACGCATGGCCGCACCGCCGTGCATCTCGCGCCCGCGGAAGCGGAGAACCATCATGCCCTGGGCGTCACGCTCCAGCTGCGCGACCGTCCGGCTGACGCGGAGGCATGCCACCGCGCGGCGATCGCGCGCGCGCCGGGGCACGGCGCCGCTTACCGGAATCTCGGTGTCGCCCTGAAAGAGCTTGGGCGGCTGGAAGAGGCGCTCGCGGCGCTCGACCGGGCGGTCGCGCTGCGGCCCGACGATGCGGAGGCGCACAACAACCGCGCCGTCATCCTCGAGGAGCGCGGGTGTTTCGCGGAGGCGCTGACGGCGATCGATCGCGCGCTCGCCCTGCGCCCCGCCTATGCCGAGGCGCATGCCAACCGCGGTGCGATCCTGGTCGATCTGCGCCGCTTCGCGGAGGCGCTGGACAGCTATGATCGCGCCCTCGCCCTCGCGCCCGGCGACATCGGCGCCGAATGGAACCGCTCGCTTGCTCTGCTCTCGCTCGGGCGGATGCGCGAGGGTTGGGCGCTGCACGAGCGGCGCTGGAACATCCACGGTGCTCCGATGCCGCGTACCACGTCCAGACCGCGCTGGACCGGTGCGCCCGGGCAGGAGATCGCGGGCCGGACGATCCTGCTCTGGGGCGAGCAGGGCCTGGGCGACCAGATCCAGTTCGCGCGTTTCGCCGCGCAGGTGGCGGCGCGTGGCGCGCGGGTCCTGCTGGAGACGGCGCCACGCCTCGCGCCGCTGCTGGAGGGACTCGCCGGCGTCGCGCGGGTGGTACGCAGCGATGCGCCGGTGCCCGACGAGGCCTTCGACCTCCACTGTCCGCTGATGAGCCTGCCGACCGTGCTCGGCACCGAGTTATCGACCATCCCGGCGGGCATCCCTTATCTGCGCGTGCCGGAGCCGGCGCGGGCGCGGTGGGCGGCGACGCTCGGCCCTGCGTCGCGACCACGCGTCGGGATCGCCTGGAGCGGCAATCCTGCCCACGCCAACGACGCGCGGCGCAGCATTCCACTCGCCCGCCTGAGTGCGCTTCTCGGCGCGCCGGTGGAGTGGATCGGTCTGCAGCGCGAGCTGCGCGACAGCGACCGCGCGGCGCTCCACGCCCTGCCGCAACTGCGCCATTCCGGTGCGGCGCTTGCCGATTTCACCGACACCGCGGCGCTCTGCGCGGCCTGCGACCTCGTGATCGCCGTCGACACATCGGTGGCGCATCTCGCCGGGGCGCTTGGCCGTCCGTTGTGGATCCTCCTGCCGTTCAATGCCGACTGGCGCTGGCTGCACGATCGCGTCGACAGCCCCTGGTATCCGACGGCACGGCTCCATCGCCAGGAGCGCCCCGGCGACTGGGATGGAATCCTGGCGCGGGTGGCGGACGATCTCGCGGCCTGGATCGACGCGCGGGCCACGGCCGGGGGCGGTGGCAGGGTCCTGGGCATGGACGCGGGGGAACTGCGCAAGAGCCCCGTCGGCGATCGCGCGCTGGCCCGCGATCCGGATCCCGCCGTCACGCGCGACCTGCGCGGCCTCGCCCTGGTGAATGCCGGACGCCTCGATGCGGCGCTGGCCTGTTTCGAGGACAGCATCGCTGAGCGGCCGGACGATGCCGGGGCGTGGTTCAATCGTGGCGCCGTGCTGGTGCGGATGAAGCGCGCCGACGAAGCACTCGCCTGTTTCGATCGTGCGATCGTGCTCCGGCCGGCCGGCGCACACGCCCACGCCGCGCGCGGCCTGCTGCTCGAAAAGCGCGGACAACTGGTCGAGGCGCTCGCCGCCTGCGATCGCGCGATCGCCTTGCAGCCGGATTTCGCCGACGCGCATTGCAATCGCGGATTGGTGCTGCGGGCCATGGGCCGGACCGGTGCGGCGGTCGAGGCCTACGAACGCGCCGTCGCGCTGGATCCGCGTCATGGGCAGGCCCGCTACAACCGGGCGTTGGCCCTTCTGGCGCTGGGGCGGCTCGATGAGGGCTGGCAGGCCCATGAGAGCCGCTGGCAGCGTCCCGGCGCGCCGCCGCCGCGCGTCACGGCGCGGCCGCGATGGACGGGTGCGGAGCCGCTGGAAGGACGTCGTCTGCTGCTCGTCGGCGAGCAGGGCATCGGCGACCAGATCATGTTTCTGCGCTTCGCGCCGCTTCTCGCCGCACGTGGCGCGACGGTCATCGCCGAGATCGATCCCGCGCTCGTGCGGCTTTGCGAGGGGCTCGACGGCGTGGCCCGGGCGGTGGCCACGAGCGCGCCGCTCGGCGATGCGGCCTTCGATCTGCACTGCCCGCTGATGAGCCTGCCGGCGGTGCTTGGGACGCGGCTTGCGACGATCCCGGCCATGGTGCCCTATCTGCGCGTACCGGCATCGGCCATCGCGGCGTGGTCGGACCTGCCCCTGGGCGGGGCGACACCGCGCATCGGCGTCGCGTGGAGCGGCAATCCCATCCACGCCAACGACCGCAACCGCAGCCTCGCCCTGGCGCGTCTCGCGACGCTGTTCGATGCACGGGCGACGTGGGTGAGCCTTCAGCGCGATGTCCGGCCGGAGGATCGCGCGACGCTCGACAGCCTGCCGCAACTCGCGCATGCCGGCGCACGCCTGACCGATTTCGCGGATACCGCGGCGCTCTGTGCGTCCTGCGACCTGGTGATCGCCGTCGACACATCGGTGGCCCATCTCGCCGGCGCGCTTGGCCGGCCGGTGTGGATCCTGCTGCCCTTCGCGGCCGACTGGCGCTGGCTGAGCGATCGCACCGACAGTCCCTGGTATCCGACGGCGCGGCTCTACCGCCAGGAGCGCCCTGGCGACTGGGACGGCGTCCTGGCGCGGGTGGCAGGCGATCTTGCGGCCTGGATCGGTTCGCGGGCTGGCGTCAAGCCGCCGGTTCCCGCCCGCGCGGTGCCCTCCAGGGGGGACATCGACGGGCTCGTGCGGTCCTACAGGCATGGCGACCAGGACGACGCCCTGCGCCGTGCCGATGCGATCCTCGCGCAGGCTCCGGACACGCCGGTCGCGCTCAAGATCCGCGCGGCGCTCCTCGTGGCGCGCGGCGCGCCCGAGGCAGCGCTTGCGGCGATGGAGCGTGCCGTCGCGGCGGCGCCGGGCGATGCCGAGGCGTGGCGCAATCTGGCGATGCTGTCGCAGCGCCTCGGGCACGCCGACGCGGCGATCGCGGCATGGCAGCGTGCGGTCTCCCTGGAACCTGGCCGCGCTGCCGACCATGGCGCGCGCGCGCGGCTGCTGCACGCGGCCGGTCGCCGCGAGG
>CAIOSQ010000435.1 GCA_903860935.1 uncultured Rhodospirillales bacterium | reverse complement strand
GAAATCCGCGTCACCGGGGAAAAGACCGCGCGCGACCTTGAGCATATGCGCGAAATCCGACGGCTTGTGGCTGGTGTCGTAGCCGGCGAACTCGGCCGTGGCGGTCATGCGCAGCCGGTTGCCGAGGCGCGACCACGCGACGAGGTTCTGCTCGTCGACGCCCGACAGCATCGGCGCGCCGTTGCGGCCCTGGACGTCGAGCGTCAACGCATAGCCCTTCACGGGATAGACCGGCAGGTTCACGCCCAGCTTGCGCGCCTCGATCGGGGCATAGCTGCCCAGCGCCATCACATAGGCGTCGGCGACGATCTCGCCGCCATCCGTCACGACCCTGGTGATGCGATCGCCCTCGGCCTCGATACGCTCGACCCGGGTGTTCCAGCGGAAGCTCACGCCCATCCTGGCGGCGATCGCCGCGAGCTTGTTGGCGAAGGCGTGGCAGTCGCCGCTCTCGTCGCTGGGCGAGAAGATCGCGCCCGCGAGCTCGTCCTTGACCGCGTCGAGCGCCGGTTCGATGCGTGCCGCGGCCGTCGGATCCAGCGCGTCGAGGCGCAGACCGAGATCGGTCAGCACCCGGGTGTTGCGGACCCCGGCCTCGAATAGCGCGGGGTCGCGGTAGAGATAGACCGCGCCGCCCACGACCCGGTCATAGGCGATGCCCGTTCGCGCCACCGTGTCATGGAGTTGGGCCTGCGAGAACAGGCACAGGCGCAGCTTGTTGGCGGTGTTGCGCGCCGCCGAGGCGGCGTTGCATTCGCGCAGGAACCGCAGCGACCAGGCGTAGAGCCGCGGATCGGTGGAGAACTTGAAGCGCAGGGCGGTATCGTCGCGCCACAGCGACTTGAGCAGGATCTTCGGCGCGCGGGGGCTGGCCCAGGTATAGGCGTGCCCGGGCGCGACCATGCCGGCATTTGAAAAGCTGTTTTCATTCGCCGCCAAAGGCTGGCGATCGACCACGACGACCTCATGGCCGTCTCGCGCGAGCGCGTAGGCGGTGGTGACGCCCACGATCCCGCCGCCGAGAACAACGATCCTCATGCCGAGGCCTCCCCGTGCCGTCCTCGCCAGATCATAGGCGCCGCGTGGCCGGGTTGTCGTGCGCCATTCGCCGGCGCGCGTCGCGTCGGAAGCGACGGCGCGCGGGGCGGGCGATCAGCCCGGGGCGCGGGTCGAGCGCTCGGCCTGAGGCCGCAGGTCGCGTGGGGCGGGGCCGAGCCGCGGCATGCCCATGTCGACCGGGCGCTCCGCCAGGTTCGCCACGTCCGACCCGTGCGGGCGGGCGTGGATGAAGCCGTTGGTCGGGTAGATGCTGCCGTAGGACGCGGTGCCCGGCTTGAGCGAGACCCGAACGGCAGTCCAGTCGTTGCGTGGCGAGACATCGACCACTTCGGCGCCGCGGACGACGCCGCCATGCACCCAGTTCGAGTGGTCGATCCTGATCTCGCGGCTGCTGATCACCTGGCTGACGACCGCGATATGGCCCATCGGCATGGACTTGATGGACTTGAAGGACAGGATGCTGCCGGCTTCGGGGACGCTGCCGCGCGCATGCACGCCGGCGGCGCGCGACCACCAGAGATGGGCATTGCCGCTCAGACGGAAATCGGTGGTCTGCCGGACGAACTGGACGCAGGGAAGCCGCGCGGCCCCGGCCTGCTGCCGCGTGGCCTGTTGGCGCTTGGCCACCTTCTTGCGGGCCTGGGCGGTCGTCGCTGCGGACTCGGTCTTGCGCTGCTGCTGTCCGGCGCGGACGGCGGCGGGCACGCTCGCCACCTGGGCGGTCGTGGCGCGCACCGGCGGTGCGGGCGGCGGCGGCGGTGTCGGGGCACGCTCGGCGGCGGATGCCGGGGCCGGCAGGGCCAGCGCGCAGAAGAGCAATGCGCCGGTTGCAGCGTTCAGGATCCGTGCGCGCAGGCGGTGGATCGGGGTCGGTCGGGGATTCGACATCATCCGGGGCGGCCTCGAAGTGAACCGCGACCCTACAGATCCCGACAATACGATTCAACGATTGTTTCAGTTTGTTGCATTCGGCCGGTTCGGCCGCTGGTGCTTGGTGCCCCACGCCGGACTCGAACCAGCACGTTCTTGCGAACAACAGATTTTGAGTCTGCCGCGTCTACCGTTCCGCCAGTGGGGCACCGGCTCGGACGGCGCGCATAATAGTCGCGAAGGGGGGCGGGTCAATCGCCCTCGCTGGGGCACGCTCGCTGGGGCACGCTCGCTGGGGCACGCTCGCGGGGGGCGCGTCGCCGGGCGGCTTGCGTCTGTCGGGTCCGCGGGTCATATATCGCGCGGGAGGTTGGCGGCGGACGGACTCCTCGCCAACCCGGCCAGGTCCGAGAGGAAGCAACCGTAACGAGTTCCGGTCCGGGTCGTCGTTTCAACCTCCCACCTTGCGCTTTCCCGCGCGCTCCCCTCCGGGTCGGCGCCGCTGACCGCAGACGCGAGATGTCCGAGACGTCCTCTGCCTATCGCGTGCTCGCGCGCAAATACCGGCCGACCCGCCTCAGCGACCTGCTGGGGCAGGATGCGCTCGTCCGTACGCTGACCAACGCGATCGCCACCGGGCGCATCGCCCATGCCTTCGTGCTGACCGGCGTGCGCGGCGTCGGCAAGACCACGACGGCGCGCATCATCGCCCGCGCCCTCAACTGCATCGGTCCCGACGGCACCGGCGGTCCGACGCCCGATCCCTGTGGCGTCTGCCCCCATTGCGTGTCCATCGCCGAGGATCGGCACATGGACGTGATCGAGATGGATGCCGCCTCGAACACCGGCGTCGCCAACATGCGCGAGCTGATCGACGGCGTGCGCTACCGCCCGGTCTCGGCGCGCTACAAGATCTACATCGTCGACGAAGTCCACATGCTCTCGAACAGCGCGTTCAATGCGCTGCTCAAGACGCTGGAGGAACCGCCCGAGCACGTGAAGTTCATCTTCGCGACCACCGAGATCCGCAAGGTGCCGGTCACCGTGCTTTCGCGCTGTCAGCGCTTCGACCTGCGGCGCTTCGAGCAGGCGACGCTGGCCGCGATGCTGACCGATGTCGCGGGCAAGGAGGGCCGTGCGATCGACGCGGGCGCGGCGCGGCTCCTGGCGCGCGCCGCCGACGGTTCGGCGCGCGACGGCCTGTCGCTGCTCGACCGCGCCCTCGCGCATCATCCTGGCGAGGTCGACGAGCGATCGGTCGCCGAGCTGCTCGGTCTCGCCGACCGGGCGCAGATCTTCGATCTCTTCGAGACCGTCATGCGCGGCCAGCCAGCCGCGGCGCTCGAGCATCTCCAGGCCATGTATCGCGTCGGTGCCGATCCGGCCGTCGTGGTCCAGGACCTGCTCGAGCTCGTCCACCAACTGACCCGGCTGCAGGCGGCGCCGTCGCTCGCTGACGAGGTCGGCCTGCCGCAGACCGAGCGCGAGCGCGGCAAGGGCCTCGCGGAGGGGCTCGGCGTGGCCACGCTGGCGCGGAGCTGGACGATGCTGCTCAAGGGGCTCGGCGAGGTGCAGACCGCGCCTCAGCCGCTCGCCGCGCTCGAGATGCTGCTGATCCGGCTCGCCTATGCGGCCGATCTGCCGAACCCGGCCGATCTCGTCGGCCGGATCCAGGAGGGCGGCGGCGGTGCCGCGACGCTCTCCGGGCCGCGCGGCTCCGGCGGCGGTCCGTCGGGCAGCGCGCCGCGGGCGGTCCTGGTGGCCGCGTCATCGGCGCCGCGGGCCGTGGCGGTGCAGGCCGCGGCCGCGCCGGCACAGGCCGTGCGAGCGGAGGCCGCCGCACCGGCTCCGGAGAGTTTCCGCGACGTGGTCGCGCTGTTCGAGGCGCGGCGCGAGGGCATCCTGCACGGACTGCTGTGGAACAACGTCCATCTGCTGCGCTTCGAGCCCGGACTGATCGAATTGCGCGCACCGGGATGTCCGCGCGATTTCGCTGCCCGGGTGATGGAGTTGCTCGGCAAGTGGACCGGCCGGCGCTGGGTCGTGACGCTGAGCGAGCAGGATGTCGGCGCGCCGACGCTCTCTCAGCAATCCGCCGCCACCGTCGCCGCCCGCAAGGCGCGCGCGGCCGAGCACCCGCTGGTGCGCCGCGCGCTGGAGATCTTTCCCGGCGCGACGCTGGAGGCCGTTCGCGGCCCCGCCGAAGCGCCGGCCGTGATCGCGCCGGCCATGGCCGCGCCGGACGGCGAGGCCGGCGCCGATCTCCTCGAGGAGGCGCCCCCCGATCTCGACCTGATCCCCGACTCGATCGACCCGGAGACCGACGACCTATGAAGAATCTCGGCAATCTCATGAAGCAGGCGCAGGCGATGCAGCAGAAGATGACGGAGCTGCAGGAGAGGCTCGCGCAGATGGAGGTCGAGGGCCAGTCCGGCGCCGGCATGGTCAAGGCGGTGGTCAATGGCAAGGGCGAGGTCAAGCGGATGCGCATCGAGCCGTCGGTGGTCGATCCCGCCGATGTCGGCATGCTCGAGGACCTGATCGTCGCGGCTTGCAACGATGCGCGGGCCAAGGCCGACGCCATGAACGCCGAGGAGAGCCAGAAATTGATGGGCGGCCTCGGCCTGCCGCCGGGGCTCGGCCTGCCGGGCGGCTTCAAGCTGCCGTTCTGAGGCGGCGATGCCGGGGTTGTCGTGACCGGGCCAGAGCTGGCGCGGCTGATCCAGTTGCTCGCGCGCCTGCCGGGTCTCGGCCCGCGCTCGGCGCGGCGCGCCGTGCTCGACCTGATGCGCCGCCGCGAGCAGTTGATGCTGCCGCTCGCCGAGGCGCTGCGCGAGGCTGCGGAAAAGGTCGTGGCCTGCCGCAGCTGTGGCAATCTCGACACCACCGATCCCTGCGCGATCTGCGCCGATCCGCGGCGCGAACCCGGGACGCTGGTCGTCGTCGAGGATGTCGGCGATCTCTGGGCGATCGAGCGCTCCGGCGCGACCCGGGCGCGCTACCACGTCCTGGGCGGCGTGCTGTCGGCGCTCGACGGCATCGGGCCCGACGATCTCGATATCGCGGGGCTGCTGCGCCGCGTGCGCGACGGCGCGGTGGGCGAGGTGATCCTGGCGTTGAACGCGACCGTCGAGGGGCAGACCACGGCGCATTACGTCGCCGATCGCCTCGCCGGGCTCGGCTGTCGCGTCACCCGGCTCGCTCACGGCGTGCCGGTCGGCGGCGAGCTCGACTATCTGGACGACGGCACGCTGATCGCCGCGCTGAAGAGCCGCCGCAGCCTGTGAGCCGGGGCCGGCGCGGCGTCACCGCCCGGCGATGGTCAGTCCGTCGATGCGCAATGTCGGTGCATTCGTGCCGTGGCGGAACACGAGGTCGTCGGCCGGGGTCAGGGTGAGGAACATCGCCTTCAGATTGCCGGCGATCGTGATCTCGCTCACGGGATAGGCGAGTTCGCCGTTCTCGATCCAGAAGCCCGAGCAGCCGCGGCTGTAGTCGCCGGTGACCCCGTTGACGCCCATGCCGATGAACTCGTTGACGTAGAGGCCGCGCCCGACCTCCCGGATCATGGCGGCGGGCGAGATGTGCCCCGGCGCGAGATGGAGATTGGTCGGCGAGGGGCTGGGCGGCGAGGTCGTGCCGCGCGAGGCATGCCCGGTGGACCGCAGCCCGAGCTGGCGGGAGGCGCGCAGGTCGAGGAACCAGGTCGTCAGGACGCCGTCGGCGACGATCTCGCGCCGGTGCGGTGCGATCCCCTCGCCGTCGACCGGCTTGGAGGCGAGGCCGCGAGGGCGGAAGGGATCGTCGACCACGGTCGTACCCGCCGGCAGGATACGCTGGCCCATCGCGTTCTTCAGGAAGGATGTGCCGCGCGCGACGGCGGCGCCGTTGATGGCGCTCGCCAGGTGGCCGACGAAGCTCGCCGAGACGCGCGGGTCGAAGATCACGGGAACCTTGCAGGTCTCGGCCTTGCGCGGGGCGAGCCGCGCCAGCGTGCGCTCGGCGGCACGCCGCCCGACGTGCGCGGGATCCTCGAGATCGGCGCCATGGATGACCGACGCGTAATCGTAGTCGCGCTGCATCCCGGTGCCTTCGCCGGCGATCACGCTCACCGAGACCGAGTGGTTGGAGCGCGCATAGGCGGCGGCGAAACCGTTGGATGCGGCAAGTGCGACGCGCGTGCGGCTCCATCCGGCCTCGGCGCCTTCCGAATTGGTGATCCCCGCCACCGCCAGGGCCGCGTCCTCGGCGGCGCGGGCGCGCTCGACGAGGGCTTCGGCCGAGGGCTCCACCGGGTCGAGCAGGTCGAGATCGGGGATCTCGCGCGCGATCTCGGACGCGTCGGCGAGGCCGGCATGGGGATCGGGCGGCGCGACGCGCGCCATCGCGACGGCGCGCGCGACCAGTTCGGCGATGGCTGCCGGAGCGCGGTCGGAGGATGAGACGATCGCCTGCTGCCGGCCCACGAAGACCCGCAGGCCGAGATCCTGGCCTTCCGCCCGCTCGAGCTTCTCGAGCTTGCCGAGGCGCCGCGCGTGGCTGATCGAGGCGCCTTCGACGAAGACGGCGTCGGCCGCGTCGGCCCCGGCGCGGCGGGCCTTGGCGATCAGGTCGGCGAGGAAGTCGAGCGTGTCGTCCTGCGAAGCCATCGGATGCGGGTCCCTCGGTCGGATGCGTGCGCGAGATATAGGCCCTGCGCAAAACGTATCCACGCAAATCGTGTTCGGATCACGCCGTCCCGGTCGTTTGCCGCCGGGTTTGGTTGTCTGGATCCGATTTTCTGCGGGTGTGGCGCGCTTCGGCGAGGACGCAGAGGATCTCGAACATCATCGTCGCGCCGACGAGGGCGGTGTTGCCGCTTTGGTCGAAGGGAGGCGACACCTCGACCACGTCGCCGCCGATCAGATCGAGGCCACGCAGACCGCGCACCAGTTGCTGCGCCTCCCAGGTGGTGGCGCCGCCGATCTCCGGCGTGCCGGTGCCCGGCGCATAGACCGGGTCGAGGAAGTCGACGTCGAAGCTGACATAGGTCGGACCGTCGCCGGCGATCGCACGGGCGCGGCGAATCGTCTCCTCGACGCCCAGACGCTTCATCTCGTCGATGTCGATGATGGTGATGCCCTGACGCTCGCCCCAATCGTCCTCCGCGTCGCGGTAGAGCGCGCCGCGGATGCCGATCTGCACCGTGCGCTTCGGGTCGAGCAGGCCTTCCTCGATGGCGCGGCGGAAGGGCGTGCCATGCGTGTATTTCGCGTCGCCGAAATAGCGGTCCCAGGTGTCTGTATGGGCGTCGAAATGCACCATTCCCACGGGCCGCTGGCGCGCGATGGCGCGCATGACCGGCAGCGTCGCGAGATGGTCTCCGCCCGCGGCCAGCGGCACGATGCCGCGCGCATGGGCGGCGGCGAAGAAGCGCTCGACGCGGGCCAGGGTGTCGTGGATGTCGATCGGGTTGACCGGCGCGTCGCCGAGATCGGCGCAATTGCACAGCGCGAAGGGGTTGATCCCGCTCGCGCGGTTGACGTTGCGGACGAGCGTGGACAGGTCGCGCAGCTGGCGCGGGCCATGGCGCGCGCCGGCGCGGTTGGTGGTGCCGCCGTCCCAGGGAATGCCGGCCAGCCCGATCTCGACCGCGTCGAGCAGCGCATCGCCCTCCTGGACCCAGGGCAGGCGCATGAAGGTGGCGATGCCGGCGAAGCGGGGCATGACGGTGCCCGTGGTCGGGGCGAAACGCTTGTCCATGGCGAGGCGGTCTCCTGGTCGGCGGTCAATTCGGCCAGAGGGCGATGCCGTCGGCAAGGATCTTGAGCGCGAGCGCGCTGAGGACCAGCTTGAACGCGCCGGCGAAGCGGTGCTCGGGCATGCGCTCGAGCAGCGCGCGGCCGACGATCGTGCCGAGGAATCCGAGCCCGATCATCAGCGCCAGCATCGGCAGCCAGGGCAGCAGGGCGAAGCCGAGCGCGGCGAAGGCCCCGACCTTGAGCCCGTGCTGGATGGTCATCAGCCCGGCATGGGTCGCGACGATCTGCTTGCGCGTCAGCGGATCGGGTACGAGGAAGGCGGCCACGAGAGGCCCCGTCGAGCCGAGGAACATCGTGCAGAAGCTCGACACCGCGCCGGCGAGGGCGAACCATTTCGGCGGCAGCCGCGCGGGCTTGAGCTTCGGCGACCATACCGACCAGAGGATGAACGCGCCCAGCAATGCGAGCATGGCGGAGCGCGGCAGCAGCCCCACGATCTGCGCCCCGAGCGCGACCCCGGCGATCGAGCCGAGCAGGAAGGGCAGGACGAGCGGGCGGGCGATGTCGCGACGCATCAGGACGGCGCGTCCGAAATTGGAGCCGATCTGCACCACGCCATGGACAGGCAACAACACGGCGGGCGGCAACAACTGGGTCATCGCCGCGAGCATCATCACGCCGCCGCCCAGCCCGAGCGCGCCTGTCAGGGCGGAGGTGAAGAAGGACAGGCCGATCAGCGACAGCGCCGCGCCCATCGACACGCCT
>CAIOSQ010000434.1 GCA_903860935.1 uncultured Rhodospirillales bacterium | reverse complement strand
TCGCCGGTTCCGCCGCCCGCGAAGCCGAGCGCGAAGCGTTCGAGGTCGAGCCGCCGCGCGCGCGCGTCGTAGCGCAGCGCCGTGCGCAGCGATGCAAGACGGGCGACGCCGGGCAACAAAGCGGGATCGGCGACGGCGCCATCGGTCCCGGACAGGGACAGGGCCGCGTCGAGCAGCGCGCCATCGGCCGCGAAACGGGCGGCGAGGCGTCCATCGAGCGGCATGGCGAGCGCGTCGAGCCGCTGCACCGCGGGCAGCAGATCGCCCACCATGCCGGCCACGACACCCGGCGCGACGCCCTCGAACTCGACGGTCGCCGCGACGATACCGGGATCAGGACCGCGCACGACACCGACCGCAAACCGCACGGCATGCGGCCCGCGTGTCACGGTCAGCATCGCCTCGGCGCGCACGCCATCTGGTCCGAAGGTCAGCCGCAGATCGGTGTCGCGGGCCTCCCAGACGCTGCCGCTGGCAAGGTCGGCGACGCGCAGGGCGGCACGGGAGATGACGATCTCGGCGAGACGCTCGGACGGATCAGGCCGCCTCTCGCCATCCCCCGCCGCGCCATCCGGCGGGACGAGCGCAGAGAGCGGCAGGGCTTCGCCGCCGCCGAGCCCCACGACATGGATGTCGCCGGCGCGGTCGCGTTCGATGCGCAACTCCGGACCGTCCACCATCAGCGCGGTCGGCGCGATCCGCCCGCGCAGGAGCGCGGTGCGGGACAGCCGAACCGTCGCCTCCGCGAAGCGGGCGATGCGGGTGCCGTCCGCGCCATCGATCCGCAACCCGGTCAGCCTGAGGTCGAGGCCACGCTGCCACCCGCGCCACGCGAGTTCGGCACCGTCGACGCCGATCAGGTAGCCGGGCAGCGCCCGCTCCACCGCGGGTTCGATATGAGGCAGCAGCGCGTCGAGCGCCACGGGTCCCTGAGCGAAGCGCCACGCCGCGAGCGCGACGCCGACGACCGACGCCATCGCAAGGACGACGAGGCCTTCCAGGACGACACGGGCGACGCGGTGGAACATGCGCCCAGTATACAACGGCCGGCCGCTTGACGGGCGCACGGACGTCGGCGCATGTGACGCCATGACGATGCCCTTCCCCGGTTTCGCGACCGCGGCCTGGCCGCGGCCCGCCGACCCCGACGCCGTTCGCCGCGAACGCGAAACCCTCGCGGTCGAGATCGCCGGGCTGGAGGGAGCCGCCGCGCATCTCGCGCGGATCGCCGGCACGCCGGCTGGCGACGCGGCGCTCGCCGCGCTGTTCGGCAATAGTCCGTTCCTCACCCATTGCGTGCAGCGCGACCCGGTCTTCGCGGGCGACCTGCTGCGCGACGGGCCCGATGCCGCGCTCGACGCGGTCTTCGCCGACCTGGACCGCGCGGCGCAGGACTCGATCACGGGCGAGGCGCTCGCCCGCTGCCTGAGGGTGGCGCGGCAACGCGCCGCGCTGACGATCGCCATGGCCGACATCGGCGGGTGCTGGGTGCTGACCCGCGTGACCGCCGCGCTCTCGGATTTCGCCGACCGGGCGATCGGCCTCGCCGTCGAGGACCAGCTGCGCGCCCTCGCTGCGAGCGGCGCCATCACGCTTCCCCACCCGGCGCAACCGGCGCGCGACAGCGGCCTCGTCGTCCTTGGCATGGGGAAGCTCGGCGGCCGCGAGCTCAACTATTCCTCCGACGTCGACCTGATCGTGCTCTACGACACCGAGCGCGTGAGGACTGCCGATGCCGACGCGCTGCAAAAGAATTTTGTCAGGCTGGCGCGCGGCATGGTGCGACTGCTCGAAGAACGGACCGCCGACGGCTACGTGCTGCGCACCGACCTGCGCCTGCGCCCCGATCCCGGCGCAACGCCGCTCGCGATGTCCACCGACGCAGCCGAGTTCTACTACGAGACGCTGGGGCAGAACTGGGAGCGCGCCGCGATGATCAAGGCGCGGCCCGTCGCCGGCGACCTCGATGCCGGCGCGCGCTTCCTCGAGCGCCTGCGCCCCTTCGTCTGGCGGCGTCATCTCGATTTCGCGGCGGTCCAGGACATCCATTCGATCAAGCGGCAGATCCACGCCCATCGCGGCGGCCACGAGGTCGCCCTCGCCGGCCACAACATCAAGGTCGGACGCGGCGGCATCCGCGAGATCGAATTCTTCGCCCAGACGTTGCAGCTGATCTGGGGCGGGCGCGACCCAGCGCTGCGCATCCGGGCGACCTGCCCCGCGCTGGCGGCGCTGGTCGCCGCGGGCCGTGCCGACGGCGCGGTCGTCGCCGACCTGAGCGCCTGCTACGAGATCCTGCGCGGGGTCGAGCACCGGCTGCAGATGATCGCCGACCAGCAGACCCAGACCCTGCCCGCCGACGAGCCCGGCCTCGCCCATCTCGCGGCGTTCCTTGGCCATCGCGATCGCGACGCCTTCGCCGAACAGGTCCTGGCGACGCTTCGCCGCGTCGAGCGCCACTATGCCGGGCTATTCGAGGAGGCACCCGATCTCGGCGAGGGCGGCGGCAATCTGGTCTTCACCGGCGCCGATGACGATCCGGGCACGATCGAGACACTGTCAGGGCTCGGTTTCGCGGATCCGCCGGCGGTCACGCGCCAGGTCCGCGCCTGGCATCACGGACGCTATCGCTGCATGCGCAGTGGTCGGGCGCGCGAATTGCTGACCGAGCTGATGCCGGCGCTGCTCGGCGCGCTCGGCCGCACGCCGGATCCGCAGGCGGCCTTCCTCAATTTCGACCGCTTCATGTCGCGGCTGCCCGCGGGCGTGCAGATCTTCTCGCTGTTCCACGCGAACCCGCATCTCCTCGGCTTCGTCGCCGAGATCATGGGCGGCGCGCCGCGCCTCGCCGACCAGCTGAGCACGCGCGCCGCGCTGCTCGACCTCGTTCTGGCGGAGAGCTTCAACCGCGCGCCGCCGGACGCCGCCGCCTGCGCCGCCGAGCTCGGCGCCGCGCTGTCCCAGGCGCGCGACTTCCAGGACGAACTCGACATCGTGCTACGGTGGCGCAGCGAACGCGTCTTCCAGGTCGGCGTCCAGCAGCTGCGCCGCACGATCGACGCCGCGCGCGCGGGTGCGGCGCTCGCGGACATCGCGGACGCCACGCTCATCGCCATGGTGCCGGCCGTCGAGCGCGAGTTCCGGCGCCAGCACGGGCGCGTCGACGGCGGCGATTTCGCGCTCGTCGCACTCGGCAAGCTGGGCGGCCGCGAGATGACGGCGACCTCGGATCTCGACCTCATCCTGCTCTACGACGCCGACGAGGACGCGGTCTCGGACGGCGAGAAGCAACTGCCTGCACCGCAATATTTCCTGCGCCTCGCCACGCGGTTCGTCAACGCGGTCACCGCGATGACGCCGGAAGGCCAGCTCTACGAGATCGACACGCGGCTGCGGCCCTCGGGCACCAAGGGCCCGATCGCCACCAGCCTCGGCGGATTCCGCCGCTACAATCTCGCGGACGCGTGGACCTGGGAACACATGGCGCTGACCCGCGGCCGCGTCGTCATGGCGCCGCCCGCGATGCGCGCACGCATCGAGGCGACGATCCGCGAGGTGCTGCTGCGGCCGCGCGACACGGCGCGCATTCTCGCCGACGTCGCAGACATGCGCGCGCGAATGCTGCGCGAGCGCGGACAGCCGGCCCGGCTCGACGTGAAGAACCGGCGCGGCGGGCTGATCGACGTCGAGTTCATCGTGCAGACGATGATCCTCGTCCACGGCGCCACCCATCCCGGCCTGCTGATCCCCTCGACCGCCGGTGCGCTGGAGGCGATCGCGTCCGCCGGCCTGATCTGCGAAACCGACGCCGCCGCGCTGCGGCGCGCGCTGCGCGTGACCAGCGCGGTGCAATCCGTGCTGCGGACTGCGATCGACGGGGCGGTCGTTCCCGAAGAACATCCGCCGGCGCTGCTCGCGGGGCTTGCGCGCGCGGCCGGGGCGCCTAGTTTCGCCGATCTCGAGGGCGAGCTCGACGCGGCCTGCGCCGCGGCACGCGCCGTGTTCGAGCGCCTGATCCCGTCGCCGCCCGAAAGCGGTCCGGCGGCCGTGCGACCCTGACACCCGATCGAGGAGACGACACGCGATGGCCCAGTTGGAAATCGGCGACAAGGCCCCGGATTTCGTGCTGCCCGGCGATGGCGGCACGAATGTGAAGCTCTCGGCCCTCAAGGGCCGCAAGGTGGTCGTCTATTTCTATCCGAAGGACGACACCTCGGGCTGCACGAAGGAGGCCTGCGGGTTCAACGATGCGCTGCCCGATTTCGGACAGGTCGCCGCGGAGATCGTCGGCATCAGCCGCGATCCGGTCGCGAGCCACGACAAGTTCGTTCGCAAATACGGGCTGCGCTTCCGGCTCGGCGCCGATCTCGACGGCAAGGCCTGCGAGGCCTATGGCACCTGGGTCGAGAAGAGCATGTACGGGCGCACGTACATGGGCATCGAGCGTGCCACCTTCCTCATCGACGAAAAAGGGATCGTGCGCGGCGTCTGGCGCAAGGTGAAGGTCCCCGGCCATGTCGAGGAGGTCCTCGCCGCGGCCAAGGCGCTCTGAACCGTGACCGCGGCGGAGACCGGCACCCACGCGGCGGCGCGCGACCTCGCGCGCTACCGCGACGCCGAGACCGCCTTCGCCGCGGTCGAGCGCATCTACGCCGCAGCCACCGCGGCGGTGCGCGATCGCTTCGACGCATTCGGATCCGGCGATCGCGACGGCGCGTCACCCGCCGCCTTCTATCCCTATGTCGGGATCGACGTGCCGGCCGCCGCGCTCAACATCGACGCGCGCGTCGCCTACGGTGCCGCGCTCGATGCGGGCAGCTACGGCGGGACGCTGACCCGCCCCGACCTGTTCGCGAGCTATTACCGCGAGCAATTCCGCCTCCTCCTCCAGCATCACGGCGTCGACCTGCTGGTCGGTACCAGCGCAAGGCGCATTCCGCTGCCCTTCGTGGTGGAGCGCGCGGTCGCCGGCGTGACCGAGGCGGATGTGCGCGCGATGCAACAGGTCTTCGCCCTCCCCGATCTGTCGGTGATCGACGACGGCATCGCCAACGGCACGCATCGCGCCGCGGCCGGCCATGCGCGGCCCCTCGCCCTGTTCCAGGCCGAGCGTGTCGACTACTCGCTGCAGCGCCTGCGCCACTACACCGCCACCGAGCCGGGCGACATCCAGCGATTCGTCCTGCTCACCAACTACCAACGCTATGTCGATTCGTTCCGCGCCTTGGCGCGCGAGAAGCTCGCCGACCCCGCCAGCGGCTATGCGAGCTTCGTCGAGCCGGGCGGCGCGGTCACGCGCCTCGGGCCGGGCGGCGAGATCGAGATCGCGGGCAGCGTGCCCATGCATCTGCCGCAGATGCCGGCCTATCACCTGACCAGGCCGCAGGGCGACGGCATCACGCTCGTGAACATCGGCGTCGGTCCGTCCAACGCCAAGACGATCACCGACCACCTCGCCGTGCTGCGGCCGCATTGCTGGCTGATGGTCGGTCATTGCGCCGGGTTGCGGCGTAGCCAGTTCCTCGGCGACTACGTGCTGGCGCATGCCTATGTGCGCGACGATCACGTGCTCGACCGCGATCTGCCCCCCGAGGTGAGCCTGCCGGCCATCGCCGAGGTGCAGATGGCGTTGCAGGCGGCGGTGGAGCAGGTCACCGGCCTCACGGGCGGCGACATGAAGATGCGCATGCGCACCGGCACGGTCTACACGACCGACGATCGGAACTGGGAGCTGCGTTACGCCGGATTGTTCGAGCGGCTCAACCAGACCCGCGCGATCGCCGTGGACATGGAATCCGCCACCATCGCCGCCAACGGTTTCCGGTTCCGCGTGCCCTACGGGACGCTGCTCTGCGTCTCCGACAAGCCGCTGCACGGCGAGATCAAACTGCCGGGCATGGCGAGCCGCATGTACCGCGACCGCATCGACCAGCATCTGCTGGTCGGCATCCGGGCGCTGGAATTGCTGCGCGCCGGCGGCATCGAGCGACTGCACTCGCGCAAGCTGCGCAGCTTCGACGAACCGCCCTTCCGCTGAGGCGCGAACGGGTCGCGCGCGGCCGCGCTACTCGATGTCCTCGACCCGGGTCGGAGCGCCCTTGAGGCGGCTCATCAGCGACGCGCGCAGGAACGGGTCGATATCGCCGTCCAGGACGCTCTGCGTGTCGGAGGTCTGGTGCCCCGTGCGCAGGTCCTTGACCATCTGATAGGGCTGCAGGACGTAGCTGCGGATCTGGTGTCCCCAGCCGATATCGGTCTTCGCGGCGTGGAGCGCCTGGGCTGCGGCCTCGCGCTTCTGCAGTTCGATCTCGTAGAGACGCGCGCGCAGCATCTTCCACGCGCGGTCGCGGTTCTTGTGCTGCGAGCGCTCGGTCTGGCAGGCGACCGCGATGCCGGTCGGGATATGGGTCAGGCGCACCGCGCTCTCGGTCTTGTTGACGTGCTGACCGCCGGCTCCGGAGGCGCGGTAAACGTCGACACGCACATCGGCCTCGTTGATCTGGATGTCGATCGAATCGTCGACCACCGGGAACACGCCGACCGCGGCGAAGGAGGTCTGCCGCCGGGCATTCGAATCGAAGGGCGAGATCCGCACGAGGCGATGGACGCCGCTCTCCGTCTTGAGCCAACCATAGGCGTTCGTGCCGCTGACGCGCAGCGTCGCCGACTTGATCCCGGCTTCCTCGCCCGCCTGCTCCTCCTCGATCTCGACCTTGAAGCGATGATCCTCGGCCCAGCGCACGTAGAGCCGCTCGAGCATCTGGGCCCAGTCCTGGCTCTCGGTGCCGCCGGCACCTGGCTTGATCTCGAGATAGGCGTCGTTCGCGTCCGCCTCGCCGGAGAGCAGGGCCTCGACGGCGCGCTGTTCGGCGACGCCGCGCAGATCCTTGAGCGCGTCTTCGGCGGCAGCGAGTTCGTTCGCGTCGTTTTCCTCCGCCGCGAGTTCGATCAGATCGACGGCGTCGTCGTAATCCTGCTTGAGCGTGCGGTAGAGCGTGAGTTGGCGATCGAGCGTCGAGCGTTCGCGCAAGACTACCTGCGCGGCGCGCGAGTCGTTCCAGAGCGCCGGGTCGTTGGCGCGGGCGTTCAGTTCGTCGAGGCGACGCAGCGAGGCATCGTAGTCAAAGATACCTCCTCAGCAGTTCGAGCGACTGCTTGATCTCGTCTGCCATCTGCTGGATTTCGGCGCGCATGGGTCGGGATGCCTCCTGGAAGCCGGGTTTATACAGGCTCGCGCGGCGCGCGCCAGCATTCAGTAGATGCCGCTGGGCGAAGCCGTTCCACTCGCGGCGGGACCCGCCGAGGGAAGCGCGCGGCCGGCACCCGCGGGTCCGGGCGCAACGCGAACCGGGGCGCCGGCTCCGACCGCGACCGCCGCCTCGCCGGCCTCCTCGGGCTGCTGCCCGGGCTTGAACGCCTCGAGCACGACGCGGCCGGTCGTCGCCGGGCGGCCGGTGACGACGTCGACCGTCGCGAAATACAGATCGTCGGGGACGCGGAAGGGCAGCAGCGGCCGCCCTTCCAGGGCATGCGCCATGATCTCCTGGAAGATCGGCACCGCCGCAAGGCCACCGGTCTCGCGGGCGCCAAGCGTGCGCGGCGTGTCGAACCCGATCCAGACGCCGATGACGAGATCGGCCGAAAAGCCCACGAACCATGCGTCCACGGCGTCGTTGGTCGTACCGGTCTTGCCGGCGACGATGTGGCCGGGCACGCGGGCACGCGTCCCCGTGCCGCGATCGACCACGCCCTCCAGCATCGACACCATCTGGTAGGCGCTCGCCGCGTCGGTCACCCGTGTCCGCGGATCGGGCAGGCGCGGCATCGGCTGCTCGCCCCAGGCCTCCTCGCGGCACGCCGGGCAGTCGCGGCCGTCGCTGCGGAAGATCGTACGCCCGTCGCGATCCTGGACCCTGTCGATCAGGGTCGGCGCCACGCGGTAGCCGCCATTTGCGAACACGGCGTAGGCGGCGGTCATCCGGACCACGGTCGTCTCGATCGAGCCGAGCGCCGCCGAGAGCACCGGCATCATGCGCTCGTTGATGCCGAAATCGCGCGCCATTCGGACCACCTTGCCGAGCCCGACATCCATCGCAAGACGCACGGTCATCAGGTTGCGTGATTGTTCGACGCCGACACGCATCGGCGTCGGACCGTAGAACTGACCGGAATAGTTCCCCGGCTTCCAGAGTTCGGCGTCCGGCCCCTGGTCGATGACCAGCGGCGCGTCGAGGACGATCGCGTTGGGCGGCGATCCCGCCTCGAGGGCCGCAAGATAGATCAACGGCTTGAACGACGAACCGGGTTGGCGCTGTGCCTGGGTGGCGCGGTTGAACTGCGAAATCTCGAAGCTCCAGCCGCCGACCATCGCGCGGATACGGCCGGTGAAAGGATCGAGAGCCACCACGGCCCCGCCGACATCCGGCACCTGCCGCAGCCCGAAACGCCCGGACGGCGCGGGCGCCGGCAGGGCTTCCACCAGGATCACGTCGCCGGGCCGGACGACATCGGCGGGATTACGCGGCGGATTGCCGATGCGCTGATCATCCAGCGTGCGACGGGCCCAGCGCATCTCGTCGAAGGGAACGACACCGCGCGTGCCGTCGGGAAAGCCGATATCGGCGCGATCGGCGGCCACCGCGAGGACGGCGGCGATCCGCCACCCGGCGCTGCCGGGCACGCGGACCTGCCCCAGACGGCGCTCCCAGCCCGGCCCCAGGTCGATCTGCGCCGGCGCGCCGCGCCAGCCATGGCGGCGGTCATAGTCGATCATGCCGCGGCGCAGCGCGGCCTCGGCGGCGCGCTGCAACTCGGGATCGAGCGAGGTGCGCACCGACAACCCGCCCTTGTAGAGTCGCTCCTCGCCGAACCGTGCCAGCACCTCGCGCCGGACATCCTCGGCGAAATAATCGGCGCGCGCGGTGTCCAGCGCCTCGGCGCGATTGCGCACCACCAGCGGCGCAGCGCGGGCCGCCGCGTGCTCGGCGGGGGTGATCTTGCCATCCTCGAGCATGCGGCCCAGCACCCAGTCGCGCCGCTCGCGGGCGCGCTCCGGGTGGCGCTGCGGGTTGTAGTTGTTCGGCGCTTTCGGCAGCGCAGCCAGGAAAGCGATCTCGTGGAGTTCGAGTTCGTCCAGCGGCTTGCCGAAATACATCAGCGCGGCGGCCGCGACGCCATAGGCCTGGAAGCCGAGATAGATCTCGTTCACGTAGAGTTCGAGGATCCGCCGCTTCGGCAGCGTCTCTTCGATGCGCAGCGCCAGCAGCGCCTCCTTCACCTTGCGCTCGATCGACACCTCATTCGAGAGCAGCAGGTTCTTGGCGACTTGCTGCGTGATGGTCGAGGCGCCGACCGGGCGCTTGCGACCCCAGTTCTGCGCGTTGGTCGCCGCGGCGCGGATGATGTCCGGCACGCTCAGCCCGGGATGGGTCCAGAAGGTCTTGTCCTCGGCCGAGATGAACGCTTCCGCCAGCCGCGACGGCACCGCGTCGAGCGGCACGAAGATGCGCCGTTCGGTCGCGTATTCCGCGAAGACACGGCCATCGGCGGCATGGACCCTGGTCATGACCGGCGGGTGGTAACTGGCGAGCTGCTCGTAGTCGGGAAGACCCAGGCTCATCTGGTAGACGAAGAGGCCGCCGCCGCCGACCGCGAGGATGCCGGCCGCGACGACGAAGGCGAACATCCAGGCGAACACGTTGCCAAGCGCCGCAAGTACGGGGTTCGGCCCCGTGCGCGCACGCGCCGGCGTCGGCTTGCGTGGCGGACGCTGTGCGCGCGCCGGGCGCTCAAGCGGCTCCACAGGCGGCACGGGCACCTGCGGATCGGCCTGCTGGTCGGCCCGCGGGCCAGCCTGCTGGTCGGCCTGCGGGTCGGCGACACGGTACAGCGTCGGTTCTGAACGAGGGGTATTCACGGGTGGCCTTCTATCACGCGGCGCCGCGGCTGCCAGCGTCTCGGGGCTGATCAGCGCGGCGGCAGCGGCAGCGAAAAGAACGCGTCGACGGCGCGCTGGACCCCGAGCGCGACGCGCCGGCGATGGGCCGACTGGCGCAGGAGCCGCTCGTCGTCGGCATTGGACAGATAGCCCAGTTCCAGCAGGACGGCGGGAACGTCGGGGGCCTTGAGCACGGCGAAGCCGGCGAAGCGATGCGGTCGCACCGGCAGCATGCGGATCTCATGCCCCAGTTCGCGCACCAGCTGGTGCGCAAGGTCGACGGAGCGGTTGAGGGTCTCGCGCTGGGCAAGGTCGATCAGGATGTTCGCCACCTCGCGGCTCTCATGGCTGAGATCCATTCCGACGATGATGTCGGCCTTGTTCTCGCGCACCGCGAGGGCCCCCGCCTCGGCATCCGAGGCCGTGTCCGACAGCGTGTAGACCGACGCGCCGCGCGTATCCGTGCTGCCGATCGAATCGGCGTGGATGGACAAGAACAGATCCGCCTTCCAGGCCCGCGCCCTGGTAACGCGCTCGCGCAATGGCAGAAAGCTGTCATCCTCGCGCGTCAGATGGACACGGTAGCGGCCGGTCGACTCGAGCTGGCGCCGGACCTCCTGCGCCACCGCGAGGGTGATCGTCTTTTCCGGTGTCCCGGAGACGCCGATGGCCCCCGGATCCTGCCCGCCATGGCCAGGGTCCAGCACCACGACACGGCGGCCCGTGCTCCGCGCCCCAGGCAGCGCGCGCGCCGCCGCCGCCGCCGGTGCAGCCGCCGCCAGCTCCTGGACCGGTGGCGAGGATTGGACGGGTGGCGGCGATTGAACCGGGTTGCCCGGCGGTTTCGCCGTCGGCTGGGCCTGCGGCGTGGTCCGGACCGGCGGCGAAACCGCGGGCTCAGCCCGCGCGATCTCCGCCACGGGCCGCTCCGGCGTCGCCGGGCGCGGCTCGGCGATGCGCGGGGCGGCGGCGGGGACCGGGGTGCGCGCGGGCTGCGGCGGCACGTACATGTCCTTTAACAATTCGCTCGTGCGGCGCCAGGGCTGGGCACCGGCGACGAATGCCGCGCGTCCGACCGGCTCCAGGTCGATCAGCAGCCGCGCGATGCCGCGTGGCGCCGCGAGGTCATAGCCGACCCGCCGCACCTGGACAGGAGCCGCCAGATCGACGACCAGCCGCGCCGCCTGCCCCTCGCCGCGCCCGAAACGCCACCCGCCCACGGCACCCTGGGCGGGGACAGGCTGCGACAGGCTCCAGCGACCGGGACCGAGATCGATCACGAGGCGCATCGGTTCGTCGAGGGTGAAGACCCGGGGCGAAGCACGGCGCTCGGTATCGATCACGAGTTGCAGGCCGGTCTGATCGGCGGTGCGGACATCGACGATGCGCCCGGGCTCGGCTGCGTGCGCCGGCGATGCGGCGAGCGCATGCGCCATCCACAGGAACATCGCGCCGAAAATGGCTGAGAATCGGAACAAGGACATGGCGAGGACTGGATCCTGCCTCACAATACCCGATATTGCGGCGGCTTCATGGCGCGGAAAACGCCGCGGCTCCCTTTCCCCGAGCTGCCCCTGCGGCTTTTTCCCCCGTCCCGCGACGGGAGGGTTGTAGTCGGCGGCCGTCGCGGTTAACCTTCGAACCGCTTCCGCTTTCACGGTGGCCGACCGCGCCGACAGACGCGCGGACGGAGCCGGTCGCTTCCTCGGAGAGGGGCTTCGCGGGCGCATCCGACGACACACGAACGATCCACTACGTGATTTTGACCGCTTCGGAATCCTCCCAAATGACGAGACAAGCCGCCCTTCCGGCGGCTGGACGGCAGCCGTGCGCCTCTGAGCGTACCGGCTCCGGGTCGTCTGGGCGGGAGCCAGCGGCTGTCGCCATCCGGCAAGGCGCCGGGAGAACGATTCCGAGCATCGCGCGCTGCGCGATTGACGTCCTCCATACCGGCGCTCCGCCACCCCTATTGCGGAGACGAATACTTCATGGCCAAGAAAATGCTCATCGACGCGACCCACGCGGAAGAAACGCGGGTCGTGGTCCTCAGCGGCAACCGGCTTGACGAATACGATTTCGAGACATCG
>CAIOSQ010000433.1 GCA_903860935.1 uncultured Rhodospirillales bacterium | reverse complement strand
CTTCGACCCGCGCCAGGCCATTCGCGATCGCGAAGTCGAGCGCCCGGTAGTAGCAGGCCTCGAAATGCAGGTTCTTGAACGCGGCGGTCGCCCCCCAGTTGCGGCCGTAGAGCGTATCCGCGCCCAGCAGGTTCAGGGCGCCGGCGACCCATGCACCGCCATGGCGCGCGAGCACCAGCACGACGCGCGTGCGCATCGTCGCGTGCAACCGGTCGAAGAAGGCGCGTGTGAGGTAGGGGTGCCCCCATTTGCGGTCCGAGGTCGAGATGTAGAAGGCGAAGAACGCGTCCCAATGCGCAGGCTCGATCGCATCGCCGGTCAATGTCACGAGTTCGACGCCGCTGGAGGCGACGTCGCGGCGCTCCTTGCGGATCGCCTTGCGCTTGCCGTGATTGAGCGCGGCGAGGAACGCTTCGAAATCGGCGTAGCCGCGATTCTCCCAGTGGAACTGGAAACCCGTGCGGACATGCATGCCGGCGTCGCGGAAGGCGGCGATGTCCGCGGGCGCGCAGAATGTGGCGTGCAGCGACGACACGCCGGTCTCCCTCGCGAGGTCGACGAGGCCGCGCGCGAAGACGCGCCGCAGCGCATCGTCGGCGGGCGTCGCGAGCAGCAGCCGCGGTCCCGGCACAGGCGTGAAGGGAACCGCGAGTTGCAGCTTCGGATAGTAGCGACCGCCTGCCCGCTGATACGCCTCCGCCCAGCCATGGTCGAAGACGTATTCGCCGTAGGAATGCCCCTTGAGATAGAGCGGCGCGCAGCCGACGAGGGTTCCGGCGGCGTCCTGCAGGATCGCATGGGATGGCCGCCAGCCGGCGCGCTCGCCGACCGAACCCGACTCCTCGAGGGCGAGCAGGAAGGCGTGGCTGACGAAGGGGTTGTCGGTGCCCGCGCAACGATCCCACGCGGCGGCCGGGATCCGGTCGATCCCTGGCACGACCGATAGCGTGGGCGTCGCGTCTTCTGCGGCCATGCCGGCGCGGCGGTCAGGCGATCTCGAAGACCGCCTCGACTTCCGTGGCGACACCGAGCGGCAGGGAGCCCGTGCCGATCGCCGACCGGGCATGCCGTCCCTTGTCGCCGAACACGGCGACGACGAGATCGGAGGCGCCGTTGATCACCTTCGGATGGTCGGCGAAATCCGGCGTCGCGTTGACGAAGCCGACGATCTTGACGCAGCGCTGCACGCGGTCGAGATCGCCGTCGCAGGCGCGGCGCAGCGCCGCGAGAACGTTGATCGCGCAGAGCCGTGCGGCCTGGTAGCCCTCATCGATGCCGAAATCGCGGCCGAGCTTGCCGACGAAGGTCAGCTTGCCGGCGGCGTCGAAGGTCACCTGACCGGCGGTGAACACAAGATTCCCGGTGCGCACGAAGGGCACATAGTTCGCGGCCGGTGCCGCGGGATTCGGCAGCACGATCCCGAGTTCCGAAAGTCGCGCATCGATCTGGCCGGCCATCGCATCGTCTCCTTGTCTGTCCAGGGTGGAAGATAGCCCGCGGGCCTCGCGTTCTGCCACAGTGTCGCCACCGACCTCCTGGATGTTCGACCCATGCCTATCCATCGCCGCGCCGCGATCGCGTCGCTTTTCCTGTCGGTCCTTGCCGGTCCGCGGATGGCCGCGCGCGCGGCGGCTCCGGCCACTGCCGGTCCCCAGGCCGACATTTTCGCGCTGAAGGTGGACTACACCGCCAGTTCGATCCTCGGCACGGCCGAGGACGCGCCGCGGGGCCGTCTCTGGCGCTCGGGCCGCTCGCTGCGGCACGACGGCGGCGCGGGCGGCAGAGGGCAGACGCTGATCGTCCGCCTCGACCGCAATATCGGCTGGCTCGCCCTGCCGGATCTCGGCATGGCGATCGAGAGCGATCTGTCGGCGCTGGATCTTCCGCTGCAGGCGCTCGACGGGAATGGCGGCGGCGGGGTGATCCAGATCCGCGAGGGCAGGGAGCGCGTGAACGGCCTGGAGACGACCCGCGTCTGGGTCGAGCGCAGCGCCGGTTCGGGCAGCGGGTTCAGCGGGCGCGTCTGGGTCAGCGACCAAGGCGTGATCGCGCGGGTCGACGGAGAGGGCGAGACACGCGGCCGGCGTGGCCGGACCCGCATCGATTTTCGCGATGTCCGCATCGGCCCGGTCGATGCCGGCCTGTTCGAGCCGCCCGCGGGCCTGCGGATCGTCAAGCTGCGTGGTGCCGACGCCGCGGCCATGATCGAGAGCCTCGAGGCGATGCGGCGTTTGGGCCGCCGGACGCCCTGATACGTCCATCGCCGTCGCGCGGGGTGCTCCACGGCTTCGTGTTCAATGGCTGTGCAGCACCAGCACGATGCCCGCCACCAGCGCCGCGACGCCAAGCATCTCGTAGCGCGACGCGCGCTCGCCGAAGACGAAGCGACCCATCAGGAAGGTGAACACCAACTCGATCAGGCCGAGTGTGCGGACATAGGCGGCGACCTGGATCGTGAAGGCCGTGAACCATCCCATGGAGCCCAGCGTTCCGGTCAGCCCGACGAGCGTTCCCTGGCGCCAATGACGCGCCACCGCGCGCAGTTGTCCAGGTTCGCGCAGCGCGAGCCACAGCGTCAGCAAAGCGGTCTGGAGGGCCTGTGCCCAGGCGAGCGTGAAGCCCGCGCTCATGAGGAAGGACTCGTGCGCAAGACCGATCGAGGCGGCACGGAACGCGACGGCCGAGACGGCGAACAGCCCGCCCGAGGCGAGGCCGAGCAGGGCCGCGGTATCGGTCCATCCGGTGAACACGTCGCGCCAGGGCGCGTCGCTCTGGCGCAGCGAGATCAGCATCACCCCGAGCGTCGCCAGAAGGATCGCCAGCACGCCGCCCGTGGTCAGCGCGAGGCCGAGGAAGACCGCTTCGAACAGCGCCGCCTGCACGACCTCGGTCTTCGAATAGGCGATGCCGGCGGCGAAATTGCGCCGCGTCATCGCCTCGATCAGCAGCGAGGTCGCGAGGATCTGGCTGATGCCGCCCAGGAGCACCCAGGCGAAGAAGCTCGCATCCGGCCGCGGCCAGTCCAGACCGACGCCGCGATGGAGCAGCAGCGCGTAGCCGAGCGCGAAGGGCAGGCCAAAGGCGTAGCGCGTGTAGTTGGCGCCGTTGGTCGACAGCCGGCCCTTGAGATGCTTCTGCAGCGCCGTGCGCAGGTTCTGCGACAGCGCGGCGGCGATGGTGATCGGGATCCAGAGCCAGGTCATGCGGCGGTCATGTCGTTGCGGCGGCGAGCTTGCCCGCCGGGATGCGGCGGGCGCAAAGAAAAAGGGCCTCGCCGCGTGGCGAGGCCCCTGGATCGGTCGCGATGCTGCGCCGTGGTCAGCTGCACCCCGTCGTTGTGCCGCAATCGATGCACTTCATGCATGTTCCGTTGCGGACCATCTTCATCGAGCCGCACTCGGCGCAGGAATCGCCGGTAAAGCCGAGGATCCTCGCCTCGCGGATCCGGCTTGCCGCGTCGCGCATCGGCGCCGCGGCGACCGCCACGACCTGCGCCGCCTCGACCGCCGCGATGGCGAAGCCGATCGGGTGCCGTTCCGCGGTCGTCGCAACTTCTTCCGTCGCCGCTTCGGCGAGAGCGGTGTCGCCGGCTTGCAGCGTGTCCTGCGCGGTCGCGTTGCGCGACCCGTTTTCCAGCACGCCGAAGCGCTGGCGCACGAAGCCGGTGGAGGCGACGCGCTTGAGGCTGTCGAGCGCCGTGGCTGCCGCCGCGGTGCCGGTGGCGGGCAGGGTCGAGTCGCCCGGGCCCTTGCCGGTGGTATCCGGCGCGAGGTCGTCGGCGTGGACATGCGCGAGGTCGTCGCGGCCGAGATAGCTGATCGCGAGTTCGCGGAACACGTAGTCGAGGATCGAGGTGGCGTTCTTGATCGTGTCGTTGCCCTGGACCACGCCGTTGGGCTCGAAACGGGTGAAGGTGAAGGCCTCCACGAACTCCTCGAGGGGCACGCCGTACTGCAGGCCGATCGAGACGGCGATCGCGAAATTGTTGATCAGCGACCGGAATGCCGCGCCTTCCTTGTGCATGTCGATGAAGATCTCGCCGATCCGGCCATCCTCGTATTCGCCGGTACGCAGATAGACCTTGTGCCCACCGACATTCGCCTTCTGGGTGTAGCCCTTGCGGCGATTCGGCAGGCGCATGCGCTCCGCGACCGCGATCTTTTCGACGATGCGTTCGATGACCCGCTCCACCACGGTCGTCGCCTTGACCGCGGCGGGGGGCGGAGGCGATCTCCTCGGCAACATCCGCGGCCTCGTCGTCGCCGAACACGGCTGCCAGCGGCTGCGACAGCTTCGAGCCGTCGCGGTACAGCGCGTTGGCCTTGAGTGCGAGGCGCCAGGACAGGAGATAGGCGTCCTTGCAGGCCTCCACGGTCGCCGAGTTCGGCATGTTGATCGTCTTGGAGATGGCGCCGGAGATGAATGGCTGCGACGCCGCCATCATCCGGATGTGGCTCTCCACCGACAGGTAGCGCTTGCCGTTGCGTCCGCAGGGATTGGCGCAGTCGAAGACCGGAAGATGTTCGGTCTTGAGATGCGGTGCGCCCTCGAGCGTCATCGATCCGCAGCAATAGGTGTTGGCGGCCTCGATGTCCGCTTTCGAGAAGCCGAGCGCGCCGAGGATGTCGAAGCCGACATCGTCCAGCTGCGCCTTCGTGAAGCCGAGACCTTCGATGAGAAAGGCCTCGCCGAGCGTCCACTTGTTGAACGCGAACTTGATGTCGAAGGCGCTCTTGAGCGCGGATTCGAGCTGCTGCAGTTGCGCCTCGCCGAAGCCCTTCGCGCGCAGCGCGTCGTGGCCGATCGCGGGCGAACCCTTGAGCGTGCCATGGCCGACGGCGTAGCCGATGATCGCCTCGATGCGGTCTTCTGCGTAGCCGAGCGTGCGCAGCGCGTCCGGCACGACGCGGTTGATGATCTTGAAGTAGCCGCCACCGGCGAGCTTCTTGAACTTCACCAGCGCGAAATCCGGCTCGATGCCCGTGGTGTCGCAATCCATCACGAGGCCGATGGTCCCGGTGGGCGCGATCACCGTCGCCTGCGCGTTGCGGTAGCCATGCGCCTCGCCGAGCGCCAGCGCCTCGTCCCAGGCGCGCCGCGCCGCGGTCACCAGGGCCTGGTCGGGGCACTCCGCGGCGCGGATGGGAACCGGCGTGATCGACAGGCTTTCGTAGCCGCCGCTCTCGCCATGGGCTGCGCGCCGGTGGTTGCGGATGACGCGCAGCATCTGGTCGCGGTTCTTCGCGTAGCCCGGGAAGGCGCCCAACTCTTCGGCCATCTGCGCCGATGTCGCGTAGGAAACACCCGTCATGATCGCGGAGATCGTCGCGCAGATCGCGCGACCCGCATCGCTGTCGTAGGACAGTCCCATCGCCATCAGCAGGCCGCCGATATTCGCGAAGCCGAGGCCGAGCGTGCGGTACTCGTAGGAGAGCTGGGCGATCTCGCGCGACGGGAACTGCGCCATCAGCACCGAGACCTCGAGCGTGACGGTCCACAGCCGGCACGCGTGCTCGAAGGCCTCGACGTCGAAGCGACCATCCTTGCCGCGCAGCGCGAGCAGGTTGACGGATGCAAGGTTGCAGGCCGTGTCGTCGAGGAACATGTATTCCGAGCACGGGTTGGACGCGTTGATCCGGCCGGAATTCGGGCAGGTGTGCCACTCGTTGATCGTGGTGTCGTATTGCAGGCCCGGATCAGCGGAGGCCCAGGCGGCATGCGCGATCTGTTCCCACAGGTCGCGGGCGCGCAACGTCTTGTACAGCTTGCCGTCGATGCGGCGCATCAGGTTCCACTCGCCGTCGGTTTCCACCGCCTTGAGGAAGTCGTCGGTGACGCGCACGGAGTTGTTGGAGTTCTGACCGGAGACGGTGAGATAGGCCTCGGAATCCCAATCGGTGTTGTAGACCGGGAAATCGATCGAGGCGTAGCCCTGGCGCGCGAATTCGATCACGCGCTGGACATAGTTCTCGGAGATCATCGCCTTGCGCGCCGCGGAGATCGCCTGACGCAGGGCCCGGTTCTGCCGGGGGTCGAAACCGGCATCTCCCGCGTCGCGCTGGCACGCGGCCATGATTGCGTTGAGATGCTTGTTGCAGAGCTTGGAGCCGGCGACGAGCGCGGCGACCTTCTGCTCCTCGACGACCTTCCAGTTGATGTAGTTCTCGATATCCGGGTGGTCGATGTCGACGGTCACCATCTTGGCGGCGCGTCGCGTCGTGCCACCCGACTTGATGGCTCCCGCAGCGCGGTCGCCGATCTTCAGGAAACTCATCAGCCCCGACGAACGGCCGCCGCCGGAGAGCCGCTCGCCCTCGCCGCGCAGCTTGGAGAAGTTCGAGCCGGTGCCCGAACCGTATTTGAACAGTCGCGCCTCGCGCACCCACAGATCCATGATCCCGCCCTCGTTCACGAGGTCGTCGGCGACCGACTGGATGAAGCAGGCATGCGGTTGCGGATGTTCGTAGGACGATGCGGAGCGCGTGAGTTCGCCCGTTCGGTAGTCGACGTAGTAGTGACCCTGGCCGGGCCCGTCGATGCCATAGGCCCAATGCAGGCCGGTGTTGAACCATTGCGGCGAGTTCGGCGCCGCGATCTGCGCCGCGAGCATGTAGCGCATCTCGTCGAAATAGCTGCGGGCGTCCGCCTCGGTGTCGAAATAGCCACCCTTCCAGCCCCAATAGGTCCAGGTCCCGGCGAGCCGGTCGAAGACCTCCTTGGCGGAACGTTCGCCGCGCCAGCGCTGCTGCTCGGGTTCATGCGCCAGCGCCTCGTCGTCGGGGACCTGACGCCACAGCCAGGACGGCACGTCCGTCTCGGCGACGGCCTTGCGCTTCGCGGGTACGCCGCGCTTGCGGAAATATTTCTGCGCGAGGACGTCGCACGCGACCTGCGACCACTGCGCCGGAACCTCGATGTCCCTGGCCTCGAACACCACGGAGCCGTCCGGATTGCGGATCTCCGAATTGGTGGTCGCGAACGCGACGGCGGCATACGCGTCTTGGCCCTGGGTCGTGAAGCGCCGGACGATCCGCATCTCGAACTCTCCGCTCTTTCAAAGTCTGTCTGGTCAATTCGGTCTGGTCGTCTTCCCCGTTGCCGACTCATCTCCCTCTGCCGATTCGCTTTCGGCCGCGGTGCGCCGACATGGTCGGACGCGCGGTGGCCGCGAACCTGGCTACAAGATGCGGTGTGCCGGTCGAGGTGAAGGGCCACATGTTGACCAGAAGCCGGCGCGGCCGGCAACTAGTTTTGTGTCACCTTCGTACACGACCCCCTATATCTAGCTGGTTCAAGAAGATAGCTGGGCTGTGTCGGGGTGGCCCGGCCGGATGAGATGGTGGCCGCTTCGGGCCGCGCCGCGGCGCACGGGTGCGAGTGGACGGCGGCGCTGGCCCCGTGCGATATACCGACCGATGGCGTGCGCGAGTCGACGGATGTCGACGAACCCGTCCTGCCGCCGTGCGGTCGTCCTCGCGACCGCCTCCGGATCCAACCGACCGAGCCAAGGCGACGAAGATGACTCTGGGGACCCGCCTCTACACGTGGTTGCGCGGCCAGCAGGTCGGCAGCGATGCCGCCGGCAACCGCTATTATCGCGACAAGACCGGAGCCTCGCGCGCCGATGGCCTGCGCGAGAAGCGCTGGGTCGTCTATAACGGCGAGGTGGAGGCGAGCCGCGTTCCGGCCGAATGGCACGGGTGGCTGCACCACAGCGTGAAGGAACCGCCGCCTCCCGGCGGTCCGGCCATCCGCGCGTGGCAGAAGCCGCATCAGCAGAACGCCACCGGCACGGCCGAGGCCTACCGGCCGCCCGGCCATGATTTCAAGGGCGGGCGCCGCGCAGCCGCGACCGGCGACTACGAGCCCTGGACGCCTTCTTGACCGACGCAGCGGCCCGGGAGCGCGCAGGTGGGACATAATCTGATCGAGACGCTGATGGGGGCGCTGGTCCTGGCGATCGCCGGGGTGTTCCTGGTGTTCGTCTACAACGCCACGAGCATGCGGGCGACCGGCGGGTACGAGGTCGTGGCGCGCTTCGACCGGGTCGACGGGCTGGCGCGTGGCGCTGACGTCAAGGTGTCGGGCATCAAGGTCGGCACGGTCGTCGAGCAACGGCTCGACACGGAGCGTTTCCTCGCCGTCGTTCGGATGAACATCGATCCCGCCGTCAAGCTGCCGGTCGACACCGTCGCCCAGGTCGCCAGCGAGGGGCTGCTCGGCGGCTCCTTCGTGGCCCTCGTTCCCGGCGGAGAAGACAAGGTCATCGCGCCAGGGGGCGAGATCAAGTTCACCCAGGCGCCGGTCAATCTCGTCCAGTTGCTGGGCAAGTTCATGTTCGGCCAGGGCGACAAGGACGCCGCCCCGGCCGCTCCGAAGTGATACGCGCCTCCAGGCGCGCGCCCCGCGCCCTCGGCCTCGCGCTGGCATTTTGCGCAGGCATCCTCTGGGCAGAATTCGGCGGCGCGCAGAGTCCCGCAGTCTGGATCCCGCCACCGCCGCCACCCGCCCCTCCCGTGGGCGGTGCCGCCGACGAGGTCCCGCCCGCAGCGAGAACCGCGCCGGCTCCCGCGCCACCCGCCGAGAGCGAACCCGTCGCGTATCGCGGGGCCATCGTCCAGACGCTCGACAAGATCACTGGTCGGGTCCGGCAACTCGTCATCGAGGTCGACCAGACGCAGCGTGCGGGGCTGGTTGCGGTGACGCTGCGGGCCTGCCGCGCGCGTCCGGACGACAATCTGCCGGACAGTGCGGCGTTTCTGGAGGTCAACGAGGTGCGGGGCGAGGACGGGACGCTGCGACGGCTTTTCACCGGCTGGATGTTCGCGTCGACCCCGGCGGCTTCGGCCCTCGAGCATCCGGTCTATGATGTCTGGCTGGTCGCCTGCAACACGTCGTCGAGGGGAAGTTCGCGGTAGAACCGGCCCGGCGGTCGCGCCAGGGCGTCGGCGAGGAGCGCAAGGTAGCGCCGCCGCGGGATTTCGATCGCTCCGAAGCGCGCCAGATGCGCGGTCAGGAACTGCGCGTCGAGAAGCGCGTAACCGCCGCGGCGCAGTCGCGCGACGAGATGCACGAGCGCCACTTTCGACGCGTCGGTGGCACGCGAGAACATGCTCTCGCCGAAGAACGCGGCGCCGAGCGAGACGCCATAGAGCCCGCCGACCAGCTCCCCGCCGATGCGGCACTCGACCGAATGGGCGAAGCCGAGCCGGTGGAGCCCTTCATAGGCGGCCAGGATGTCCTCGTTGATCCAGGTCTGCTCGCGCCCCGGCGCGGGCGTGGCGCAGGCGCGCATCACGGCCGCGAAATCCTGGTCGACCACGATCTCGAAGGGCGCGTGCCGAACCGTCTTGCGCAGCGAGCGTGGCACGTGGAACCCGTCCAGCGGAATGATCCCGCGCGCGCGCGGCTCGATCCAGCGGATCGTCTTCGCGTCGGCGCTCTCCGCCATCGGGAACACGCCGGCGGTATAGGCGGCGATCAGCTCGTGCGGCGTCAGCATGCGCCGGACGCGCGCGATCAGCGTTTCAGGCCGACGAAGCGCTCGAGCCAGTGGATGTCGTAGTTCCCGTCGACGAAATCGCCGGTCCCGAGGATCCGCCGGTGCAGCGGCAGCGTCGTCTCGATGCCGCCGATCACGAATTCGTCGAGCGACCGGCGCAGGCGCATGAGCGCTTCGTTGCGGCTGCTGCCGTGGACGATCAGCTTGGCGACCATGCTGTCGTAATGCGGTGGCACGCTGTAGCCGGCATAGAGGGCCGAGTCGACGCGCACGCCCAGGCCACCCGGCGGATGGTATTCCGTGACGCGCCCTGGCGAGGGACGGAAATCGGTCGGCGATTCGGCGGTGACGCGGCATTCGATCGCGTGACCCGCGAAACGCACCGCGTCCTGCGAGAAGGACAAGGTGCCCCCCGCAGCGATGCGGATCTGCTCGCGCACCAGATCGATGCCCGTGATCATCTCGGTCACCGGGTGCTCGACCTGGAGGCGCGTATTCATCTCGATGAAGTAGAAGGCACCATCCTCGTAGAGGAACTCGACCGTGCCGGCGTTGCGGTAGCCGAGCTTGCGCAGCGCGGTGCAGACGGTGGCACCGATCTCCTCGCGCTGGCTCGCGTTGAGGGCCGGGGAGGGGCTCTCCTCGACGAGTTTCTGATGCTTGCGCTGCAGCGAGCAGTCGCGCTCGCCGAGATGGACGACGTTGCCGTGGCTGTCGCCGATCACCTGGATCTCGATATGCCGCGGATGGCTGAGATATTTCTCCATGTAGACGCGTCCGTCGCCGAACGCCGCCTCGGCCTCTCCGCGCGCGGTGCGAAACGCCTCCTCGAGGACCGACCGGTCCGTCGCGACCTTCATGCCACGTCCGCCGCCGCCAGCCGCGGCCTTGATCAGGACTGGGTAGCCGATCTCCTCGGCTGCCGCGATCGCTGCCGCGACGTCGCCGATCGGGCCGTCCGACCCGGGCACGCAGGGTATGCCGAGTTCGCGGGCCGTGCGCTTGGCGACGACCTTGTCCCCCATCATCCGGATATGCTCCGGCTTGGGTCCGATGAAGACCAGGCCGTGCTCCTCGACCATCGCCGCGAAATCGGCGTTCTCCGACAGGAAACCGTAGCCGGGATGGATCGCGTCGGCGCCCGTGATGGTCGCCGCGGTCAGGATGGCCGGTATGTTGAGATAGCTGTCCCGCGCCGCAGGCGGTCCGATGCACACGCTCTCGTTGGCGAGCCGTACATGCATCGCGTCGGCGTCTGCCGTCGAATGCACGGCCACCGTCGAGATGCCGAGTTCGCGACAGGCGCGGTGGATGCGCAACGCGATCTCGCCGCGATTGGCGATGAGGACCTTTTCGAACATCGGGATTGCGCGCCCTCCGCGGTTCAGTCGACGACGATCAGCGGCTGGCCGTATTCGACCGGTTCGGCGTTCTTGACGAGCACCTGGCCGACCGTGCCGGAACGCGGGCTCTTGATGGGATTCATGACCTTCATCGCCTCGATGATGAGCAGCGTCTGCCCTTCGTTCACGCGATCACCGGGCTTTGCGAAGGGCGCGGCACCGGGTTCGGCGGCGAGATAGACCGTGCCCACCATCGGCGAGACGACCGCATTGGCGGGCGGCGCGTCGCTGGCGGGCGTCGCGGCCGTGCCACCCACCGGGGAGGGCGCGACGGCCTGCGGTGCGTGCATCATGACGTTCTGCGGCCCGGGCATGCGGGCGACGCGTATCCGCCGGTCGCCATCGGAATATTCGATCTCGGTCAATCCGGTCTCGGCGATCACGGCCGCGAGGCTGCGGATCATCTCGGCATCGGGTGCGAAGCGATTTGGCATGGCGATGGGATCGGGACCAGGGTTTGTGGGGCAGGGGCATGGGGCCGACAAGCGCGGCGCCCCGGACGTCGGACGTCCGATTCGCTGTCGCTTATAGCATGCCGGCGAGAACGCCGCGCCACTTGGCGCGCCGCAGGCCGGCGGGCAGCGGGGTCATGCGCGCCGCGCATCCCGCCATGCGCAAGCCGGCCTCGCGCCCGCGCCGTGGCGCGCGTCTAGTCGGGGTTGCCCATGAGCTTTGCCGCGCAGCTTCCCGTCCTCGCCGCCGCCCTCGGATCTGCCTTCGGTGGCACCGGTGCCGTCGCGGCGCGCCTGCTCGCGGACGAGGCCGGCCCCGCGGCCGTCAGCCTGCTGCGCTATCTCGGCCTCATGGGCGTCCTGATCGTCTGGTTGCTGCTGTCCCGCGGGCGCATTGCTCGGATCCAGCCCCGCGACCTTCCCGCCCTCGTCGCCGTCGGCGTGCTGCAATTCGGCTTGTTCGGCTGGCTGTTCAGCGCGGGGTTCATGCATGTCGGCGCGGCGCGCGGCGCCATCGTCCTGTCGACGATGCCGATCCAGACGCTGATCCTGGCGGTGCTGCTGGGGCGCGAGCGGTTCACGCTGCGCAAGCTGCTGGGCATGGCTCTGGGCGTGGTCGGCGTGGCCGTCGCGCTGTGGAGCGACTCGGCCACCGCGTCGCCGGAGGCGTGGAAGGGCGATCTGTTCCTCTTCGCGGCCGCTTTCGTGACCGCCCTCAACAGCGTCATGGTCGGCCCGTATCTGGCGCGCTATCCGATCGTGACCGTAAGCCTCGTGGCGACCGGTGTCGGGTCCGTCCTGCTCGCCCTCGCCGGGCTGTGGAGCGGCGAACTCGCGGCCATCGCCGATCTGAGCGCGCGGGGATGGTGGGCGGTGGCCTATTTCGCGGCCGGACCGACCTGTTTCGGCTTCCTGACCTGGACCTGGGCGCTGAGCCGCGTCGCGCCGACCCGGGTCACCGTGACGGTCGTCGTCAACCCGATCTCCGCGGCGATCGCGGCCGCGCTCTACCTCGGCGAGACGATCGACCCGCGGATCGTCCTTGGCCTCGCCCTGGTGACCGCGGCGATCGTGATGGTGAACTGGCCGGCGCGCGACGGCGACCGGACGTGAGCGGGCGGACGTGAGCGGGCGGACGTGAGCGGGCGGACGTGAGCGGGCGGACGTGAGCGGGCGGATTGGCGCGGGTCAGCGCCGCCGTGCCTTGGCGACGAGGCCGCGCATCGTCTCGAGGTCGATCGCGCCCGGGACCAGTTCGGTGCCGATGACGAAGGCCGGCGTGCCGCGGATGCCGAGGTCGCGGGCGAGCGCGCGGTTGCGCTCGATCTGTGCCGCGATCTCCGGTCGGTTCATGTCGGCCTTCAACCGGGCCAGGTCGAGGCCAAGCTCGCCCGCCACCGCGGCGATCGCCGCGTCGTCATAGGCTCCGCGACGGGCCATCAGCGCCGCGTGGAAAGGCCGGTAGGCGCCCTGGAGATGGGCGGCAAGCGCGGCGCGCGCGGCGACCAGCGAGTCCGGAGAGAGGATCGGCAGTTCCTTGTAGACGATGCGCAGCCTGGCATCGCCCCGCGCCAACTCCGCGAGGGGGGCGGCGACCTGCTTGCAGTACTGGCAGCGGTAGTCGAAGAACTCGATCACCGTGACATCGGCGTCCGCCGGCCCGTGCGACGGGGTGCGCGGATCGTCGCGCAACTCCGAGATGCGCTGGGTGAGCGCCGCGGCCTGGCTCGCGGCGGCCTCGGTCTTCTGCCGGTCTTCGAGGATGTTCAGCGCCTCGACGATGATGTCGGGATTGGCGAGGAGATAGCTCCGCACGATCTCCCGGATCGCGTCCTGCTGGGGCGGCGAAAAGTCCTGGCCCATCGCCGCGGGCGACGCCGCCGCGAACAGGCACAGGAGGGCGAGCAGGCGTGCGGCCATACGGGCGAAACGAATCATGGGGAGAGCTGGACCTCGACGATATGGCCGATTTCTTGCGGGGCTTCGGCGGGAAGTCGCGCGGGCAGGGCGCCCAGCGCGACGAAGACGATGCGGACCGCGCCCAGGCGGTCGGCGGGAAAGGCGTCGCGGTAGAGCGCCCGCAGATCGGCGCGCTCGGCGATCCAGCCGCCGGTCAGCCCCGGCGCGGCGGCGCGCAAGGCCCGTGGGGCGCCGCCATCGGCGACGGCGGCGAGCTCGGCGAGGGCGAGTTCCGGCCGCGCCGCGCCGGTGCCGCCCAAGGCGATCTCGATCCGGCGGTGATGCGGCGGGAACCCCGCGTCCTCGCGCATCCAGCGCAACGGCTGGATCAGGTCCGTCGGGCCGCCGCCATCGAACCCGGCGACGATGCGCAGGCCGCGCCGCAGCCCGTCGACGGGGCCGCCGGCGAAGGCGTGACGCTCCAGCTTCCACCACCAGGAGAGATGCGGCGTGGCCGCGAGCGGCTGGTCCAACTCGCGCACGAGGCTGTCGCCGCCGGGCGCGTCGAAGGACAGGATGGGGCGCCCGGCTTCTGTCCCTGTCCTCATGTTCGCGCCCGCCGCGCCGCGCCGCGACCAGCCCGCAGGCGGGCGGGCGGGGTCGAAATCCGCGGTCGGCGACAGGATCAGGGACGGGCCGCCCGGCAGACGGATCAGGGGTGGTGGCGGTGGCGGCTTGGCGGCGCAGGCCGG
>CAIOSQ010000432.1 GCA_903860935.1 uncultured Rhodospirillales bacterium | reverse complement strand
GTATTTGAGGCCGATCTCGATCTCGAATCCCTGCTCGCGCGCCGTCGGAACCTGAGGCAGCGCCGCCGCGCGCGCGCCGGAGAAGATCGCGAGCAGCCTGATGTCGCCCGACGCGACGAAACTCGCGACCTCTCCCACCGTCGCGAAGGCAAGGTCGAGATGATTGCCGAGCAGCGCGTTGCGGGTCGGGCCGCCGCCGCCCGTGTTGACGTAGCGGAATCGCACCCCGGTCCGGTTGGCGAGACGCAGCGCGTTGAAATGGTTGAGCGCGCCGATCTGGACACCGAAACGCTGCGTGTCGGGTGCGCGCCGCGCCGCCGCGATGGCGTCGCCCAGATTGCGCAGGGGCGAGTCCTTTCCCACCATGAGCGTGTAGCTTTCCTCGCCGCTCTGCCCGAGCACATCGAGGTCGGTCGGCGGGAAATCCGCGACGCCCATCGCCGCCGCGGCGATCAGCGCCTGGTGGATGAACAGGATCGAGTGGCCATCGGATCCGCCGTCGCGCACCTGGCGTGCGCCTATCGACGTGCCGCCCCCGACGACGTTGATCACCGGCACCGATTGGCGGACCGCCTTCTCGAGGGATCGCGCGATGAGCCGCGCGTTGATGTCGGTGCCACCGCCGGCGGCGTTCGGCACCACGATCCTGAGCTGGCGCTCGGGAAAGGCGTGCGCATGCGGCGCGGCGAGCAGGCCCGCCCCCAGGGCGGCCCCCGCGAGGATCTGGCGACGTTTCATGGCGGTCCTCCGTCTGCGAACACCGCGCACCCGCGCGGTCGCGTCATCGTGTTCTGAGAATGATAAGCGCTTATCAATTTCGGGATCAACACCCGCGCGACATCACGATCGGCTGCGCGCCCGGCCCAGGCCGTGTATCGTCGATGCGACGCGCATGAAGGACGCTCCCCGCCCCGCATCGCCCGCCCCCCGCGGCGGCGCCCGCCGCCCGCTCCTCGGCGACGTCGCCGCGGCGGCGGGCGTATCCGTCGTCACCGTGTCGCGGGCGATGAACGCGCCCGGCATCGTGTCGGCCAAGACGCATGCGCGCATCGAAGCCGCGATCGCCGCGACCGGCTATGTGCCCGACCTCGTCGCGCGCAGCATGGCGCAGCGGCGAACCCGCATCGTCGCGGGCTTCGTGCCCTCGCTGCGCGACTCGATCTTTGCCGACACGACCCAGGGCCTCTCCGATGCGTTGACGAGGTCGGGACTGCAACTCCTGCTCGGCAACACCCAGTACGATCCTTCACGCGAGCACGAACTTGTCGCGGCGATGCTCGGGCGCCGCCCTGACGCGATCGCGCTGACCGGTGCCGCGCATGCGCCCGGGCTGCGGCGACTGCTCCGCGAAGCACGAATCCCGGTGGTCGAGATGTGGTCCCTCGGTGGACGGCCGATCGACCTCGCGGTCGGTCTGTCGAACCGGGAGGCGGCGCGCGTCGCCGCCGCGCATCTGGTCGCGCGCGGATACCGCCGGATCGGCTTCGTCGGACGTCCCGTTGCCGGCAACGACCGCGCGCGCGACCGGCAGAGCGGGTATCGCGACGCGCTGCGCGACGCTGGATTGCCGGCGCCGCCCGAATGGGTCTGGGAGACGGACACGACGCTCGAAGCGGGCCGCGCCGCCCTGGACCGGTTGGCACTGCCGCATCGTCTCGACGCGCTCCTGTTCAGCGGCGACAACACCGCCGCCGGCGCGCTGCTCGCCTGCCTCGAACGGCGCATCTCCGTGCCCGGCAGGCTTGCCATCTGCGGCTTCGGCGATCTGCCGATCGCGCGCGCCCTGCCAGGCGGGTTGACCACGATCCGCGTCGATTCCTACGGGATCGGCGCGCGCGCCGGCGCACTGCTCGTCCACGCGCTCGCGAACGCTCGGCCACGCCCGCGGCGTATCGATGTCGGATTCGAACTCGTCCCGCGCGGCAGCACGTGAGATGCTGCGCCGCGGGGAAGACGCGGCCAGGGGGGAAAACATGGACGCCAGGGAAACCGACTACGTCGTTCTGGGCGGGGGTTCGGCGGGGTGCGTGCTCGCGGCGCGCCTGAGCGAGGATCCGGGCACGCGCGTCACGCTGATCGAAGCGGGCCCCTGGGACACCAACCCCTGGATCCACATTCCCATGGGCTTCGCGCGGCTCTACGTCGCGCGCAAATACGACTGGAACTACGAGACCGAGGCCGACGCCGAGACGAATGGCCGCCAGCATTACTGGCCGCGCGGCCGCGTGATCGGCGGCTCGGGCAGCGTCAACGGGCTGGTCTTCCTGCGCGGCGCGCCACGCGACTACGATCGCTGGGCGCAATCCGGCGCGCGCGGCTGGGCCTATCGCGACTGCCTGCCCTATTTCCGCAAGCTCGAGACCTTCGCCGGCGAGGCCGACGAATTCCGCGGCACCGACGGGCCGGTCCATGTCGGCGAGGTGCAGGAGCCCTCGCCTGGATGCCGCGCCTTCGTCGACGCCTGCGCCGCGCTGGGCTTCGCGCGCAACCGCGACATGAACGGCGCCGATTACGAGGGCGTCGCGGTCAACCAGCTCAACGTCCATCGCGGCCGGCGCTGGAGCCCGGCGGTCGCCTATCTGCATCCCGCGCGGCGGCGCCCCAATCTGCAGATCCTCACCGACCGCGTCGGGCTGCGCGTGCTGGTCGAGAACGGGCGCGCGGTCGGGGTGGCCGTGCGTGGCCCCGGCGGCGAGGAGATCCATCGCGCGCGGCGCGAGGTCATCCTGTCCGCCGGTGCGATCGAGAGCCCGAAGCTGCTGATGCTCTCGGGCATCGGCGACGGCGCTGCGCTGGCCGCCCATGGCATCCCGGTCGCAGCGCACCGGCCCGAGGTCGGGCGCAACCTGCAGGACCATGTGATGGTCCGTTCGACCTTCCGCACGAAGCCCTGCGGCACGCTCAACGAGATCATCGCCAGCAAGCTGCGCACGGCCTGGATGGGCATCGACTGGGCGCTGCGACGTCGCAACCAGATGGCGGTCGGCGCGTCCGAGGCGAGCCTTTTCGCACGCATCCTGCCCGGCGCCGAGGAACCGGATGTGCAGTACCAGTTCGTCAATTTCTGCCTCGGCAGCGGGATCGGCGCGCCGGCCACCTCGCTCGCGCCCTATCCGGGGTTCAGCTTCAACTACTGCGTCTGCCGTCCCGACAGCCGCGGCGACCTCACGCTGCGCTCGGCCGATCCAGACGCCAAGCCGGTGATCCGCCCCAATTATCTCTCCACGCCCAATGATCTGCATCTGATGGTGGAAGCGACGAAGCTCGGCCGGCGCATCTCCGCGACCGCGCCCTTCGCGGATCTGATCGAGGAAGAGATCTTCCCCGGCCCCTCGGTGCGCAGCACCGAGGACATGGTCGACTACATCCGGAGCGGCGCGGTCACCGTCTATCACCCCTGCGGCAGCAACCGCATGGGCAGCGATGCGGGCTCGGTGGTCGATCCGGAGTTGCGCGTGCGCGGTGTCGAGGGGCTGCGCGTCGTCGACGCCTCGGTCTTCCCGCTGGTGCCGTCCTCGAACATCCACCCGGCGACGCTGATGCTCGCCGAACGCGCCGCCGACCTGATCCGCGGCGCGGCCTGACGGTCTAGAAGCGCGGCGTGCTTGGGTTCCAGGACGGATCGTATTTGCGCATCTCCCTGGCATCGTCGCGCACGCGGATGCCGCAATCGAGATAGGCGCGATGGAGCCGTGCAAGCGCCGCGCGGTCGACACGTACGCCCAGACCAGGCCCGTCGAGCAGGTCGACGCAGCCGTCACGGATCGCGAGCTTGCCGCCTTCGATGACCTCGTCCTCCTGCCAGGGGTAATGCGTGTCGCTGGCATAGACGAGATTGGGGATCGTCGCGCCGACATGCGTCATCGCCGCGAGGCTGATGCCGAGATGCGAGTTCGAGTGCATCGAGATGCCGATGCCGAAGGTCCGGCCGATCGTCGCCAGGTGCTGCGTCGCGCGCAGCCCGCCCCAGTAGTGATGGTCGGACAGGATCACCTGAACCGCGTTCAGCTCGACCGTGCGCGGGACATGGCCGAAGGCGATGGTGACCATGTTTGTGGCCAGCGGCATCGTGGCGAAGCGCGCGATCTCGCCCATCTCCTCGAGCGAACCCGCGGGATCCTCGAGATATTCGAGCAGGCCCGGCTCGGCCAGTTGCGGCATGACGCGGCGCGTCGTCGCGACGCTCCACCCGCCATTGGGATCGATGCGCAGCGGCACGTCCGGGAAAGCGCGGCGCAGCGCACGCAGCGTCTCGATCTCGAATTCCGGCTCGAACACACCGCCCTTCAGCTTGATCGAGCCGAAGCCATGGAGCTCGATCATCCGCCGCGCCGCGCCGACCATCTGGTCATGCGTCAGCACCTCGCCCCAGGGATCGGCCGGATAGCCGGGATCGTCCTTGTGGCGTGCGAATTTGTAGAAGAGATAGGCGGCATAGGGCACGCGCGGCCGCACCGCGCCGCCAAGCAGCGCATGCAGCGGCAGCCCCAGCGCCTGTCCCTGCAGGTCGAGGAAGGCGACCTCGAACGCCGCGATCGCGGTGGCCCGCGCCTTGTCACCCGTGCGCGGGAACGGCGCGCCGACATCCGGATCGCCGCCGACCGCGGCATAGACGACACGCGCCAGCGCGTTGAGATCGAAGGGCGACAGCCCGACGAGCCCGGGCCGCACCCGCTCGAGATTGGCGAGCGTCTCCAGATCGCCATAGCTCTCGCCCAGCCCGACCCGCCCATCCGCCAGTTCGACCTCGATGATCGCGCGCAGCGCCCAAGGCTCGTGCACGCCCCACACATTGAGCAGCGGCGGATCGCGGAATGCGATCGGGGTCACGCGGATGTCGGCGATGCGCATGGGAGACGACCTACGAAGATCGGAAGACGGCGAAGCTACCCCGCCGGGCGGAAGGGGGAAACGGCGGCGGCTTCATCGTGTCCCACCTCATTGGCGAACGGCGAGGGATGGCGCCCATTGCCGAACGGGCCGCGGCTTCGGCTAGACTGATGCGGCGTCTCCTGTTTCAACCGACCGGCGATCCGGACGTGCCGATCTCCGCGCCCCCGATCCGCCCCCGCGCGCGCCGCGGGTTCAATCGCTCGAAAGGCCGACCACCATGAAGATCGACCGCATGCGCGCCTTCATGACGCGCGACAAGGACCGGCCGCGCGTCGTCGTCGCCATCGATACCGATGACGGGCTGACCGGCTGGGGCGAGTGCTACAACCACGGACCCGACAAGGCGCTGCCGCCGCTGCTCGACTATCTGATGACGTTCCTGAAGGGCCAGGATCCGACGCGGATCGAGCATCTGGTCCGCCTGCTTGTACAGCAGGCGCGCTTCCCGCCAGGGGCGCTCGGCCTCGCCGCGATCGCGGCGATCGACCATTGCCTCTGGGACATCTCGGCCAAGGCGCTGGGCGTACCGGTCTACAAGCTCATCGGCGGCAATGTCCGCGACCGCGTGAAGGTCTATGCCGGCGTCTACACCGCCCCCGACCCCGGCGCGGCGCGCGAGGAATTCGACCGGCTGAACGCGCATTGGGGGCTGACCGCGTTCAAGCTCTCGCCCTATCGCGTGGACATGCATCGCCATCGCTGGGGCGACGTAGTGCGCGGCGCGGCGGAGTATTTCCGCGCGCTGCGGGAGACCGTCCGGGCCGATTACGAAATCGCCTTCGACGCGCATGCGAAGATCGTCGAGGTCGGGCAGGCGATCCAGCTCGGCAACGCGCTGGCGCCCTATGATCCGCTGTTCTTCGAGGAACCTCTCCGCCCCGAGAACATCGAGGCCTGGGCCGAACTCAAGCGTGGCCTGTCCTGCACACTCGCCACCGGCGAGTCGCTCTACAACCGCTTCGAGTTCCTGCGCCTGCTCCAGGTCCGCGGCTGCGACATCATCCAGCCCGATATCTGCGTCGTCGGCGGGCTCATGGAGATGATGAAGATCAACGCGCTCGCCGAGGCGCATTACGTCTCGATCGCACCGCACAATCCGATGGGACCGCTGGCCACGGCGGTCAACGTCCATTTCTCCGCGGCGGCCAGCAATTTCCGGATCCTCGAATACCGGCTGCCCCATGGCCCCGGCTACGCCTTCGGCACCGGTGCCGGCGAGATGCCGAGCGAGGACCAGCGCACGCAGGGCGCATGGTACGTCAAGGACCCCTACCTCCCGAAGGACGGCCATCTCGACCTGCGCCCAGACCGGCCCGGCTGGGGCGTCGAGATGGACATGGATGTGCTGGGGGTCGAGGACTATGTCCACTGGACCCGGAAGGTCCCGGTGAAGCCGGATGGCTCCACCGGCTATGTCTGATCCCGGACGAGGCCCATGATCGAATTGCGCCCCTTCGCGACGCTCGGCCATGCCGACCATGGCTGGCTCGACGCGCGCCATCATTTCTCCTTCGCGTCCTACCGCGACCCCGCGCGGACGAACTGGGGACGGCTCAGGGTCTGGAACGACGATGCGATCGCCGCTGGAACCGGCTTCGATCCGCATCCGCATCGCGACATGGAGATCGTGACCTTCGTGCGCGAGGGCGCGATCACCCATCGCGACAATCTCGGCAACGAGGGCCGTACCGAGGCGGGCGACGTGCAGATCATGTCGGCAGGCACGGGCATCGTTCACGCCGAATACAATCTGGAACCGGTGACGACGCGCATCTTCCAGATCTGGATCATCCCCGACCGTGCCGGCGGCGCGCCGCGCTGGGGCAGCAGGCGCTTTCCGAAGGACGGACGCAGCGCACGCTTCGAGATCCTGGCCTCGGGGCGCCCGGCCGATGCCGACGGCGAGGCGCTGCCGATCAATGCCGACGCGGCCGTACTCGCGGCGACCTTGGCGCCGGGGCAGATCCTCCGCCACGTGCTCGCACCGGGCCGGATCGCGTATCTCGTCCCGGCCTCCGGCGCGGTCACGGTCAACGGACTGACCGCCGCCACGCGCGACGGCGTCGCGATCCGCGACGAGGCAGCGCTGGAGATCGTCGCGCATACCGCGACCGAACTCGTGATGGTCGAGGCGGCGGCGTGACGGCCTAGCCCGTCCGCGCGGGACCTACGCCACGCGACACCCCGGCCCACGCCGATCGCATCCGTATCGCCGCGCGCGCCTGGTGCTGGACTGGTCGCCATGCCGACCGTTCCACTCCCTCGCCATCAGCCCATCGGGTCGTCCGCCGCCGAAGGGCGTCTGTGGCAATGCCTGCGAGGCGGCAAGCTGGGCGCCGGTTTCAGACGCCAGGCCACGCTCGGTCCGTTCGTTGCAGGCTTCGCCTGTCTCGCGCGGCGCCTGATCGTCGAATGCGAGGACGGCCGGCATCCGGTCAGCCCCTACGACAATGCCCGCGACGCCCGGCTCATGGCCGCGGGATGGCGCGTCCTGCGCATCCGGAGCGACGACATCCTGGCCGACACGGACGCGGTCTGCGCCGCCATCCGCGCCGTCCTCGCCGCACCTCTCCCCGTCGCGCCTCTCCCCGTCGCGCCTCTCCCCGTCGCGCCTTCGCGTGTGACCCGGGGAGGGTGCGCGAAGGCGCG
>CAIOSQ010000431.1 GCA_903860935.1 uncultured Rhodospirillales bacterium | reverse complement strand
GGCCGCCCGCTCGCCCGGCTGCTCGCCCCATGGGCCATGCGTGATCCGCGGCGCGGTCCAGCACGCCGGCGGCGTGTGATGGCCCGGCGCCTGTGCGAACGCCGTGCCGCCGATGAACGCCAGCGCCAGCGCGAAAGCCAGGATGAGACGCATCGCCCTTCCCCTTCTGTCACGCGGCCCCCGGTAGCCGCCCTCACACCTTAGCGCGATTGATGGCTTGCCACACGCTTTCCCGCGTCGCAGGCATGTCGATGGACGTGACGCCCAGCGGTCGCAGCGCATCCATCAGGGCGTTCATGACCGCGGGCATGGCACCGGCGCAGCCCGCCTCGCCGCACCCCTTGACCCCGAGGATGTTGGTCTTAGCGGGCACCGGGTGGCTCTCGAAGCCAATGAAGGGCACGTCCTCCGCGCGCGGCACGGCATAGTCCATGAACGACCCCGCCAACGGCTGGCCGGAGACATCGTAAACCGGGTTCTCGTACAGCGCCTGGCCGATACCCTGGACGACGCCGCCATGGACCTGACCCGCGACAAGCAGCGGATTGACGATCGTGCCGAAATCGTTGACCGAGGCGTAGCCGACGACCTCGACGACGCCGGTCTGGGGATCCACCTCGACCTCTGCGACATGACACCCGTTCGGGAAGGCCGAGGGGACGGCGCCATCGACATGGCGAACATCGAGCGTCTCGGGCACGCCCGGCGGCACCGCCATGCCGGCGCGCAGCCGTGCGGCGAGATCGAGCAACGCGATGCTGCGGTCGGTCCCGACGATGCGCAGGCGGCCATCGACGAATTCGATGTCGGCGACGGCGGCCTCCAGCGCCACCGAGGCGACCTGGCGCGCGGCCTCGATCACCTTTTGCGCGGCGTGCGCGATCGCGGATCCGCTCATCATCATGGAGCGCGAGCCGCCCGTGCCGCCGCCGGCGAGCAATTCGTCGCTATCGCCCTGGAGCAGACGGATCCGCTCGAACGGAACGCCGAGACGCGAGGCCAGCACCTGGGCGAAAGGCGTCGCATGGCCCTGGCCGTAATCGAGCGTGCCGGTGATCAGCGTCACGCCGCCATCGGCGTCGAAGCGGATGCCGCCCATCTCCTTCACCGAAGCGGCCGTGACCTCGAGATATTGCGCGATGCCGCGGCCGCGCAGCCTGCCGCGCGCCTGCGACGCCGCCCTGCGTCGCGCGAAGCCATCCCAATCGGACGCCGCGACCGCCTTCGCGAGCACCGCGGGGAAATCGCCGCAGTCATAGGACATCTCGTTCGGCGCGGCGTAGGGGAAGTCCCCGGGACGGATATGGTTGCGGCGGCGCAACTCCACCGGGTCGATACCCGTCTCGGCGGCCGCCGCGTCGACCAGACGCTCCATGATGTAGTTGCCCTCGGGGCGTCCCGCGCCGCGATAGGGGCCCATCGGCGACGTGTTGGTCACCGCGCAGCGCGCCTCGATCAGGATCGCCGGGGTCCGATAGACGCCGACGACGTTCTTCTGGATCCCGAGTGCCGGAATCATGGGCGCATAGTTCCCCGGATAGGCGCCCATGTTGCCGATCGTCGAGACCCGCAGGGCCAGGAAAGCGCCGGCGCCGTCGAGCGCCAGTTCGGCGTGGGCGACATGGTCGCGGCCCGCCTGATCGGAGAGGAAACTCGCGCCGCGTTCCTCGGTCCACTTGACCGGACGGCCCAGCGCGCGGGCCGCGTGCAGCAGGCAGATGTATTCGGGGTAGAGCCCGGCCTTCATGCCGAAGGAGCCGCCGACATTTCCGGTCAGGACCCGCATCTGTTCGACCGGCACCTTCATCGCATCCGCGAGCGCGGCGCGCATGCCGAAGACGCCCTGGCTGCCGATATGCACGGTCCATCGCCGGGTCGCGGCGTCGTAGCCCACGGCCGCCGCGCGCGGCTCCATGGCGCAGACGACCGTCCGGTTGATCACCAGATCGATGCGGGTGACATGCGCCGCCGCCGCGAAGGCCGCGGCCACCTTCGCGGCATCGCCAAACGAGAAGTCGTATTGGAGGTTGCCGGGAACGTGGTCGTAGAGGACCGGCGCACCGGGCGCCAGCGCGTCGCACGCCGCGGTGACCGCCGGCAGCGCCTCGACGTCGAGTTCGACCGCTTCCGCCGCGTCGCGCGCCTGATCCCTGGTCTCGGCGATCACGATCGCGACCGGATCGCCGACATAGCGCAGGCGATCGCGGGCGAGGGCCGGGCGCGAGACCTCACGCATCGGCGTGCCATCGCGATTGCGCCCGACCGGCGCCGAACGGATCTCGCCATAGCCGCAGGGATCGAGGTCGGCTGCGGTCCAGACAGCCAGCACGCCGGGCATCGCCCGCGCGGCGGCGGTGCCGACGCCGCGCAGCGTCGCGTGGGCGTAGGGGCTGCGGACCACCCAGGCATGGACCTGCCCGGGAAGATTGACATCGTCCGTATAGGCGCCGCGCCCGGTCAGGAGGGTCGGATCCTCGCTGCGGCGGACCGGTTGGCCGACCGCGAAACGGGCGTATTCGAGTGACGTGGCTGAGTCGACGGGCGCCATGGGGGGGGGGAAACCTCTGGAAAACTCGGACCGATGGTCAGGGTGACGGCATCGCGCCTGCGGCTCAACCGCACGATGCGCATGGCCAGGGACGAATTTTGGCCGATAATACGTCTTGTCAATGACGCGGAGAGGCAAGATGACGGCGAGCACCCAGACGCTCCGGATCCGGGCGATCCGGTCCATCCCCCTGTTCGGCGAGAGCCCCAAGGGCGGCTGGTCGGCGGAGATCAAGCCGGAGGACACGATCCATGCCCTGATCGCCGTCCATACCGATGGCGGCCCGATCGGCTATGGCAGCGTCTTCACCGATGCGCGGCTGGTCGCCGCCGGGCTCAAGGTGCTCGAGCCGCTCTTCCTCGGCGAGAACGCGCTGGAGCCCGCGCGGGTCAGCGAGAAGCTACACCAGAACAGTTTCTGGATGGGGCGCGGCGGCACGCTGACCCACACCATAAGCGGCATCGACATCGCGCTGTGGGACATCCTGGGCAAGGTCACGGGCATGAGCGTCGGCCGGCTGGTCGGCGGTCGCCATCGCGAGCGCGTGCAGCCCTACTGCTCGCTGCTGATGGAAGAGCCCAAGCGCATGTACGACGTGATCGCCGAATACCGCGCCAAGGGCTTCACCGCCTTCAAGATCGGCTGGGGGCCCTTCGGCCGCGCGATGGATGCGAAGCTCGACGACGCGATCGTAGGCGCCGCGCGCGCGGCGGCCGGCGACAAGGCCAGGCTCTTCGTCGATGCGGGCGCCAGCGACGCCTACTGGCCGCATGGCCTCAAATGGGCGCTGCGCACGGCCGAGATGCTCAAGGACCACGATGTCGGCTGGTTCGAGGAGGCGCTGAAACCCGACGCGATCGACGATTTCGTCGAGCTGCGCCGCCAGAGTCCGGTCCCGATCGCCGGCGGCGAAGTGCTCACGCGCCGCCAGGCCTTCCTGCCCTGGCTCGCGCGCGGCGCCTTCGACATCGTGCAGCCGGACGTGACCAAGGTCGGCGGCCTGTCCGAGCAGCGCCGCATCGCCTGGCTGGCGGAGGAGTTCGGGGTGAAATATGTCGGCCATGGCTGGAACACGGCGCTGGGCGTCGCGGCCGACCTGCAGCTCGCCACCGCGCTGCCGAATGTCGATCTGGTCGAGTTCATCGGCGGCAGCCCCTATGTCGACGGCATCACGGCCGAGCCGTTCCGCCTCGACGCGGAGGGCTGGCTCGAGATCCCGGACAAGCCGGGGCTGGGCGTCGAGATCGATCGCGCCCGGCTCGCCCGCTACACCGACGATCCGTCGCCGCTCTTCGCCTGAGCGCCGTGGCGGATACGCTCGTCCTCAGCGAAAGACTGCCGGAGGCG
>CAIOSQ010000430.1 GCA_903860935.1 uncultured Rhodospirillales bacterium | reverse complement strand
GCCCGCCGCGCCGCGCTCATTGCAGCCGGATGCCCTGCGGGCGGATCAGCCCGTCGGGCACGAGCCGCAGCCCCTGCAGCCGCGCCGCGTGCGCGAACAGGTTCTTGCGGTGCCAGAGATAGATACGGCCGCGGTCGCGCTCCAGATAGAGCGCCGCCACCTTGCGGTAGATCGCGATGCGCGCGGCCGCGTCGGGTACGGCGCGCGCCTCGTCGAGCAGCCGGTCGACCTCGGGGTCGCAATAGCGGCCGTCGTTCTGGCCGCCCTTGCAGCTGGCGAAGGAATAGATGTTGCCGTCGGGGTCGCTGCGCCCCGACCAGCCCACCAGGAACGCCTCGAAATCGCCGCGGGCGGCGGCCTGCAGCGCCGAGGCGAATTCCGTCGCCTGCAGCCGGATGTCGAAGCCGGCTTCGCGCGCCATCGACTGGATGACCTCGCCGACCTGTCGCAGATCGGGATTGTTCGGGATCATCAGGTTGACGACGGGATTGGGCGTCCCGGCCTCGGCCAGGAGCCGCTTCGCGCGGGCGACGTCGCGCGTCGGCGCCGGCAGGTCCTTGAGAAAGAAGGGCGAGGTCGGCGGCACCCATTGCGCCGATGCCACGAACTCGCCGGCATAGACGACCTGGTTGATCACCTCGCGGTCGATCGAGATTTCCAGCGCCTCGCGCACCTTGGCGTTCTGGCCGAGCGGTGTCTTCGCGCGCTCGCCGTTGCCGACATTGATCGTGAGGCCGTTGTAGCCGAGCTCGTCGCCGCCGACGAGCCGGAGCCGCCGGTCGCGGCGGATGGCGGCGCCGTCGGTCGGATTGACGCGCTCGACAAGGTCGAGCTGCCCGGCCTGGAGATTGGCGAGCAGCACCGTGGTGTCGGGGATCGGCTGGAATACGACCTTCTCGACATGGATGTTGGCGCGATCCCAGTAGCCTTCGAAGCGCTCCAGCACGATGCGGTCCTGGGCCACGCGCTCGACGAAGCGGAAAGGCCCGGCGCAGACCGGCTTCGTGCCGAACTGCGCGCCCGCTTCGCGCAGCGCCTTCGGGCTCATGATCATGCCCGCGCGATCGGTGAGCTGTGCGATGAGCGGCGCGAACGGCACCGAAAGCTCGAGCCGGATGGTCAGCGGATCGACCACGACGACCGACTGCACCACGTTGATCTCGGAGCGACGGAACGAGCCCTGCAGCGTCAGGTGACGGTCGAGCGAGAGCTTGGCCGCGGCGGCATCCAGGATCTCGCCGTCGTGGAAGCGCACGCCGTCGCGCAGCTTGATCGTCAGCGCCTTGCTGTCGGCGCTCCATTCGTAGCCGGTCGCGAGTTGCGGCACGACGCGCAGCTGCGCGTCGATGTCGAACAGCTTGTCGCACAGCGACGCGAAGACGATGCGACCGACATAGGTGCGCGCCAGCGTCGGGTCGAGAACGTCGGGATCCTCGCGCAGCCCGATGCGCAGCGTCTGCGCCGAGGCGGCCGAGGAGAGCAGCAGGGCCGCGGCGAGCGCGGCACGCAATCCGGTTCGCATCGTCCTTGCCCCCCTCAATTCGCCAGCCTGACGTCCTGGAATCGCAGGATTCCGTCGGGAACCGCCGCGAGCCCGGAGATCCGCGCGCTATGCGCGACGACGTTCTTGCGATGCCAGAGATAGACGACGGAGCGCTCGGCGCGCACGATAGCCATCGCCTGCTCGTAGAGCTTGCGCCGCTCGCCGAGGTCGTTGACCAGCCGCGCCTGATCGATCAGCCGGTCGACATCGGGATTGGAAAGCTTGGAGTAGTTGAGCGGCCCGCCGGTCTTCCAGAAGGAATAGATGTTGCCGTCGGGATCGACGCGACCGGACCAGCCGAGGATATAGGCGTCGAAATCGCCCTTCTCGGCGGCGTTGAGCGAGGTCGCGAATTCGGTCGCGCGCAGCCTGAGGTCGATGCCGGCGTCCTTGACCATCGCCTGCATGATCTCGCCGATCTGCCGCAGCTCGGGATTGTTCGGGATCATCAGCTCGATGACGGGCGTCGGATGGCCCGCCTCGCGCAGCAGCTGCTTCGCGCGCTCGACGTTGCGCTCGCCGGGCTTCACGGCCGCCATGTGGTAGGGATTGGCCGGCGGGATCGGCTGCGCGGTCGGCACGTAGTCGCCGTTGTAGACGACCTGGTTGATGATCGTGCGGTCGATCGACAGCTCCAGCGCCTCGCGCACGCGCCGGTCGCCGATGGCGCCCTTGGCGCGCTCGCCGTTCGCGACGTTGAGCGTCAGGCCCTGGTAGCCGAGCTCGTCGGAGAGCGACAGGGCAAGCCGCGCGTTGCGCTTGATCTGCGGAATGTCGGTCGGCTGCACGCGCTCGATCAGCTCGAGCCCGCCGGCCTGGAGGTTGGCAAGGCGGACGGTCGAGTCGGGGATCGGCTGGAACACGACCTTCTCGACATGGATGCGTCCCTTGTCCCAGTAGTCGGCGAAGCGCTCCAGGACGATACGGTCCTGGGCCACGCGCTCGACGAAGCGGAAGGGCCCGGCGCAGACGGGCTTGTTGGCGAATTGCGCGCCCGACGCCTCGGCGGCCTTGGGGCTGACGATCATGCCGGCCCGGTCGGTGAGCGCCGCGATCAGCGGCGAGAAGGGCGCCGCGAGCGTCAGCTTGACCGTCAGCGGGTCGATCACATCCACGGACTGCACCACCGAGATCTCGGCGCGGCGGAACGAGCCCTGCATCTTCAGATGCCGGTCGAGCGAGTATTTGACCGCGGCGGCGTCCATCTTCTCGCCGTCGTGGAAGCGCACGCCGTCGCGCAGCGCGATGGTCAGCTCCTTGCCGTCGGCGCTCCAGGCATGCGTCGTCGCCAGCTGCGGCACGACATTCAGCTTCGCGTCGATGTCGAAGAGCTTGTCGCACAGCGAGGCGAAGACGATGCGGCCGACGAAGGTGCGCGCCGTCGTCGGATCGAGCCCGTCCGGATCCTCGGCGAGGCCGATGCGCAGCGTCTGCGCACCGGCCGGGACCGCGAATGCGGCGGCGGCGAGGACACCGACGCCGAAAATCCTGGCGGCGAGGGACTGGGTCATGGGGCGTGTCTCCTGGGAAGGCTCGTTGAAGGGTGGCGCACGATCAGCCCGGCGCAAGCCCGGGCTCGGCGAAGCGGCGCTGCAGCCGCTCGAGCCGCGCGCGGCCCGGGCCGGGCGGACGTGGCGCCGGCAGGTCCGCGGAGATCTCGGTCCAGACATGGCAGGCGGTCGCCCGCGGCGCGCCGATCAGCGGCGGGTCCTCCGTCCGGCAGCGCGGCCGCGCGTGCGGGCAGCGCGTATGGAAGCGGCAGCCCGGCGGCGGATCGATCGGGCTCGGCACGTCGCCGTCCAGCAGCAGCGCGCGGCGCGGCGCCGACGGATCGGGGCGCGGGATCGCGGCGACCAGCGCCTGGGTATAGGGATGGCGGGGGGCCGCGAAGATCTCCTCCGCGGGACCCTCCTCGACGATGCGGCCGAGATACATGACCGCGACGCGCGTCGCGACATGCTTCACCACCGACAGGTCGTGGGCGATCAGCACCAGCGCGAGGCCGAGCCGCGCCTGCAGGTCCTTGAGCAGGTTGATGACCTGCGCCTGCACGGAGACGTCGAGCGCCGAGACCGGCTCGTCGCCGACGATCAGCTTCGGTTCGGCGGCGAGCGCGCGGGCGATGCCGATGCGCTGGCGCTGGCCACCGGAGAATTCGTGCGGGTAGCGCTGCGCGTGCTCCGGCCGCAAGCCCACCAGCGACAGCAGTTCCGCGATGCGCGCCGCGCGATCGGCGGCCGGCACGATGGCATGGAGCTTGAGTGGCTCGCCGACGATGTCCGCGACCGTCATGCGCGGATTGAGCGAGGCATAGGGATCCTGGAAGACGATCTGGAGATGGCGGCGGCGCGCGCGCATCTCGGCCTCGTCCAGTCGCGTAAGGTCCTCGCCCATGAAGGATACGGTGCCGGAGGTCGGGTCGATGAGCCGCAGCAGCATGCGGCCCAGGGTCGATTTCCCGCAGCCGGATTCGCCGACCAGGGCCAGCGTCTCGCCCGGCGCGATCTCCAGCGACACGCCATCGACCGCCTTGACCTGTGCGGCGACGCGACCGAACAGGCCCTTGCGAACGGGGAAATGCTTGACGAGGCCGCGCGCGACCAGGATCGGGGCTGGCGCGGTCATGCATCGTCTCCGAGCGGGGCGCGCCAGCACGCGGCCTCGTGGCCGGGCTCGACGGCACGCAGCGTCGGCGCCTCGGCGCGGCAGCGCGGCTCCGCGAAGGGGCAGCGCGGCGCGAAGCGGCAGCCGACGAGCGCGGCGCTCAGATCCGGCACCGTGCCCTCGATCGTGGCGAGCCGCGCGCGTCGGCGATCGAGTTCCGGAATCGCGCCGAGCAGGCCGATCGTGTAGGGGTGCTGCGCGGCCTCGAAGAGGCGCTTCACCGGCGCGCGCTCGACGATCTGGCCCGCATACATGACGACGACGTCGTCGGCGAGTTCGGCGATCACGCCGAGGTCATGGGTGATCAGGATGATCGCGGTCCCCGTCTCCTCGCGCAGGCGGCGCAGCAGGTCGAGGATCTGGGCCTGGATGGTGACGTCCAGCGCCGTCGTCGGCTCGTCCGCGATCAGCAGCCGGGGCCCGCAGGCCAGCGCCATGGCGATCATCGCGCGCTGGCGCATGCCGCCGGACAGCTTGTGCGGATACTCGTCGAAGCGCTGCTCGGGCGCGGGGATCCGCACGAGGCGCAGCATCTCGATCGCCTTGGCGCGCGCCGCGGCCCGGTCGACCGGCAGGTGGCGCAGGATGCCTTCGACGATCTGGTTGCCGACCGTGTAGGCCGGGTTGAGGCTCGTCATCGGCTCCTGGAAGATCATCGCCATGCGCGCGCCGCGCAGGTCGCGCAGCGCGGCGGCGTCGAGCTTCAGGAGGTCGACGCCCTCGAACAGGATCTCGCCGCCGGCGATGCGCCCTGGCGGTTGCGGCACCAGCCCCATGATCGAGAGCGAGGTCACCGACTTGCCGCAGCCGGATTCGCCGACGATGCCGAGCGTGCGCCCGGCCTCGAGGGAGAACGAGATCCCGTCGACGGCGCGATAGGTGCCGCCGTCGCCGTCGAACCACGTCTTGAGGTCGCGGATCTCGAGCAGCGACGTCATGTCTTCGCAGCCGCCGCCTCGATCGCCGCGTTGATCGTCGCGCGGTCGGTGGTCCCTGCGTAGTTCATGCGCGTGGCCATGAAGCGCCGGAAGATCGCCCAGCGCTCCTGGCTGGCGGCATGGAGCCGACGCAGCTCGGGCAGCGGATCGGGGTGGTCGTCGACCCGGATGTCGAGGGCGGGCCAGGGCTCGGTGGTATGGACGCGGATCGCCGCCGACTGCTTGCCGCGCTTGTCGCCGCCGACCGCCTCGCCCGCCTCCAGCGCGATCAGGAAGCGCTCCGCGAGTGGCTTGCCGCGCGCGCCGGCGAAGGCCTCGGCAGTGGCCTGGACCACCTGCGGACCGGCCAGCATGTTGCCGGCGACCGAGAACCCCTCGCCGACGACATGCCCGGCCCAGTCGACGCAGCTGCCGCCTGTATGGGCGATGCCGCGCCCTTGTGCATCGATCATGTGCACCTGCCGCACGTCGCGCCCCGCGTCGAGTTCCAGCAGCCGCGCCATGGTCTCCGCCGCCGGAAGCCCCGCGCGCAGCAGCTTCAGCCCGTCGATGCCGTAGAATGGATTGACCAGCGCCTGGGTCGCGATGGCGCCGACGCCCGGCTCGACATGCGGCACGATGGCGCCGACCGCAAAGAACCGCGTGGCGACCCCGATCCCGATTTCTCCGGTCTCGCGGTCATGGGCGACGATGGACCAGGTCATGTTCTGCCTCCGGACAATGAACTGGGGCAGTAAAACGCAATATCCATGCCAGGGCCAGCTTGCGCGCGGGGAGCGGCCGGGATAGTGGAACGCGATGAGCTTCGACCTGCGCGCCGACCGCCGCTCGATCCTGCCCGAGGCAGACATTCCCGAACTGCCCGGCCGCTACCGCGGCAAGGTCCGTGACAATTATGACCTGCCGGACGGGCGGAGGATCATCGTCGCCAGCGACCGCATCAGCGCCTTCGATCGTATCCTCGCGGCGATCCCCTGGAAGGGCATGGTCCTGACCCAGACCGCGCGGTTCTGGTTCGAGGCGACGCGCGACATCTGCGCCAACCACGTCCTCGACTATCCCGACCCCAACGTCGTCGTGGCGCGGCGTCTCGACATCCTGCCGGTCGAGATCGTGGTGCGCGGCTATCTGGCCGGCACCACGGGGACCTCGATCCTGACGATGTACAAGGCCGGCGCGCGCATGATGTACGGCCATTTCTTTCCTGACGGGATGCGCGCCAACGAGAAGCTGCCGGCGCCGATCGTGACGCCGACGACCAAGGCCTTCGATGGCGGCCATGACGAGCCGCTGACCCCCGCCGAGATTCTGTCGCGCGGCCTTCTGACGCGCGATCAGTGGGAGACGACGCGCGCCCATGCGCTGGCCCTGTTCGCGCGTGGTCAGGAGATGGCGGCGGCGCGCGGGCTCATCCTCGCCGACACCAAATACGAGTTCGGTCTCGATCCGGAGGGACGGATCGTGCTCGCCGACGAGATCCACACGCCGGATTCGAGCCGCTGGTGGTTCGCCGCGACATATCCGGCGCGTTTCGCGGCGGGCGAGCGGCCCGACAGCTTCGACAAGGATGTGCTGCGCAGCTGGGTGGCCGCGCGCTGCGATCCCTATCGCGACCCGATCCCCGAGATCCCGGAGGAGGTCGTGCTCGCCACCGCGCGCGTCTACATCGACGCCTACGAACGCATCACCGGCGCGGTCTTCGCGCCGCCGTCGGGCACGGCACACGAGACGCCGCTGGAGCGGATCCGGCGCAATCTCGCGCCCTATCTCGGCGCCGCATGAGGCCGTGCGCTCCGGCATCCGGGCGCGTCCTGACATGAGGGAGAGCGAACGATGACGGATCACGGTGCGCTGCCGGATTTCTCGGTGGCCGGGTTGCATGTGCTGATCACCGGCGGGACCGGCGGCATCGGCGGGGCCTTCGCCCGCGCCTTCGTCGCCAAGGGCGCCACCGCGACGGTCACCGATGTCGCGCCGCCCGCCGCACCGCTGCCGGACGGGATCGATTTCGTGGCGCTCGATGTGCGTGACGACGCGGCCTGCGCGGCGCTGGCGGGGCGGATCGCGAAGCTCGACGTGCTGATCCATTGCGCCGGTCGGCTCGATCGCGACGCGGAATGGCGGATGGACGGGTTCAGGGACATCGTCGACATCCATCTCTTCGGCGCGATGCGTCTGGCCACCGCCTTCCGCCCGCATCTCAAGGCAAGCGGCGGTTCGATCATCCATATCGGCTCGATCTATTCCTATTTCGGCGCGCCGCATCTGCCGGCCTACACGGCCGCGAAGACGGCGATCGTCGGGCTGACCCGCTCGCTCGCCCAGGCCTTCGCCGAGGACGGCATCCGCGTGAACGCGATCGCGCCGGGCTGGATCAACACCCAGATCAGCCGCCGCGGCCGCGAGAACCCGGACTTCAACGCCCGGGTCATGGCCCGCCTGCCCGCCAAGCGCTGGGCCGACCCGATGGAACTCGCCGGTACCGCCCTCTTCCTCGCCTCGCCGGCCGCGCGCTTCGTCAACGGCGCCACGATTCCCGTGGACGGCGGCTACAGCGCGACGTGACGCCGCGGCCGGGCCAGGCGCGGTCCGGTCACCGCTATCGGGCGCCGTCGACGATCCGGCCGTCGACGACGCGCACGATGCGGTCGCAGCGCCGGGCGAGGTCGAGATTATGCGTCACCAGGAGGAAGCTGGTCCCCTGCTCGCGGTTGATGTCGCGCAGCAGCGCGAAGACCTCGTCGGCCGAGTGGCTGTCCAGATTTCCGGTCGGTTCGTCGGCCAGGACCAACTCGGGCGACAGGGCAAGCGCGCGGGCCACCGCGACACGCTGCTGCTGGCCGCCCGACATGTGCGGCGCGAGATTGTCGGCGACGGCATCGAGACCGACGCGGCGGAGCAGCGCGCGCGCCCGCGCCTCGATCGCCGCGGAGGCGAAGCCGCGCTCCGCCACCGCGGGCAGCATGACGTTCTCCAGCGCCGTGAAGGCCGACAGCAGCAGATGGCTCTGGAAGACGAAGCCGATCTTGCGTCCGCGCAGCATCGTCAGCGCACGCTCGTCGAGCGTGCCGGTGTCGACGCCATCGATCAGCACGCGCCCCGAGCTTGGCCGATCGAGCAGCCCGACGATGTTGAGCAGCGTACTCTTGCCCGACCCCGACGGCCCCATCAGCGCCACGAACTCGCCGTGGCGCAGCGCGAAATCGATGTCGTGCAGGACGCGCGTCTCGGCCGGCGTGCCGGTGCGATAGGATTTTCCCAGTCGCTCCAGCCGCAGCACGTCCTCAGCCACGGATCGCCACCACCGGGTCGAGCCGCGCCGCGCGCAACGCCGGCGCCGCGGCGGCCAGCACGCCCGTCGCCGTCGCGAGCAGCGCGGTGGCCGCGAAGAGCCGCGCCTCGATGACCAGCGGGAAGAGTTCGCCGCCATCCGCCTGGCGCGCCACCGCATGCCACCAGACCAGCGCGGCGGTACCGAGCGCGGCGCCCAGCAGCGAGCCTGCGAAGCCCAGTATCCCGCCCTGGATCAGGAAGACGCGCAGGATCTGGCCGCGGCGCGTTCCCATCGCCCGCAGGATCCCGATGTCGCGCGAGCGCTGGATCACCGATACGACCAGGACGGCGGCGATGCCGAAGGCGACCGACAGACCGACGAAGACGCGGATCAGCGTGTTGGTGGCGATCTGCGCGCGCATCGCCGCGAAGAACTGCGCGTTGGTCGCGATCCAGCTTTCAGCCCGGACGTCGTGCGCCGCCGCGATCCGCCGGGCGATCTCCTCGGCGGCGAAGACGTCGTGGACCGCGATGTCGATCGCGGTCACGCCGCCGATCAGCCCCATCAGCGACTGCGCCGTGCGCAAGGCCACGAAGGCGACGCGCTGGTTCGCCCCCTTGTTGCCGAAATCCAGCAGACCGGCGACGCGCAGGCTGCGCACGGCGCCCGACGCGGCGCGCAGGTCGATGCGGTCGCCGACCGCCGCGCCGAGCTCGCGGGCGAGCTCGATGCCGACCACGATGTCCTCGCTGGTCAGCCGCGCCGTGCCGGCGACGACGAAGTCCGGTATCGCCACGATGCGGAAATATGTCTGCGGATCGATCCCGGTCATGCTCGCCGAACGGCTCGTCTCGCCGCGCATCGCCAGTACCGAGCCGGCCGCGGTCGGCGAGACCGTGTCGATACCGGGCATAGTGCGCAGGAGCTCCGCGATCCTGCGCCACTGGTCGATCGACGCGAGGCGCTGCGCCGGCCGTTGCACGACCGGATCCGTGACCACGCCGTCGCCGCCGCGCAACGGTCGCGCGACCTGTTCGGGAGGCAGCAGCTGGATCTGCGCCTGTGCGGCGAGAACGCGCCTGAGGAAGTTGCGCTCGAGCCCCGCGAGCATCGCCGACATGAAGACGATCACGCCGACGCCGATCGCCACGCCCCCGACGATGAACCATGTCTGCAGCCGCCCCTCGCCCAGGAAGCGCACCGCGGTGATCCACGCGAAGGGCAGCAGCCTGTTCATCGCGCGACCGGTCTGATCCGCTGCCCGGCCGCGATGCCGGCACCGACGGGGATCGCGGCCTCGCCCTCCGCGATCCCGTCGAGGATCTCGGCCGCGCCGTCGCCGCGCAGCCCGAGGCGGACCGGCAGCCGCGCCGCGCGCCCGTCGCGCACGCCCATCACCCAGGGCTGCGGGCCGCGCGGGTCGCGCAGCGCGGCGACCGGAAGCACCAGTACATCGTGTCGCCGCGCGACCTCGATGTCGACGGAGACCGTCATGTCCTGGCGCAGATAGGCCGGCGGCTCGGGCACCACCAGTTTCACTTCGACCGATGCGCGCGCGATGTCGATCGCCGCGCCGACATGTGCGACATGCGCGGCGAAGCGCCGGTCGGGATAGGCGTCCGCCGAGGCCAAGGCCGGCTGTCCGGTGGCAAGCAGCCCCAGATTCCGCTCGTCGATCTGAAGCACCAGATGCATGTCGCCGTCGGGCGCGAGGGCCATGAGCCTGCGGCCGGGCTGCACGACCATGCCGCGCTCGACCTCGCGGGCGATCAGGATGCCGTCGCGCGGCGCGGCCACGCTCGCATAGGCGAGCCGCGAACGCGCCGTCTCGCGCGCGGCGCGCGCCTGGTCGCGCTGGCTCTCGGCGAGAACGATGTCGCTGCCGCCGGGCGATGCCGAGAAGACGAGCAGCCGTGCCGCCGCGACCTGCGACTGGGCGATGTCGTGGGCGCGGCGTGCCTCGTCGAGCGCGGCGCGCGCCGCGTGGCCGTTGCGGGCCAGCTCGGCGACACGCTGATGCGCCGCCTCGGCGTTGCGCAGTGCCGCCTGCGCCTGCGCCAGGGTCTCGCGTGCCGAGGGCAGCGTCAGCTCGGTCAGCTGGCGCAGCCGCGCCTCGGCCTGGGCGACCGCGCCATCGGCTTGGACCAGCGCCGCTTCCAGCTCGCGCGCTTCGATCGCCACCAGCGTCTGGCCACGCGTCACGCGCTGCCCCTCCTCGGCCAGGACCTCGGCGACGGTGCCGGTGATCTGGGCGCCGATCTCGACCCGGAACGGGGTCTCCACATGGCCGCTCGCCACCACGCTGCGCACGAGATCGGCGCGTACGACGCGGTCGACGACCACGGCCGTTCCCAGCAGCGCGCGCGCGACCGGCCAGGAGCCGGCGAGCAGCAGCGCCAGACCCGCGAGCGCGAGGAGATATCTGCGATCCAGAGACGTCTTGCACCCCGAAGCCAGTGGGGGACGACTCTGGACCCTCGGGGCCGCGGCAGTCGCCGTCGCCGTGCTGCGGCGGATCGCCGCGCGCGCGCTCAGGGCGCGGCGACGAGGGTCTCGCCGTCGCGCGCAACCACTTCGCCGCGCTTGAGCACCAGCCTGCGCGGCGGCCGGCTGACCACCGCATCGGCCGGCGTCTCGGCGTCGACCAGAACGATATCCGCCCAGGCGCCAGGCACGAGCCCGTAATCGACGAGCCGCATCGCCGTGGCGCCGCCCTGCGTGACCATGTCGACGGCGAGCTCGACCTCGTCGTCGCGGCGCAGATTGTTGCGCAGACCGACGATCATCGCGCGCTCCAGCATGTCGGCATTCCCATAGGGACCCCAGGTGTCGCGGATGCCGTCAGAGCCACAGCACAGCGTCACGCCCGCCGCGCGGAGCTGCTTCACGGACGGCACCGGCCGATAGGGCGCGCCGTGGCTCATGATCGCGATGCGCGCCTCGGCGAGCTGCTCGACCAGCTGCGCGACATAGGCCGCGTCCGGCATGCCGAGGCAGAAGGCGTGGCTGATCACGACATGGCCCTGCATGCCCAACGCGCGGGTGCGGTCGATGATCAGCTCCATGGAGAACCCGCCGAGCTCACCCGGCTCGTGGAGATGGATATCCACACCTGTGCCGAATTTCTGCGCCAGCGCGAAGACCGCGTCGACATGCGCCCGGGGATCACGGTCGATGGCGCAGGGGTCGAGCCCGCCGACGATGTCGGCGCCGGCGCGCATCGCCTCCTCCATCAGCTCCAGCGTGCCGCTGCGTACGAGAAGGCCGCTCTGCGGGAAGGCGACGATCTGGATGTCGCACTGCGCCCGGTAGCGTTCGCGCGTCGCCAGCAGACCTTCGATGCCGGACAACCCGACCTCGGTGTCGACGTCGACATGGGTGCGGATATGCGTCGAGCCCTTGGACAGCGACAGGACGACCTGTCGCGCCGACTGGCGTCCGGGATCGATGCCGAGGCGGCGGCGCTGGACGCGCTCGTTGTCGATCTTGTCGATCAGCCGGGGCCCGACCTCGTTGCGGTACCAGCCCATGCCCAGCAGCGTCTTGTCGAGATGCGCGTGCGCCTCGACCAGCCCGGGCAGCGCGAGCGCGCCGCCGCCGTCGATGCGCGTATCGCCGGGTCCGGCCGCGGGTGCCGCGCCGATCGTCGCGATACGCCCGCCGGCGATCACGATCGCCGCCTGCGTCCCGTCAGGCAGGCGAATGTTCTCGAGAATGGTATTTGGCATGGCAGGTCCTTTCGCGCCGGGCGGCACCGGCGCACACGCTGCGGCCGGGAGCCGATTTCTAGCAGCCGCGCGCACCGGGCGTGCGTGGTTTCCGCCCCGTCCGGACGGGCGCCGCGTTGCGCCGCGATCTGCGCCGCAACTTGCGGATCGCGGACGGTGCAGTTTCCAGTCTAGACTTCGTTCCGGGGAACCCGCGCGGTCGCGGGCGGGCAAAACTGGAGACCAACGACCGGGCGGGAGGCCTGCAACCATGAAGCGCCCGGATATACCGGCGAACGAGGAGGCGAGGCAGCGCGCCCTGGACGAGAGCGGTCTGCTCGACTCGGCGCCCGACGCCGCGTTCGACGATATCACCGCGCTCGTCGCCGCGCGGCTGGGCGTGCCGATCTGCCTCGTGTCGCTGGTCGACCGGGATCGCCAATGGTTCAAGTCGCGACACGGTCTGGACGCGACCCAGACTCCGCGCGACGTCTCGTTTTGCGGTCACGTCGTGTTCGAAGGCGCGCCTCTCGTGGTCGAGGACGCCACCGCCGATGCGCGCTTCGCCGACAATCCGCTGGTCGCGGGCCAGCCGCATGTCCGCGCCTATGCCGGCATGCCGCTCGCCACCGAGGCCGGTCTGACCCTCGGCACGCTCTGCGCGATCGACCATGTGCCGCGCCGGTTCACGCCCGAAGACCTCGGCTTCCTGCGTGCCGCCGCCCGGCTCGTGGCGAGCCTGATCCGCCATCGCACCCTGGACCGGCTCAAGGACGCGGAGCTCCGGGCGGCGCTCGATGCCGCCGATGCGGCCGTCCTCTTCGTCGATGAGTCCGGCAGCGTGGTCTGGGCGTCCCGGCGGGCCGTCGACCTGCTCGGCATCGCCGACCCGAGCGCGCAGCCGGATATCGCCTTCGCGACGCTGTTCATCGAGCCGGCGCCCGTCGCAGAGGCGGTCACGGCCGCCATCCGCGAGCGGAGATCGGCGCATAATCTCCTGTTCCAGGTCCACGCACGGACCGGGGCCGCGCGCGCGCTGCGCATCGACATCGACCCGCATAGCGGGATCGGTGCGCTCGCCTACGCGCGCTGCAGCCTCTCCGATCCGGCAAGCGCGGAGAGCCGCGACGCACGGCTGCGGCAATATTCGGCGCTGTTCGACGCGAGCCCCGAACTCCTTGCCACGCTCGACGGCAGGGCTCATCTCGACCAGGTGAACCCCAGCTGGGAACGCGTGCTTGGCTGGAGCCCCGACGAATTGCGCGCCCAGCCGCTGGCCTCCTTCGTCCATCCGGACGACGCGGCGCTTCTGACGGCGTTGCTCGACATGCCGTCCCGTACCGCCGGCGACGCGCCACCGCTCGCCTGCCGCGTCCGCGCCAGGGATGGTTCGTATCGCCTGCTGGCGCCCTCGGTGAGCGGCGCGGCCGGCGCGCTGGGATTCTCGGCGCGCGACATCACCGCGCAGGCCGCGGTCGAGGACCGCGTCGCGTTCGGCGCCATGCTTGACCGGGAACTCTCCGAACTGCAGCGCGAATACATCCAGAAGGCCGGCGCGGGCGCGGAGTGGTGGGAGCGCGCGCTCGCCATGCTCATCCGCATCACCGGCAGCGCGTATGGTTTCATCGGCTCGATCCACGAGGACGCGAACGGGCGGTTCCTGCGCACCCATGCGATCACCAACATCGCCTGGGACGAGCCGACCCGCCGGCTCTACGACGAGAGCCGGATCAACGGCATGGAGTTCCGCAATCTCGACACCCTGTTCGGGCGCGTGATCGCCGAGGGCAGGACCCTGGTGTCGAACGACGTCGCGAACGATCCGCGCGCGCATGGCCGTCCCGCCGGCCATCCGCCGCTGCGCCATTTCCTCGGCCTCGCCTGCGGGCAGGGCGCTCAGATGACCGGTATGGTGGGGCTCGCCAACCGGCCGTCCGGCTATGGGCCGGATCTCGTCGCTGATCTCGAGGCGGCCGCGGTCGTCCTGGCGGCGGTCATCCGGCAATCCGAGGCGGAGGCGCAGCGTGCGCGCGTCGAGTCGCGCCTGCGCGGCATCGTCGATTCGACCGCGGAGGTCATCGTCACCATCGATCGACGCGGCGTGATTCTTTCGGTGAACCCGGCGATCCGAACG
>CAIOSQ010000429.1 GCA_903860935.1 uncultured Rhodospirillales bacterium | reverse complement strand
GCCGGGTCCAGCTTGACCGTCCGCATCAGATCGCGCGCGCGTTCCAGGGCAACCTGACGCGGCACGCCGTAATTCATCGGTCCCTCGATGATCGATGCGCCGACGCTGCGCCGCGGGTTCAGGGACCGGTAGGGGTCCTGGAAGACGATCTGGACACGCTTGCGATGGCGCCGCAGCCTGAAGCGCCCCATGCGTCCGATCTCGTCCTCGTCGAGGTGGATGGTGCCCGCCGTCGGGTCGATCAGGCGTGCGATGCATCGCGCCACGGTCGACTTGCCCGATCCGGACTCGCCGACGATGCCGAGCGTCTCGCCCCGCCGCACCGAGAGCGTGACATCGGCCGCCGCCTCGACGATCCGCTCCGGTTGCAGAAACCCGCCGCTGCGATAGGTCTTGCCCAGCCCCGTGGTGCGCAGCACGGGTGGTCCGGCGGGCAGCGCGTCGCGATGCCGTGGCTCCATGCCCGGAACGGCCGCGACCAGCATGCGCGTATAGGGATGGACCGGGGCACCGAGGACCTGATCGGCGGCGCCGACCTCGACCAGCTTGCCGTGCTGGAGCACAGCGACGCGGTCGGCGATCTCCGCAACGACCCCGAAATCATGGGTGATGAACAGGACGCCGGTGCCGCGCTGGCGCTGGAGGTCGCGGATCAGCGACAGGATCTGGGCCTGGGTCGTGACGTCGAGCGCGGTCGTCGGCTCATCGGCGATCAGCAGCACCGGTTCAAGGATCAACGCCATCGCGATCATGATGCGCTGGCGCTGACCACCCGAAAGCTGATGCGGATAGGCGTCGATCAGCCGCTCGGGATCCGGCAGCCGGACCTGCCCCATGATGTCCAGGATCCGCGCCCGGCGCTGCGCCTTGTCCAGGCTGGAATGCTCGCGCAACACCTCCTCGATCTGCCAGCCACAGGTCATAACCGGGTTGAGCGCAGTCATCGGCTCCTGGAAGATCATCGACATGCGCGTGCAACGCAGCGCACGCAGCCGCTCGGGCGATGCGCCGAGCAGATCCTCGCCGTTCAGGCGGATCGTCCCGCCCTCGCGGCGCAGCGTCCGCGGCAGCAGGCCGAGCACCGCATGCGCGATCACCGACTTGCCGGATCCCGATTCGCCGACGAGGCAGACGATCTCGCCGGCGCCGACCGAGAGGTCGACGCCGTCGGCCGCGCGCGCCCGGTCCCCGCCCGCAGGAAGGCCGATCGCGAGCCCGGAGATTTCGAGGACGGGACCGGTTGCGACGCCCATCATCCTAGACCCGCTTGCTCAGACGCGGATCGAGCGTGTCGCGCAACCCGTCGCCGAGGACGTTCACGGCAAGCACCGTGACCGCGAGAAAGATGCCGGGAAACAGGATGTTGTGCGGCGCGACGCGGAACAGCGTCCGCCCCTCCGCCATGATGTTGCCCCAGCTCGGCGTCTGCGGCGGGATCCCGATCCCGAGAAAGGACAAGATCGCCTCGACCAGCATAGCCGAGGCGCAAATATAGGTTCCCTGGACAATCAGCGGCGCGATCGTGTTCGGCAACACGTGCCGGATCAAGATCAGCGGCGTCGGCGTCCCGACCGCGATCGCGGCCTCGACATAGGGTTCCTCGCGGATC
>CAIOSQ010000428.1 GCA_903860935.1 uncultured Rhodospirillales bacterium | reverse complement strand
GACGTTGATCCGCAGGCCTGGCTCACGGACACCCTCTCGCGCATCGCAGCCGGCCACAAGATCGGCGCCATCACGGAACTGCTGCCCTGGGCGTGGAAGGCCGGGCAGATCGCGGGCTGATGTTCTGAGCGAACGGGCGCCAAGCGTAACCCGGGGTGTTGCCGCGAGCCGAAATCATCGACCAAGCCAAAGAGCCCACCAAGTCAACCGGGCTCACGGAGGGTGCCGGGACGACGCTTACGGTGAAACCTCCATATTGAGCACCAGTTCCCGGCCGGCCGCCTCTCGGACTTCGGGCTCGGCCGCCGCGATCCGGTCGATCGTCGCGACCAGCCGCGCATAGCGCGCCGGCAGGTCCGGATGCAGATCGACGACCGGGCCCTGCGCCGCCGCGCCGGCGGGCTCCCGTTTGTGTCTGGGAGCGAGGTCAGCCGCGGCGCTCGGAAGCTGCCAGCCCGTCGGCGAGCTTTTCGGCGAGCATCAGGACCGGAATGTTGAGGTTGGCGCGCGGCACGGTCGGCATCACCGAGGCGTCGACCACGTGCAGGCCCGCGACGCCGTGGACGCGCGCGTCGGCCGGATCGACGACCGCATCGCGGTCGGCCGCGGGCCCCATCCGGCAGGTGCCGCAGGGATGCCACTGGCCGAAGACGCGCGCGCGCACATAGGCTTCGAGCGCATCGTCGTCGGCGACGAGGTCGCCGAGCGCGATGCCGCCCGCCACGAAGCGCGCGAAGGCGGCCTTGCGCAACCCCGGGACGAGGTCGATCGCGAGGGCCGTCGAGGCCGTGATCAGCCAGTTGCGCAAGGTCTGCTGCCCCAGCGCCTTCGCAAAGCCCGTGTAGCTCGACGGCGAGACGTCCGACAGGTATCGCGCCAGCGGCGGCGTCGCGGCCAGGGTCGCCATGAAGCGCACGGACTCGAACAGGCGGGCGGCGTCGCGCGGATCGGCGAGGAACTCGAACTGCGCGACCGCCGGCCGACGCGGATCGCCTTCGTCGAGCACGACGCGGCCGCGCGAATGCGGCTTGTTGATCCATGCCACGAAGGTGCCGATGCGCGTGCCCAGCGGATGCCACGCCGAACGCGCGGCCGCCATCAGGTACATGTCCGAGGTCGTGCCGCCGGGCAGACCCGAGCTGTAGCGCAAGGCGAGGTGGATGTGCCGGCGCGTCGTGTCGCCCAACCGCGCCTCGGGTCGGACGAACGCCGAGACCGAGATGCCCGGATGCTCCTGCAGGTTCCGCCCGACGCCGGGGCGGTCGGCGCGCACGTCGATGCCGAGTCGCGCGAGATCGCCCCCGGGACCGATGCCGGCGCGCAGCAGCAGGGCCGGCGAGTGGATGGCGCCTGCCGCAACGACCGTACGGCGAGCCGGGATGCGGATCGTCCGCCCGTCCTTCGACGCTTCGACGCCGGTGATCCGCGCACCTTCGGCGACGAGTGCATCGACCTGCGCGCCGGCCAGGATCGCGAGGTTCGGGCGCGCGCGGACCGCCGCGTCGAGGTAGCCGCGCGTCGCCGAAACGCGGTTTTTGCCGTCGTTGGAAAGCGTCTGCGGAAACCACCCGTCCTCGAAAACGCCGTTCTGGTCGCCGGTGTCGCGGAAGCCGAGCGCGTCGAGCGCTTCGCCCGTCGCGGTCGAGAAACGCGGCCAGCGTTCGCGCGGGATGCGGTGGATCGGGATCGGTCCGTCGGATCCGTGCAGCGGCCCGTCGAAATCGAGATCGCGTTCCAGCTTGCGGAAGTACGGCAGCACGCCCTGCCAGTCCCAGCCCGATGCGCCGAGGGCGGCCCATTCGTCGTAGTCGGCGGGCGTGCCGCGGTTGGCGACCTGGCCGTTGATGCTCGATCCGCCGCCGAGCAGGCGCGCCTGCTCGTAGTGGCGCGCGGGCGGCCGTTCCGGCGCGTTGTGGCCGATCGGCGCGAAGTGCGCGGCCACGCGCGGCCAGTGGTTGGCGGGGTCGAACGCCGCGCGGCCGGGATACATGTCGAGGAGTGCCCCGCCTTCCTCGCCCGGCTTCACGTCCCGACCGGCCTCGACGAGCAGCACGCGCCGTCCCGGGTCTTCCGACAGGCGCGACGCGAGCACGCAGCCGGCACTCCCGCCGCCGACGATCACGACGTCCCAGCCGCCCGCTGCGATCGCGTCCATCGCGTCAGCCCTTCACCGCACCCTTGGTGAGGCCGGCCACGATGTGGTGGCCCAGCAGCGCGAAGGCGATCAGGATCGGCACGATCGCGAGCGTCGCCGAGGCCGTCAGCGGCCCCCATTCGCGGCCGAAGAAGCCGATGAAACTGTAGATCATCGGCTGCACCGGCTTGAGGGCGGGCGAGTCGACCATCACCGAGCCGGCGACGAACTCGTTCCACGAGCCGACGAACGCGAGCACGCCGGCAGCCCCCATCGCGGGGCGTGCGAGCGGCAGCATCACGTGGCGCAGGACGTCGAGATGCGTGCCGCCGTCGACGATGGTCGCCTCGTCGAGCTCGCGGGGGATGCTTTCGATCACGCCCTTGATGATCCAGATCGCCATCGGGAGCTGGTGCGCGGTGTAGATCAGCGGCAAGACGAACCACGTGTTGGTAAGGCCGATGCCGACGAAATAGACGTAGTTCGGGATCAGCAGCGCCGCAGCGCCGAGCGACAGCGGAATGCTGGCGACCACGAGCATGAACAGGCCCTGGCGGAACGGGAACTCGAAGCGGTCGAAGGCATAGGCGGCAGGCAACGCCAGCGCGAGCGTCGCCCCGACCGTGACGGCCGCGTAGAACACGGTCGTGCCCATGCTGCCGAGGAAGCCGCTGACGATCACGCGCTCGTAGTGGTCGAGCGTCGGCGCGAAGTCGAAGAACGTGGGCGGGAACCGGAACAGGTCGGCGTCCGCCTTGAACGACGTCAGAACGCCCCACAACAGCGGCAGAAGGTTCGCGACGACCAGCAGGCACATCAGCGCCGTGACGGCGGCGCGCGCCGAGCGGCCGAGCGCATGACGGGATCCGGGCGCGCTCATGCCTTCCACCGCGAAAGCCGGACATAGGCGAGTACGAGCAGGATGTTACCGGCGAACATCACGAGCGCGAGCGCGGTCGCCGTACCGAGGTCGAATACCGCGAAGGCGCGCTCGTAGACGTCGATAGCGAGGATGCGCGTGGCGTCGCGCGGGCCGCCGCCCGTCAGGATCAGCGGCGTTTCGACCGTATTGATGTTCGACAAGGTCAGGACGACCGCGACGAGGAGGAGCGGCGTCTTCATCAGCGGCAGCGTTATGCGACGGAAGATCTGCCAGGCGCTCGCCCCGTCGATGCGCGCGGCCTCCTCGAGCTCGTCGGGGATGCTCTTGAGGCCGGCAAGGAGCACGATGACGGCGTAGCCGATGCGCTTCCACACCGAGACCAGGACGAGCAGGCCCATGGCCCCGCCCGGTTCGGTCAGCATGTCGCTGACCCCGCCGGTCACCGTTCCGATCAGCAGCATGGCGATACCGACGAAGGGCAGCAACACTGCGTAGACCAGACCGATGAAAGGAGCTGCCAGGAAG
>CAIOSQ010000427.1 GCA_903860935.1 uncultured Rhodospirillales bacterium | reverse complement strand
TCCGGATCGCGCCGGGGAGGGGTCGTCCGGCTACTTTCGGGTCCGCGAGCCCCGGTTCACAAGCCGATACGGCCGGTACCCACGAGCCAGGCCGCGGCCAGCGCCAGCGAGGCCAAGGTCATCGGCACCCCGGCCCTGGCGTGGTCGGCGAACCCGAACACCACCCCGGCGGCGGCGGCACGCTCGGCGACGATAAGGTTCGCGATGCTGCCGACCAGGAAGAAATTCCCGGCAAGCGTGGTCGTCAGCGCCAGCGCCTGGAGCACGCCGGGGCTCCAGTTCGGCTCCGCCGCCAGCAGCAGGATGACGGCCGGGACGTTGCCGATGCCGTTCGAGGCCAGCAGGGCCCCGGGCAGCATCGTGCGCAGCGTGTCGAAGCCGAGCCCCTGCGCCGCGAGCCAGTCGAGGCCGGCGCGCGTGATCCCGGTCTGGGCCAGCGCCGCGTTGATGACGAACAGGGACGCGAACAGCGCCAGCAGCGGCCAGTCCACCGCCGCGAGCATCTCGCGGCTGGCGAAGCGCCGGCTCAGCAGCAGCGCGGCGGCGACCACCAGCGCGGCGAGGTCCCGGGGCACCGGCGCGAAGAACAGCACGAGCAGGACGAGCGCCGCGATCGCGGCCTTGCGCGCCGGGCCGCGCGCGACCGGCGGCGGTGGCGCGGCGGTGGCGACGGACGGCGCGGCCAATTCCGCGCGCCAGACGACCCGGACCACGACGACCACGATCGCGAGCGCGCCGATGGCGGGTGGTCCGCAGGCGAGGACGAAGTCGAGGAAATCGAGCCCGCCGACCTGGCCGATCACGATGTTCTGCGGGTTGCCCACGATCGTGGCCGCCGATCCGGCATTGGCGGCACCTGCAAGCGCGGCAAGGAACGGGCGCGGATCCAGACCACGCGCCCGTAGTCCGCCCACCAGCAGCGGCGCCATGACAAAGACGACGATGTCGTTGACCAGCACGGCCGACAGGCCGCCGGCGACCATCGTCGTGAGGATCAGAAGGCGCGTCGGCGATCCCGCGGCCGCGGCCACGCGCGCCGCGAGATACGCATGGACCCCGGCGGCGGCGAACCGGTCCGACAGGATCATCAGCGCGAAGAGCAGGACCAGCGTCGGGAAATGGATCGCCGCCGCGATCTCCGCGGGCCGCACGGCACCGATCGCCGCGAGCGCGACCGCGGCGATCACGGCGATCCCGCTGCGATCGACCGCGAGCCCCGGCAGGCGGCCAAGCGCGAGCCCCGCATAGGCGAGGACGAAGATCGCAACCACCACCCAGGTCACCCGTCGCCCCCCGCCCCGGATCCGTCGCCGCCATTGTCGACCCCACCCGTCCTCGCCGCAACCAGACCGTTGCGCGCGCCCCGCCCGTCGGCGCAGCGACGATTCCTCTCTTGGCCGGAAACCGCAGAACGCCTATCAAGGCCCCCATGAAGCGACGCGTCCTGCCCGCCCTCGCGCTCCTCGCCCTGCTCGGAGCCTGCGCGCCGACCCTGGTCTGGCACAAGGAAGGCGCCGACGACGAGGATCTGCGCCAGGCGCAGCGGCGCTGCGCACGGGATGCCCAGGGCTATGGCTACGCGCTCGATCGCGGTCGCGGCGACGAGCCGATGGCCGGCGAGCGCAACGCCGGTTCCGCCGGCGGCACGGTCTATCGCGACTGCATGGAGCGCCAGGGCTGGCGGCGCTACCGCGACCAGCCGCGGAGCTGACCTCGCCCATGGCGATTCCCCGGCCACGCGCCGGCACCGGACCGGCGAAGAGCCGGACACGGAGACTACTGCTCGTACTCGGCGCCGTGATCGCCGGCGCGGTCATCGCGTTGGGCATCGAACGCCTCCAGATCGTCGCCCCGCCGCAGGTCGGCGGCGCCTTCGTCCTCACCGACCATGACGGCCGGCGGGTGCGCGACACCGATTTCCGCGGCCGCGCGATGGCCGTGTTCTTCGGCTTCACCCATTGCCCCGACATCTGTCCGACGGCGCTCGCGCGCATGTCCGAGGTGCTCGACGCGCTGGGCCCCGACGCGGACGCGGTACAGGCCCTGTTCGTGTCGGTCGATCCGCGTCGCGACACCCCGGCGCTGCTCAAGGACTACGTCACGCATGTCTCGCCGCGTATCCTCGGCCTGACCGGCAGCGAGGCGGAGATCGCGGCCGTGGCGCGCGCCTACCGCGTCTATTACCGCATCAACGGCGATCCGGAGACCAACCCGAACTACCTCGTCGACCATTCCGGATTCGTCTACGTGATGGATCGGTCGGGGCGCTTCGTCGGCACGTTCAATCCCGACGCGCCGGTGGATGGCGCGACGCGCCTGATGCGGCGGGCCCTCTGAAACGCGATCGGGCGCGACACGACCGGACTCTCGCCTTCGCGGCCGGTTCGGCGTTAATCTCCGCCCCGGGGAGCGGTTGAGGGATCACACAAAGGGGTTGTCGTGCTCTATCATTTCTTCGATCTGCATACCGCCATGGTCTCGCCCGCGCGCCTGATGGCAGAGACGCTCGGGCATGTCTTCAGCCATCCCTTCGTCCCGGCCTCGTATACCCGCATGGGCCGCGCGATCGCGGCGGGTTCCGAGATCTTCGAGCGCGCCACGCG
>CAIOSQ010000426.1 GCA_903860935.1 uncultured Rhodospirillales bacterium | reverse complement strand
TCGAAATCATGCGTCGTGTAGACGGCACGCGTATGGGCCGCGCTGTCGTTGGCCACGATCTGCGCATCGATGCCGATGGCGCGCAGCGCCTGGCGCAGATAATCGCCCATCTGGCGCGTCTGCTCGAACCAGGGCGCGGGCAGAAGCCGCAGCCGGAACCGGACGCCGCCGGCCCCGCGCGGATAGCCTGCCTCGTCGAGCAGCGCGTTGGCGCGCGCCGGATCGAAGCCGGGCATATCCAGCCCCGCCTCGTGGAACCGGGTGTCGAAGGCCGGGATCGGTCCGTTCGACGGCTTCGCATAGCCCAGGAAGATCGTATCGACGACGAAACGCCGATCGATCGCATGGGCGATCGCGCGCCGCACGCGGACATCCGCCAACTCGCGGCGCCGGTGGTTGATCTCCACGGTCAGCTGGTAGGTGATGCCCTCGTAGCCGCCGGGGATCACGGCGATGCCCGGAACCGCGGCGATGCGCGCGAGATCGCTGAGCGGCACCGCCGAGAAGGCACTGAGCTGGATCTGGTTGGCCTCGAGCGCCGCTGCGATCGCGGCGCGATCCGGCATCACGCGGTAGACGATGCCATCGACATACGGACGCCCGGCCTCGCGATAGGCTGGATTGCGCTCCAGCCGGTAGTACTCGCCCGGCCGGTGCTCGGCGAAGCGGAAAGGACCGGTGCCCACGAGCCGCGCGTTCGCCGGGTTCGTCGCGATGTCCGTCCCCGCATAGAGATGGCGCGGCAGCACGGCAGTCAGCGCCGGCAGGGCGTTGCGGATCAGCTGGAACGGCGTCGGCGCGGCGAAACGGAAGATCGCCGTGGCGTCGTCGGGCGTTTCCACGGCTTCGAGGTCCGCGAAGACCACGCGGCCGAGATTTTGCAGCTTGCGCCAGACGTCGAGTGCGGAGAACGCGACATCCGCCGACGTGAACGGGCGGCCATCATGCCACGTCACGCCACGGCGCAGCGCGAAGGTCACGCTGCGGCCGTCGGGCGCGCCGCTCCACGACGTCGCGAGGCGCGGCTCCAGCCCGTCTCCGCCATAAGCCATCTCCGCCAGCGGTTCGATCACCTTGCTCGCGACGAAGAACACGCCGTTGGAGGCGACGATCGCCGGGTTGAGATTGCGCGGCTCGCCATCGGCCGCGACCACGAGCGTGCCGCCTCGACGCGGTTGCGTCATGGCCTGCGCGCGCGCCGGGTCTGCCGGCATCGCGTTCGCAAGACCAGCCGCTCCGACACCGGCCAGGAACGGACGCCGTCCGGCGCGTGGCTCGCGCATGCGCGTATCCTCCGTGCGGGAAGCGGCGGCGCGAGGCCGCCGCGCCCGGATCAGCCCTTCCTGCCCGGCTTGCTGGCGGCGGCCGCCGGGGCCGCCGGCTTGTAGTCGCTGCCGAGGTGGAACAGACAGTCGCCGCGCTCGGTACGCCCGGGGATGCGCATGCACAGCACGACGCCGTCATGCTCGAAATGCGCGATCGACGGCTTGCGCCAGGGCGTGTCGTGGAAATGGATGAGCGCGGCGGGCTGGCCCTTGTTGACGATGTCGCCGAGTTCGGCGAGCGGCTCGAACACGCCGCCATCGGGCGCGTGGACGAAATAGTCGTCGCCGCCGACCTCGAGCAGGCGCACCGGCGGCGGCGGCTCGACCGTGCCCTTGTAGACGCCGACATGCGCGAGCAGGCGCAGGATGCCCTGCTCGGCGATGCGCAGGATCGACGGCGTCACCTTGCCCGTGCCGCCCAACTCGGTGCCCATGGTCTCGACGCCCTGGCGATGCCCGCCCGCGCCGAGCGTGCGGTCCTCGCCCTGGGTCTGCTGCGGCTTGGACGAGAAATAGGCGTAGGGCGCGCCGAACACGCGCAGGCGCTCGAGCGCACGCTCGAACTTCGCGGGATCCGGATCGCGGCTGCACAGCGCCGAGGGCAGATACATCAGCGAGCTGCCGCCGGAATGGAAGTCGAAGGCGTATTGGCAACCCGGCAGGATCACGTGTTCGACGTAATAGGCGATCTGCTGCGTGACCGTGCCGTCCGGATTGCCGGGGAAGGAGCGGTTGAGATTGCCGTCATCGATCGGCGAGGTGCGCGTGCCCGCGTTGGCGGCGGGAAAGTTCAACGACGAGCAGATGATCACCTGCCCCTGGATGTCCTTGGGCGAGAGCGAGCGGATCAGCTTGCCGAGCGCGACCTGGCCTTCCCATTCGTCGCCATGGTTGCCCGCGCTGAGAAAGACCTTCGGCCCCTTGCCGTTCTTGACCGAAGCGATGGGGATCGGGAGCCAGCCATAGGCGGAGCGATGGACCGAATGCGGCACGCGCACGAATCCCGTGTGCTTGCCCGACTTGTTCAGGTCGATGGTGGCGCTAAGGCGGCTCGGCTTGCTCGCGGACATGATTCCTCCGGATCTCGGGAGCGTCGAGAGTGCCGCAGCGGCAGCACGCGCGTCGAGACCCATTTCGCGCGCGCGGCGGCCGGTTGCACGGCACGAAATGAGTCGACGCCCGGCCGCGCCAGCCGCTAGCGTCCCCTGATCGGTGTCTGCCGACGCACGACCCGGCATCGGCAAGCCGCGAACGACAAGGGAGAGGCACAGATGGACTTCACGATCACCCGAGGGATGCGCGCGGCGCTGCTCGCCGGCGCCGCCCTGATGGCGGCGGATGCCGCGAGCGCGCAGGCGTTCCAGTGCGGACGCAAGGGCGGCAATCTCGTCTTCGCCCAGGAAGCGAAGGCGAACAGCCTCGACCAGCACGTCTCGTCGACCATCTCGACCCGTAACATCGCGATGAACGTTTTCGAATCGCTGATGACGCGCGACGAGAACATGGCGCCGATGCCCGAACTCGCCGCCGAGGTGACCGAAAGCGCGGACAAGCTGGTCTATACGTTCAAGCTCCGCCAGGGCATCAAGTTCCATAACGGCAAGGCGCTGACCTCCGCCGACGTCGTCGCCTCGTTCAACCGCTACATGCGCGTCGGCAACGACCGCGGCATGTTCTCGATCGTCGAGAAATACGAGGCGCCGGACGCGAACACCTTCGTGATGCGCCTCAAGCAGGCGCAGCCGACCTTCCTCGAGAACCTCAGCTCGTTCAGCGTTCCGGTCGTGATCCATCCGGCCGAGTTCGAGGGCGCCCCGGCGCTGCAGCTGCCGGCGATCGGCACCGGCCCCTGGCAGGTCGCCGAGTTCGTCGCCGACAGCCACGCCAAGCTGCGCCGCTACGAGGGCTACCAGGCTGACACGCGCTACACGACGACCAACGGCTTTGGCGGCTACAAGGTCGCCTGCCTCGACACCATCGACATCCGCTTCATCACCGAGCCGGGCGCGCGCGTCGCCGGCCTGGAGACCGGCGAGTTCCAGATCGTCGAGGACGTCCCCGCGAAGTCGCAGCCGCGGCTCAAGGACAACCGCAACATCTCGATGCTGGCGCTGAAGAATTTCTGGGTCCAGATCGCGCTGACCAACACCCAGCTCCCGCCGATGAACAACCTGAACTTCCGCAAGGCGGTGCAGGCGGTTCTCGACATGGACGACATCATGGAGGCGGCGACCGACGGCGCCTACAGCCTGAACATCGGCTTCCAATATCCGGGTCAGGCCTATTACACGGATGTCGGCAAGGAGACCTACAACCAGAAGGACAGCGCGAAGGCCAAGCAGTTCCTGTCCCAGTCCGGGTACAAGGGCGAAAAGGTCATCCTGCTGACCAACCGCGACTACCCGAACATGTTCATGGCCGCGACGATGATGGCCGAGCAGATGAAGTCGATCGGCATCAACGCCGAGCTGCTCGTCATCGACTGGCCCGCCTCGGTGAACATGTACCGCACCCAGGATGACGGCTGGCACCTGTTCTTCACGGGCTGGGGCACCAACTCCTCGCTCGGCGGCGCCGCCGCGCTGCGGTTCTTCATGCCGCCGCTCAGCGAAGCCTACAACCCGAAGACCGGCGAGGAAGACAAGGAGTTCATCGAGGCCTTCCAGGCGATCGAGAACAGCCCGACCCTCGAGGCCCGCAAGGCAGCCTTCGCCCGCGCGCAGAAGCGCGCGCTCGAGAACGCCATGGTCTATCCGTTCGGCTCGCTGACCAAGGTGCAGGCCGTGCGCTCGAACGTGGAGGGCTTCAAGCCCTTCCGCATCCCGCGCATGTCCAACGTCTGGATCAAGGGCTGAGTCCAGGACCGGCGCCGGCCCCTTCGCGGGCCGGCGCCACCCCGCTTCTCTCGTCTGACCGGATCCCATGGGCCGCTATATCGTCCGCCGCCTGATCCAATCGGTGCCGATCCTGCTGATCGTCAGCCTGATCTCGTTCGGGATCATGAAGCTGGTGCCCGGCGATCCGGCGATCGTGATCGGCGGTCCCAGCGCATCGGCCGCGGAGATCGAGGCCATCCGCAAGAATCTCGGCCTCGACCGGCCCTTCCATGTCCAGCTGGGCGTCTTCTACTGGAACCTGCTGCAGGGCGATCTCGGCCGCTCCCTGCTGCTCGGCAAGCCGGTGCTCGAAGCGGTGTTCGAGCGCGCGCCGATCACGGTGTCCATCTCCATCTATTCGCTGATCCTGACGATCGTCTTCGGGATCGCGATCGGCATTCTCGCCGCGCTGCGCCAGAACACCTGGATAGACCAGGTCGCGACCACCTTCGCGCTGATCGGCGTATCGCTTCCGAATTTCTGGCTCGGCCTGGTGATGATCGTCCTGTTTTCGGTCCATCTCGGCTGGCTGCCGACCAACGGCTATGTCGAGTTCTCCACCGATCCCTGGCGCTGGTTCCGCCATGCGACCATGCCAGCCACGGCCCTGGCGATGCTCCAGATCGGCCTGCTCGCGCGCATCACGCGCTCGACGATGCTCGAGACGCTGCGCCAGGACTATATCCGCACCGCGCGCGCCAAGGGCCTTCCGGAATGGAAGGTGGTGGCCAAGCACGCGATGGCGAATGTCATGATCCCCGTCGTCACGGTGATCGGCATCATCCTCTCGGTCCTCATCTCCGGATCGGTGGTGATCGAATCCGTGTTCTCGGTCCACGGCATCGGATCGCTGCTTGGCAATGCGATCCTGCGCCGCGACTACACGATGATCCAGGGCGGTCTGCTCTTCGTCGCCGCCGCGCTGATGCTGCTGAACATTCTCGTCGACATCCTCTACGCCTGGTTCGATCCGCGGGTGCGCTACGATGCCGGCAAGTGACGCGACAATGGACGCCCACGACGAGGCCGTGAAACCGCGGCGCACGCCGTTCTGGCGGACATCGACCTTCCGCCGTTTGATCCGACACCGGTCCTTCATGATCGGGCTGGTGCTTTTCGGCTTCGTGCTCTCGCTGGCGGTCTTCGCGTGGTGGATCGCGCCCAACGACCCCAACCGCACCGCGATCCGGATCCGCTTCCGGCCGCCGCAACTCGACCGCGTGCTCCTGCTGGGCACGGACAATCTCGGCCGCAACCTGCTCAGCCGGGTCGTCCATGGCGCGCAGCTCAGCCTGATGATCGGACTGGGCGTCGTCATCCTCAACGCCGTATTCGGTGTCCTGCTCGGCGCGGTCGCCGGCTATTTCCGCAAGCTCGACGGCCCGATGATGCGCCTCGCCGACGCGCTGATGGCGTTTCCGTCGATCCTGTTGGCGATCGGCATCGCAGCGGCGCTCGGCCCGTCGGCCTGGACCGCCGTCATCGCGCTCTCCGTCGTCTACATCCCGCGCACGGCGCGCATCGTCCGCGCCTCGGTGCTGGTCGTGCGCGAAATGGAGTTCGTGCAGGCCGCACGCGCCGCCGGCGCCGGCGACTGGCGGATCATCTCGCGCCACATCATGCCGAACTGCATGGCACCGCTGATCGTGCAGCTCAGCTTCATTTTCGCCTACGCCGTCCTCTCCGAGGCGGTCCTCAGCTTCCTCGGCCTCGGCGCGCCGCCAAGCATCCCGAGTTGGGGCACGATGATCAGCGAGGGCAGGACCTATATCCGCGAGGCCGCCTGGCTCACGGTCGTGCCGGGCTGCGCGATCGCGATCACCGTGCTCGGCCTCAATCTGATGGGCGACGGGCTGCGCGACGTGCTCGATCCCCGCCTCAAGGTGGAGCAGGGCTGATGACCGCGCAGCCGCTTCTGAGCGTGCGCAATCTGCGCACCGTGTTCGGGACCATGCAGGGCGATGTCACCGCGGTCGACGATGTCAGCTTCGACGTCTCGCCCGGCGAGGTGCTCGGTATCGTCGGCGAATCCGGTTCCGGCAAGAGCGTCACCGCCCTCTCGATCATGGGCCTGCTGCCCCAGCCACCCGGACGCGTCGCCGGCGGCGAGATCCTGTTCCAGGGCCGCGACCTGCTGAAGATGCCGAAATCGGAGCTGCGCCAGCTGCGCGGATCGGCGATCGGCATGATCTTCCAGGAGCCGATGACCTCGCTGAACCCGGTCTTCACGATCGGCGACCAGATCACCGAGACGATCCGGGTGCACGAGCGGATCGGCGCCGCCGCAGCCCGCACCCGCGGCATCGAGATGCTCGCCCGGGTCGGCATCCCGAGCCCCGAGCGCCGCATCGACGACTTCCCGCATCAATTGTCCGGCGGCATGCGCCAGCGCGTGATGATCGCGATGGCGCTGTCCTGCTCGCCGAAGCTGCTTCTGGCCGACGAACCGACCACGGCGCTCGACGTCACCATCCAGGCGCAGATCCTCGACCTGCTGCGCGACCTGCAACGCGAGTTGGGGATGGCGATCGTGATCATCACCCACAACATGGGCGTGATCGCCGAATTCGCCGACCGGGTCGCGGTGATGTACGCCGGCCGGATCGCCGAGGAAGGCACGGTCGACCGCATCTTCGACGCGCCCTCGCACCCCTACACGGTGGGGCTTCTGTCGAGCACGCCGGACATGCTCGCCGAGGTGCCGCGGCTTCGGACGATCCCGGGCGCGCTGCCCAGCCTCTACGAATTGCCCCCGGGCTGTCGCTTCGCGCCGCGCTGCGCGCGCCGTATCGAGACCTGCGATGCCGGCCGACCGGCGATGCTGGATCTCGCGCCCGGCCATCGCGCCGCCTGCATCCGCGCGACCGAGGGAGCCGCGCCATGAGCCAGACGCACGCCGCGCCCCTGCTGGAAGTCACGAACCTCACCAAGCATTTTCCGGTCACCGCCGGCTTCCTGGTCACGCGCGAGATCGGGCGCGTGCGTGCCGTCGACGGCGTCAGCTTCCATATCGGCCGCGGCGAGACGCTCGGCCTTGTCGGCGAGAGCGGATGCGG
>CAIOSQ010000425.1 GCA_903860935.1 uncultured Rhodospirillales bacterium | reverse complement strand
TTATTCCGAGGGTCGCGAGCAGCCAATCGCCGACGAGGACGCTTCCCGCCAGGATGGCGAAGGCGATCGCGCAAGCCCGAAAGGCCGTCTGCCGTCTTTGTGCCGCGTCAAACCCGTTCGTCAGTCCGAGGAAGAGCGGCACCACCGCGATCGGTTCGACGATCACCAGGAGCGTTACGAAGGCGTTCGCGAGTTGATCGACGGTCACCAGTCGGCTCCGGAATGGTTCTCCACGCGCCGCGCTCAGCGCAGGAAGCTGCGCTCGATGTCCTTGACCGTGTCCATGCGCTGGAGGCGGAAGATCTCCTCCACCGTGACGATGTCGCGGTCGACGCCGGCGATGCCGCCCTCGGCCGCGATGCGCGCGAAGACGGATTTCATCGCGGTGACGGCCGCGCGGATGGCATGGTTCCCATAGATCACCATGCGCACCGTGCCCAGCGCGCGGATGCGCGCCTCGTCGAGCTGCGGATAGGCGGTGGGCACCAGGACGAGGCCGCGGCGTCCGTCCCAGGCGCGCGCGAAGGCCTCGACCTCTTCGGGGGTGCGCGACTTTGAATGGACCAGGACGAGATCGGCGCCGGCCTCGGCATAGGCATGCGCGCGGCGCAGCGCCTCGTCCTGGCCGAGCCCCGCGATCAGGGCCTCGGTGCGCGCGACGACCAGGAATCCGGGATCGCGCCGCGTGGCGACGGCCGCCGCGATCTTGCCCTGGAACTCCTCGCTGCGGACCAGATCCTGGCGCCCGCCCGCGACGAGGCTGGTGACCTTCGGGAAGCTCTTGTCCTCGATCACGACCGCCGATGCCCCGGCCTCTTCGTAGAGACGTACGGCATGCACGACGTTCACCGCGTTGCCGAATCCGGTGTCGATGTCGGCGACGATCGGCAGGTTCATGCGCTGCGCCATCGCACGCAGCATCTCCAGATGCTGCGTCATCGTGATCAGGCTGACATCTGGCAGGCCGAGCAGCGCGGACAATTCGAAGCCCGAGGCCCAGATCCCGTCGAACCCGGCCTCCTCCGCCAGCGTCGCCGAGAGCGGGCTGTGCGCCGCCATGATGCGGGCCAGCCCGGCGTCGAGCGCCGCGCGCAGCCTTGCGTTGCGGGTCTGCATGTCGTTCTCCCTCGCGTGCCTCGCAATCAGGAATAGCGCCCCAGCGTCTCGCCCAGCCAGGCGAAGAACGCGTCGGCGTCGAGCCCGGTCAGGATATCGGCGTTCGCCGTCTGGCCGGTGACGCCCCACCAGTCGGCGATCGTCTGCCCGAAGGCCGGGCCCTCGTCGATGCAGATCTCGACCGGCGCACGTCGCACGCGGAACAGGTCCGGTCGCGCCAGCCAGCCGATGATCGTCGGGTCGTGCAGGGGTGCGCCCTGGCTGCCGTAGCGCGCCGGATCCTTGCGATCGAAGAAGGCGAGCAGTTCGGCGACCGCGGCCGCGACACGGCCGGGAAGACGGGCCAGGGTCTCGACGCGCGCGGGCGTCGCCATCGCCTGATGCGTGACGTCGAGCGGCGCCATGACGATCGGCGCGCCTGAGGCGAAGACGATCCGTGCGGCATGCGGGTCGGCGAGGATGTTGAACTCGGCGCTCGGCGTGCGGTTGCCGCCCGCCTGGAACGCACCGCCCATCATCGCGATGCGCGCGACTCCGGCGACGAGGCCGGGATCCTGGGCAAGCGCGAGGGCGACGTTGGTGAGCGGCCCGATCGTGCAGATCGTCAGCGGCGGCGTGTCGCCGCGCGCCGCGGCCCGCAGCATGCGTGCCAGGGCCGTCGCCGCATGCTCGGCCGAGACGTCGACCTCCGGGGATGGCAATTCGAGCGGACCCACGCCGCTCCTGCCGTGGAATTTCCCGCGATAGGGGGCGCGCAGCAGCGGCCGCGCCGCTCCGCCATGGATGGGCACGTCCGTCCGTCCGGCGAGCGCGCAGATGCGGCGCGCGTTCTCCAGCGCCGGACCGAGCTCGACATTCCCATGCGTCACCGTGATCGCGCGCAGGTCGATCTCCGGGCTCGCCAGCGCCGCGAGCAGCGCGATGCAGTCGTCGACGCCCGGATCGGTGTCGATGACGGTCGCGATCGGCGCCATCAGGGCCTCGCGTTCTCGGCCAGGGTGTAGCCGTCGGAGCGGGGGACGTAGGAGACGCCGCCGCGCGACGCCCAGGTGTTGACCAGGAAGAACAGCGGGATGACGCCGACCTTGTCGGTCGCGATGCGGGTCGCCGCGCGCAGCTTCGCCTCGCGCGCCGGGGCGTCGATCGTCGCCAGCGCCTCGACCATCAGGCGGTCGAGTTCGGGATCGGAGAACCGGCCGCGATTGCCCGACCCCGCGCCACGCGCGGGATCGAAGCTTTCCACCAGCGGGCGCAGGACGCTCGACGCTTCGCCGGTCTCGGCCGCCGCGCCGCCGAGGATGAAGCTGAACTCCAGCGCCGAGGCGCGGGTGAAATAGGTCGCGGCCGGTATCGCGACGACGTTGGTCTCGATGCCCGCGCGCGTGAGCATCGCCGCGATGGCCATCGCCGTCTGCTCGTCGTTCGGATAGCGGTCATTGGGGGCATGGAAGGTCAGCTTGAACCCGTCAGGCACGCCGGCCTCGCCGAGCATCCGCCGCGCGGCATCGCGGTCGCCCTTGGGCACGCCGATCTCCGGCGCGTGGCCGAAATAGCCGGGCGGGACGAACTGGCCGGTCGGCACGCCTTCGCCATCCATGACGCGGTCGACCAGGGCCTGGCGATCGATCGCCGTGCTGATCGCCTGACGGACCCGGACATCGCGCAGATGGTTGGGCGTCGGCGCACCGGCCCGGTCGCGCACGAAGGGCGACTGCGCCCGGTCGCTGTCGAGATGGATGTACATCACGCGGTTGCTGGCCACGCGCGCCAGCCTGATCCGGTCGTCGGCGCGCAGTCGCGCGGCGCCGGTGGTCGGCACGTTTTCGATCAGGTCGACGTCGCCGGCGAGCAGGGCTGCGATGCGTGCGGAATCGTTGGCCACGATGCGCAGCGTCACCCGTTCCCAGCGCGGCTTCCCGCCCCAGTGCGCCTCGTTGCGCGCCAGCACGATGCGCTCGCCCGGCACATAGGCGACCAGCCTGTAGGGCCCCGTTCCATGCGCCGCCGTGGCCGCGTTGAACGCCTCCTGGCCCGCCTGCTCGACGCCGCGCGGCACGATCGCGATGCGGCTGAGCGCGCCGGGCAGCAGCGGATAGGGTGCGGTGGTCTCGATGCGCAGGGTGAGGCGATCGACGGCCGTGACGGCCTTGATCGGCCGCACGAAGGGCAGAAACGAACTCGGGCTGCCCTTGACCGCCGCGACGCGGCGCAGGCTTGCCGCGACGTCCTCCGCCTCGAAGGGCGAGCCGTCATGGAACCGCACGCCGTCGCGCAGCTTGAATTCCCAGGTTGTCGCGTCCAGCGCCGTCCAGGACAGGGCGAGGCCGGGCACCAGCCCTTGCGTGTCGTCCTGGTTGATCAGCCCGTCGAACACGTTGCGCGCCAGCGCGCTGTTGGCCCCGAGCACGGTGAAATGCGGGTCCGCCGAGGTGACGGCTGAGCCGAGCGCGACGCGCAGTTCCTGTGCCGCGACCGGAGGCGCGACCGACAGGCCGAGGAGGAGCGCGGCGAGCGCCGTGCGCAGCTTCATGATCATGGTCGTATCCCCCAATGGCGCGCCGACCCCCCGACGCCCTCGGGAGTCCTACAACCGATGCAGGATCCGGTCGAGGAACTCGCGTGCGCGGGGCGCGGTCGGCGCGCTGAAGAACCGGGCCGTCTCGGCCCGTTCGACGATACGGCCCTTGTCCATGAACACGATCTCGTCGGCGACCTCTCGGGCGAAGGCCATCTCATGCGTGACGACCAGCATCGTCATGCCGTTGCGCGCGAGGTCGCGCATCACGCGCAGGACCTCCGCGATCATCTCCGGATCGAGCGCCGATGTCGGCTCGTCGAACAGCATCAGCTTCGGCTCCAGCGCCAGCGCGCGCGCGATCGCCGCGCGCTGCTGCTGACCGCCGGACAATTCGCCGGGAAACTTGCCGGCCTGGTCGCCGATGCCGACCCGGTCGAGCAGGCGGCGCGCCGTCTCTTCCGCCTCCTGCCGCGGCTTGCCCTTGGCGATCCGTGGCGCGAGCGTGACGTTGTCGAGGACGCTGAGATGCGGATAGAGCTCGAAATGCTGGAACACCATCCCGATCTCGGAGCGCAGCCGCGGCAGGTCGCGGCACGCACGCAGCGAGGCGCCGTCGAAGACGACGTCGCCATCCTGGAACTCCTCGAGCCGGTTGATGCAGCGCAGCAGCGAGCTCTTGCCCGAGCCGCTCGGTCCGCAGATCACGATGCACGTGCCGCGGCTGAAATCCGCGGAGACGTCCTCCAGCGCGCGGAAGGTCCCGTAGCGGAGCCCGAGATTGCGGATCGAAACCAGTGGATCGCTCATCGCGGTATCCCCGCCTTGCCTTCAAGCCTGCGGGCGAAGATGGAGCCCGCGAGGCAGACCACGAAATAGACCAGCGCCGCGAAGAGATAGAGTTCGACCGGGCGCATCGTGCGCTCGGTGACGAGAAACGTGGTGTGCAGGAACTCGCGCATGCCGACGACATAGGCGATGGTCGTGCCCTGGAACACGATCACGCATTCGGTCGCCAGCGACGGCGTCATGCTGCGCAGCGCCTGCGGCAGCACGATGAACCGCATCGCCTGGGCGTAGGTCAGCCCCGTCGACAGCGCCGCCTCGAGCTGGCCACGGCGGACCGACTGGATGCCGGAGCGGACGATTTCGGCGAAATAGGCGGAAAAGAACACCACGAAGGCGGCGAGCACCGATGCGAAGTCGCCGACCGGCCGGCCGGTCAGGATCGGCACCAGGAAGAAGAACCAGAACACGATCAGGATCAGCGGATTGCTGCGCAGCGCATGGACCAGCATCGTCGCGGGATAACGCAGCCATCTGCGGCGGCTTATCCGCCCGAGCGCCACGATGCAGCCCAGCGGAAAGCTGAGCACCACCGTGATCGCGGCCAGCTGGACGCTGTTCCACAGACCGCGCATGAGGAACGGCAGATTGTCGTGGATGACCGCCCAGTCGAAACCCATGGCCCGTCACCGCCGCGCGATCAGGCCGGGGATGCGCAGCCGCCGCTCGAGCCAGCCCATGAAGAGGACCACGAAGGCCGTCGTCGTCATGTAGGTCGCGGACGCGACGGTGAACGCCTCGATGCCGCGGAAAGACCAGGATTCGATCGAACGCGCCGCATAGGTGATCTCGGCGACGCCGATGGTGAGCGCGAGCGCGGAGTTCTTGAACGTGGTCATGAACTCCGAGGCGATCGCCGGGATCATGACGCGGAACGCATAGGGTGCGATCACGTGGCGGTAGACCTGGAACTCGCCGAGGCCGGTCGAGCGTGCGGCGGCGAACTGGCCTTTCGGGATCGCGGCGATGCCCGAGCGGATCTGCTCGGCGACGCGCGCCGCCATGTAGAGGGACAATCCAATGAGCGCGGTCAGGAGGGGCACGTGGTCGAGCCCGTTCCACGCCATCATCCAGTCGCGCGGCAGGAGCAGCGGAAAGACGAAGAACCAGATGAAGAGTTGGACGAGCAGGGGAACGTTGCGGAACAGCTCGACATACGCGCCGCCCAGGAAACGCAGCCAGCGCGAGCGTGTCATCCGCATGCTGCCGATCGTGACGCCGATGGCGAGGGCGAAGACCCAGGCCAGAAGAGACAGCCCGATCGTCATGGCGATCCCGTTCAAGATCCAGCTGCGTGCCGGATCGACGAGGAGCATCCCCCAATTGAACGTGTAGTTGAGGTTCATGACCGCCGGGTCGCCTGCGCGTCGCCGGAGCGGATCGCGGCCAGTGCCGTCGCGATCCGCGCGACGCCGCGGCGGATCTCGTCGACGCCCGACTTGATCACGAGTCGCGCATGGCCTTCGCCGGCCGCGCCGAAGGCGATGCCGGGCGTGGCCGCGACGCGCGCGGCGGACAGCAGGTGGTCCGACATCGCGAGCGAGTCCAGGCCGAAGGACGAGAAATCCGGGAAGACGAAATACCCGCCTTCGGGCAGCGCGCATGACACGCCGGGGATGGCGCGCAGCCCCGCGACCATCGCGTCGCGCTGGCGCGCGTAGTTCGCCGCGATCTCGGCGAAGGGCAGATCGCCTTCGCCCAGGCCGGCGCGGATCGCCGCTTCGGCCCCCGCCTGCGCCATCGTCGCCGGACAGGTCGCGGCGTGGGTGTGGATGCGCACGACGCGTTGCGCGATGTCCGGCGGGGCGGCGAGCCACCCGATGCGCCATCCCGCCATGTTGTAGACCTTGCTGATGGTCTGCACGGTCACCGTGCGTGCGCGCATGCCGGGCAACGCGGCGAGGCTCAGATGCGGCCGTCCGTCGAAGACGAAATGCTCGTAGGCCTCGTCCATCACCGCGACGATCCCGGTGTCGCGGACCAGCGCCGCGACCGCATCGAGTTCCTCGGCGGACAGCACGCGCCCGGTCGGATTATGCGGCGTGCACAGCAGCAGGACGCGGGTGCGCGGCGTGATCGCGGCGCGCAACCGGTCTATCGGCAGCCGGAACCCTTCCGCCGCGCGGAGTGCCACCGGCACCGGCGTCGCTCCGGCGAGCCGGATCAGCGGCTCGAAGCCGAGATAGCCGGGATCCTCGAGCACGACCTCGTCGCCGGGTCCGACCAGCGCGAGCAGCGTCGCGAAGAGCGCTTCCTTGGCGCCGACCGTAACGATGATCTCGCTGTCCGGATCCGCGGCGAAGCCGTTCTCCGCCGCGAGCTTGTCGGCGATCGCCCGACGCAGCCCCGGCGCGCCGCGCGTGTCGGAGTAGAAGGCCGAGCCGGGGGCGTCGAGGGCCGCCCGCGCGGCCTCCACAGCGACCCGCGGCGGTGGTCCCTGCTGGCCGAAATCGATCACGTCCGCGCCCGCGGCCCGCAAGGCGCGCACGCGCGCGATCAGACCCTGCGAGCGCGAGTCGCCGATCCCGGCCATGCGTGCCGCGAACGGGATCGACACGCCTGCCCGGCTCGGGTCCATCACGCGCGCCGGGATCCGATGCCCCGTGCTACTGCGCCGCCTGCACGAAGCGCTCGGCGCCGTCCGGGCACTGGTTGCGGATCATGAAGCGGACTTCGGGCGAGAGTTCGCGCTCGTACCCGGCCTTTGCATTCGGACCCTTGAACCAGGAATCGTAGAGCGCATCGTAGCCGCCGGTCGCCACGAAATGGCAGAACGCGTGATCCAGCATGTCGCGCCACGGCGAGTCGTTCTGCTGCACGATGATGGCGCTGACCGTGCAGAAGATGTCGGGACCGCGCACCTCCCAGTCCTGCGGGTTCGGCGCCGACATGGCGAGCGTGAGCAAAGCGTCGTCCATCGTCATATGGGCGTCGGTCTTGCCCTGGCTGAGCGCGATGAACCCGGTCGAATGCTTGTCGAACGGCACCACGCGCACCGGAGGCTTCATGCGCCCGTCCTGGTTCATCGTGTTGAGGAGCCGCTCTTCCAGGCTGCCCTGGGTGACGCCGACGCGCTTGCCCGCCATGTCCTTCGTGTCGCGGATCGCGCTGTTCTTCGCGACCAGCTTCTTGACGCAGACCGCGTTCGTGATGAGCGAGAAATCGATGACCTCGTCGCGCTCGACCGACTTGCCCGCGCTCCCGAAATAGGCGTCGATCGAGCCGTTGACGATCAGCGGAATGCGCGTCTGGGGGGTCACGGGCTTCATCTCGAGCGCGAGCTCCATCTTGAGCCGCTTCTCGATGATCGACTTGAGCGCCTTGCCGAGATCGATGGACCAGCCGACGCGTTCGCCGGACTTGTCGGTGAAGCCGTAGGGCGGCGTCGACTCCCGCACGCCGATGACGATCTTCTTGTCGCGCTTGATCGTGTCCAGCCGGCTCTGCTGTGCCGCGGCATCGGTCCACACACCGCCCAGAGCGACCGCCGCGAGCGCGAGGATCGCCGTCCGGATGTTTTTTGCGCCCTGATCATCTCCCCTTGGTTGAGCGGAGCATGCGAGCATTCGGAACGCGCGCCAAGGGCTTTTCGCAATTCGCAGCGACCATGTAGCGAAGATGAAGGCAGCCTTACGAATATCTCAACTGTCGCCGGCGCCGATTACGTAGGAACATGCAGGGTAAGGTCTTTCATGAAACGCCCGCCCCTCCGCGCCCTTGCCGCCTTCGAGGCCGCCGCCCGCCTCGGCAATTTCTCGGATGCCGCGCGCGAGCTGGAGATCACCACCTCGGCCGTCAGCCAGCAGATCAAGATCCTCGAGACGTTTCTCGGGACGCGTCTGTTCGACCGTTTGAGCCGCGGCGTCCGCCCCACCGAGGATGGCGCCGCGTTCCATGCGGCGGTGCATGACGCCTATCGCCGCATCGACGACGGAACCCTGCGCATCCTGGGACCGCGCGAGAGCGAGACCCTGACCGTGCGCTGCGGGATCAGCTTCGGTCTTCGCTGGCTCGCCCCACGGCTACCGCTGTTCCTGTCCGAACATCCGGATGTCGATCTGCGGATCGTGACGCCGATCTTCGGATCGGCGGAGCGCGACCCCGACATCGAGATCGTTTACGGCCAGGTCGCGCGCGGCGACCGTCGATGCGAGCACCTGCCCGCCGAGAACATCGTCCCCATGTGCAGTCCGCAATTGCTGCGCGATGGCCCCTCCCTGCAGGGGCCGGCGGACCTGGCGAAATTCAGGCTGATCGATCCGCTGGTCTCCGACCTGACCTGGGAGCGCTGGTTCGCGCTCCATGGCGTGACGGTGGTTCCGCATCGACGCGTGAGCTTCGACAGCATCCTGATGGCGTTGCAGGCGGCGGCTTCGGGCATGGGCATCGCGCTCGAAGGCGATTTCCTCGCTTCCGAGGAACTCGCGAGCGGCCGTCTCGTCGTGCCGCCCGCCCTCGTCGAGATGCGTGTGCGCAGGTCGCTGCGCACGCTCGTCATGCGCGAAGACAAGTGGCAGGAAACGAAGTGCCGGCAGTTCCGGGATTGGCTGTTTCGCAATCTCGGACCGGGTTAGGGCATCGGCACGGAAAAGGGGACAACATGGGCGAGATGGATAGCGGGGCCGTCGCGGGCGTGCGCGTCGGAATCGACATCGGCGGCACCTTCACGGACATCGTGGCGATCGACCCTGGCGGTGGGATCCGTGCGCGCAAGGTCTCATCGACCATCGACGACTACAGCCGCGGGATCGCCGAGGGCGTGCAGGGGCTGCTCGCCGAGGCCGGCATCGCGCCGGATGCGGTCGGGGAGGTCGTGCACGCGACAACGGTGGCGACCAACGCGGTGCTCGAGGGGCGGGGCGCGCGCACCGGCCTCGTGACCACGGCGGGGTTCCGCGACGTCCTCGAGTTCCGGCGCGTGCGCGTGCCCGTGCTCTACGATCTCGGATACGTGAAGCCGCCGCCGCTCGTGCCGCGGCGATTGCGCCTCGAGGTGCGCGAGCGTCTTGGACCGGACGGCGCGGTGCGCGTCCCGCTCGACGAGGACGACGTGCGCCGGGCCGGCGAAACTCTCAGGGCGGAAGGCATCGAGGCGGTCGCGATCTGCCTGCTGCATGCCTACGCGAACCCGGATCATGAGCGGCGCGTCGCGGAGATCCTGCGTCCGATCCTGGGACCGGATGTCTTCATGTCCTGCTCGCACGAGATCCTGCCTGAAATGCGTGAGTACGAGCGCACCAGCACGACGGTGGTGAACGCCTTTCTCGGCCCGTTGATGCGCCGCTATCTCGCGGCGCTGCGCGGCCGCCTCGACGAGATCGGTGTCCGGCGGCGTCTGGGCGTGATGCAGTCGAATGGCAGCCAGATGGGGGTCGCGGCGGCGGCCGAGAAGCCCGCCTATCTCGTCGAGAGCGGTCCGGCGGCGGGCGTCATCGCCGCGGCGCGGATCGCCGCGCGCGAGGGCATCGCCAACGCCATCACGCTCGATATCGGCGGCACGACGGCCAAGACCGCGATCGTCGAGGGCGGTGAACCTGCGCGCACCAGCGAATACGAGGTGGGCGGCGGGATCAACGTGTCCAGCCGACTGGTCAAGGGCGCCGGCTACGCGATCAAGCTGCCCTTCGTCGACGTCTCCGAGATCGGCGCGGGTGGCGGAAGCCATGTCTGGTTCGACAAGGGCGGTAGCCTCAAGGTCGGTCCGCGAAGCGCCGGCTCGACGCCGGGACCGGTCTGCTACGGCGCCGGCGGCACGCAGGCGACCCTGACCGACGCGATGTTGACGCTGGGCTACGTCAATCCCGATCACCTCGTCGGCGGCGCGTTGCGCCTCGTGCCCGCGGCCGCGCGCGCGGCGATCGCGGAGCAGGTCGGAACGCCGCTCGGCCTCGGACCGGAGGCGGCCGCGCATGGCGTGTTCCGTGTCGCCGTCGCCACCATGGTTCGCGCGGTCAAGTCCGTGTCCACGGCACGCGGCCGCGATCCGCGCGACTACACGCTGATCGCCTTCGGCGGCAACGGCCCGCTGCTGGCCGCGGCGATCGCGGCGGAACTGTCGATGCCGCGGGTTCTGGTCCCGCCCTTTCCCGGCGTGCTCAGCGCGCTCGGCCTGCTGGTCTGCGACACCGCGCAGGAACTGGTCCAGGCGATGCCGGGCCTCGTCGGCGACATCGACGCGGCGCGGCTCGCGGCCGGGTTCGACGCCCTGGCCACGCGTGCGCACGCGGCGCTCGTCGCGGACGGAATGGCGGCCGCGCGCATCGACGTCGTGCGCTTCGCCGACCTGCGCTATGCGGGGCAGGCCTTCGAACTGACCATTCCCGTCGACGCGCAGGTCTCGGATCCCGCGCGGCTCGCCGCGGATTTCCACGCCGAACATCTGCGCAGCTATGGCCATGCGGCGCCGGGCGCGCCGGTCGAACTCGTGGCCATCCGCGTGGTCGCGCGCGTTCCGGGCGCCGGGCATGCCGGACGCGCCGTCGAGACCGCCGGTGCGACATCGACGGCGCGCGAGAGGACGGCCTATTTCGGCGCTGTCCACGGTGCGCGCACCACGCCGATCGTCTCGCGCGCCGCCCTCGCCGCGCGCGGCTCGTCGGCCGGGCCGCTGATTGTCGAGGAATACGATTCGACGGTGCTCGTGCCGCCCGGCGCGCATGCGCGGGTCGACGCCAACGGCAACATCGTCATCACCGTGGAGGCCTGACGTGCAGGACAGCATCGACCCGATCACGCTCGAGGTCATCCAGAACGCCCTGTCCTCGATCGCCGACGATCTCGCGCTGGTCATCATGCGCGCGGCCTACTCGAACATCGTGCGCGACTCGATGGACTACTCGACGGCCGTCTGCGATCGCGAAGGCCGGACCATCGCCCAGGGACTGACGACGCCGGTGCATCTCGGGTCCTTTCCAGACGCGATGCGCAATCTGATCTCGTCCCATGGCGCCGGGATGCAGGACGGCGACGTCTTCGTCTTCAACGATCCCTATGGATCGGGCGGCATGCATCTGCCCGATTTCTACATCGTCAAGCCGGTATTCCTGGACGACGCGCTCGAAGGCTTCGTCGCGACGCTGGTGCATCAGCAGGATATCGGCGGCATCGCGCCCGGCGGCATGGCCGTCTATGCGACCGAGATCTTCCAGGAAGGCCTGCGGTTGCCGACGCTCAAGCTGTTCGAGGCCGGCCGGCCGGTCGACGCGATCTTCCGCATCATCGAGCGCAACACCCGCGCGCCGCACAACGTCATGGGCGACATCCGCTCGCAGATCGCCGCGTGCAACAGCGGCGAGCGGGCGTTCCGTGCCCTGGTGGCACGCTACGGCTCCGCTGCGTTTCGCCGCTATGCCGATGCGTTGCATGACTATGCGGAGCGTCTGATACGCGCCGAGATCGCGGCGCTTCCCGACGGCACTTGGACCTTCGAGGATTTCGTCGACGGTCTGGGCGAGGATCCCGTCGAGATCCGCTTCCGCGCGACGCTGACCATTGCCGGCGACGCCATCGCGATCGACTGGGCCGGCACCTCGCCCCAGGTGAAGGCGGCGATCAACGGTCCGATGCCGACGACGCGCGCGATGTCCTATCTCGCCGTGCGCTGCGCGATCGGCGCGGACATCCCGAATTGCGAGGGCTACATGCGCGCGATCTCGGTGACCGCGCCCAAGGGCAGCATCGTCAACCCGCATGACGACGCGGCGTGCGGCGCGCGCGGGATCATCTGTTTTCGCATGTTCGACACGCTGATGGGGGCCTTCGCACAGGTGGTCCCCGACCGCATCCCCGCCGCCAACGAGGGCGGATCGAACAATCCGCATATCGCCGGTCGGACGCGCGACGGCAAGCCGTTCATGGTCTCGGGCGGGCTGATGGGGTGCTGGGGCGGCAGCGCGCGCCATGACGGCCAGGAGGGGATTTCGAACCCCGCCGCCAATCTCGGCAACACGCCGATCGAGCTGCTCGAATCTCGCCATCCCGTCGAGATCACCTGCTACGCCTTCGTCGAGAATTCCGGCGGGCCGGGTCGTGCGCGCGGCGGCGCGGCGCTGATGCGGGGCTATCGTCTGCTCGCCGACGAGGCCGTGCTCGTCATGCGCTCCGACCGCCGTGACCATCTTCCCTACGGCCTGTCCGGCGGATCCCCGGGCACACCGTCCTGGAACGTGTTGAACCCCGGGCCTGATCAGCGTCTTCTGCCAGCCTGCCCGATGTCGAGCGTCCCGATGAAGGGCGGCGACATCTTCCTCCACATCCAGTCCGGCGCCGGAGGTTTCGGTGATCCCCTGGAACGGGACCCCGAACGCGTGCTCGCCGATCTGCGCGACGCGCTGATCACGCAGGCCTATGCCGCGGATGTCTATGGCGTGTGTGTGCGGGACGGGGTGGTGGATCGGCCGGCCACAGCGCAGTTACGCGCCGAGCTGCGCGCTGGCAAACGAGGCGGCCCCGACCACCTCGATCATTTCCACCGTTCGGTCGGGATACCACGCCGCGCGCCAAGGACGGCGTGAGGTCGCGGCGGTAGCGCCGCCTCAGGCGGCCGCCTCGGCGTTTTCCAGCGCGACGCGGTCGCGGCCGCTGCGCTTGGCGCGGTAGAGAGCCTCGTCGGCGCGTCGGAAGAGGAGTTCCCAGTCGCCTCCGGTGCCCGGATCGAGCGCGGCGACGCCGATGCTGGCGCGCGGGCGCAGACGCGCGCCGTTCACATCGACCTCCGTGGCGCGCAGGGCCGCGCAGAGACGTTCGGCCGCTGTCTTGGCCTGATGCGCGTCGACCTCGCGGAAGAGGATGCAGAATTCCTCGCCGCCATAGCGTGCGACGACGTCGCCGGGGCGCACCCCGCCCCGCAGCACCTCGCCGGCGCGGGAGAGCAGCGCATCCCCCGTCGCGTGGCCATGCGCGTCGTTGACCTGCTTGAAATGGTCGAGATCGACCACGGCGAGCGCGACCGGACGACCCGTCCGTCTGGCATGGGCGAGTTCGATCGTCGCGCGCTCCTCGAGGGCGCGACGATTGAGGCAGCCGGTCAGCGAGTCGATCGTCGCCAGGCGCGTGGCGAGTGCGGCGCTGCGCTCGCGCTGCATCAGCAGGAAGGCGGGGCCGAAGCCCTGCGCAAGCAGGAGCGCGGGAACGAAGGCCAGCATCGTCTCGGGCGTCGGCGCGAGGGGTTCGGCGTCGATCCGCCAGTCCGGCAGGATCAGGGCGATGCGGGTCGCGAGCCCGAGCGCGGCGAGCGCGAGGAGTGCGCAGGCGAAGCGGCGCCACGGCTCGCTTGCGAGCCCGCCCGCGCGTGCGAGTTCCCATGCGCTCGCCGAGAGGAGTGCGCAGAGAACGGTCGAGGACAGCAGCACGCGCAGCCCGTACCACGCGCCGCCCGTGCCCAGAAGGGCCATGATCGGCGCCGCCACGGTCACGAGGACGAACGGCCAGCGCGGCGGCGGGCGGTCCGACGCGAAGCGGGTGACGGCGCGGTGAACGAGCAGGGCGGTCGCCCAGAAGAGCAGGTTGGCACCGAGGATCGACGCCGCCTCCGGGATATGCGCGCGCAGCAGGTAGAGCACGAAGCCCGGGACGAGACAGGTCATCGCCACCGTCGCCTCGCGTGTGCCGGGCCCGGGGGTCCCGCGCAGGCTCGCGGCGAGGACGAGCGCGGACATGACGCTCGCGAGCGTCTCCAGGACGATGACGGTAGGGATGTCGAGCTGCATGGGCCGGCCGGGGCGGAAAGGTCAGCGCGCGCGTGACACGTCGTAGATCTTATGGGCGCGGCCTGGAAAAGCCTAGCCCGTGTCTTCGGCGTCGCCTGTCCGCGTCCCGCGCCCCTTGCCCTCGCGGCGCGGCTTCACTCCAGCGCCAGGCCCTGGAATCGGATGACCCCGTCGGCGACGGCGCGGAACCCGCGCAGCCGCGCGCCATGGGCGAAGCGCCAGTTCTCGTGCACCAGATAGAGGCGGTGACGCGCGGGCAAATGGATGGCGGCGGCCTCGTCATAGGCGGCCCGGCGTTCCTCCTCGGCGAGGCTGGCGCGCGCGCGGTCGAGCGCGGCGTCGACGCGCGGGTCGCAGAAGCGGCTGTCGTTGTTCGCGCCCTTGCAATGGTTGAAGCCGTAGATGTTGCCGTCGGGATCGAGCCGCCCGCTCCAGCCGATCAGGAAGGCCTGGAACTCGCCCTTGTTCATCATCGCCGCCGCGGTCGCGAGCTCGGCCATCTCAATCTCCAGTTTTATGCCGGCCTCAGCCACCATCGCCTGCAGGATCTCGGCCATCGCCCGGAACTCGGTGGTGTTGGGCACCAGCAGGCGCACGGCGAGCGCGGGCTGGCCGGCGGCGGCGAGCAGCGCCTTGGCCCGCGCGATGTCCGCGCCGCGCAGCGCGAACGCCTTGCTGTAATACGGGCTGTCCGGCGGCACCGGCTGGTTGCCGGCGCGATTGGCGCCTTCGAAGGCGACGCGGTTGAGCGTCTCGCGATCGATGGCGAGGTCGAAGGCCTCGCGCAGCCGCGGATCCTGGCCCAGCGGATTGCGTGCGCGCTCGCCGTTGCCGACATTGACGATGATCGAGGTGAAGCCGAGCCCGGTCAGCTCGACCAGACGCAATGCGCGGTCGGTGCGGATCGCCGCGACGTCGCTCGCCGCCACACGCTCCGCGAGGTCGAGGCTTCCGGCGCGCAGGTTGAGCAGCCGCACGGTGGTGTCCGGCACCGGCCGGAACACGACGCTCTCCAGCTTGACGCTGTCGCGGTCCCAGTAGCGTTCGAACCGCCGCACGACGATGCGGTCCTGTACCACGCGCTCGGTGAAGGCGAAGGGGCCGGAGCAGACCGGCGCGGTCGCGGCGCTGGCGAAGCCGCCCGGCGACATCATCATGCCCGCGCGGTCGGTGAACTGCGCGAGCAGCGGCGCGAAGGGCGCGGACAGGTCGATGCGCACGCGCAGCCTGTCCTCCGGCACGACGGCCGTGATCGCGCTGATCTCGCTGCGCCGGCGCGAGCCGGGCAGGGTCAGCGCGCGTTCCAGATTGGCCTTCACCGCCTCGGCGTCGAAGGGCGTGCCGTCATGGAACACGACGCCGTCGCGCAGCGTCATCGTGAGGCTGCGCCGGTCGGTGCTCCAGCTCCAGTGCGTCGCCAGCTGCGGGCGCAGCTCCAGCCGCTCGTCGACATCGATCAGCTTGTCGCACAGCGCGGTGAAGACCGAGCGCGCGGCGATGTTGTTGCTCTGCACCGGATCCAGCGTGTCGACGTCGCTCTGCAATCCGACGCGCAGGGTCTGCGCGCCCGCGATGGCGATGCTGGCGGTGAACGCGGCGGCGATGATCGTCGCGCGCAAGGCTGTCTTTTTCATGGGCTCCCCTCCCGGACCGCGAACGGTCTATCGTTGCGGCTACACTAGAAGGAGCGCGCCGACGATGGAACGCAAGACGATCGCCAGCCCGGCCTGCGCGCCGACCCCGCCCTTCTTCGCCCAGGCGGTCAAGGTCGGCCCGATGATCTTCGTCTCGGGCCAGCTCTCCCGCGATCGCGACGGCACCATAATCGGCCGCGGCGACATGCAGGCGCAGACGCGCCAGGTGATCGCCAACATCGCCGCCATCCTCGCCGAGGCCGGCGCGGAGCTACGCCATGTCGTCAAGCTGACGGCCTTCATGACCGACATGTCGTTGGCGCCGCTCGCCTGGGCCGTGCGCAGCGAGGCCTTCTCCGGCCGCCCGCCGGCCTCCACCGGCGTCGAGGTCAGCCGTCTCACCCATCCCGATTTCCTGATCGAGATCGAGGCGATCGCCGTCATCGACGACGCCTGACCCCGCGCGTCCCGGTCCCGTCGCCGCTCACCGCGCGGGGTCGAGCACCACCGCCGTGCCGCAGACCGTGACCATCAGCATGCCGTTCTTGTCGCCCAGCACCTGATAGTCGAGGTCGATGCCGAGGACGGCATTGGCGCCGAGCCGCGCGGCCTCCTCCTGCATCTCGCGCATCGCGATCGCCCGCGCCTCGGCCAGCTTGTTCTCGTAGGACCCGGCGCGGCCACCGACCACGTCGCGCACCCGCGCGAAGAAATCGCTGAAGATGTTGGCGCCGATGATCGCCTCGCCGGTGACGATTCCGGCATAG
>CAIOSQ010000424.1 GCA_903860935.1 uncultured Rhodospirillales bacterium | reverse complement strand
GTGCTGCCGACCACGACCGGAACCTGCATCGCCGTCCCGCGCCGCAGGATGTCGACGCTCGCCGTCGCGCCAGGCTTCACCGCGGCGATGGCGCGCGGCAGGTCGCGCAGCCGGTTGACGGGGCGCCCGTCGATGGCGACGACGACGTCGCCCTGGCGCAGCCCCGCGCGTGCCGCCGGCCCATTGGGCTCGAGCTGGGCGACGAGCGCGCCGTCCTGCCCGGCCGCCAGGCCTAGCCCGGTGGCGAGGTCAGGCGTCAGGGGTTGGACCGAGACGCCGATCCAGCCGCGCTCGATGCGCCCGGTCTCGCGCAATGCGTCGATCACCGGCCGGGCGACCGCCGCCGGGATCGCGAAGCCGATCCCGACACTGCCGCCATTGGGCGAATAGATCGCCGTGTTGACGCCGATCACCCGGCCCGACATGTCGAAGGCCGGTCCACCCGAATTGCCCTGGTTGATGGGCGCGTCGAGCTGAAGGAAATCGTCGTAGGGGCCGGCCTGGATGTCGCGGCCGCGCGCCGAGACGATCCCCGCCGTCACAGTGCCGCCGAGGCCGAAGGGATTGCCGACCGCGAGCACCCAGTCGCCGACCTGGACGCGATCCGAATCGCCCCAGGCGACGGCGGGAAGCGGCGCGGCGCTCTCGACCTTGATCAGCGCGAGGTCGGTCTTGTCGTCTCGCCCCACCAGCCGCGCGTTGAGTTGGCGCCCGTCGGCGAAGGTGACCGCGATCTCCTTTGCGTCGGCGACGACGTGGTTGTTGGTCACTACGTAGCCGGCGGGGTCGATCACGAACCCGGAGCCGAGCGCGGTGGCGCGCCGGGGTTGCGCGTCGGGGCGCTCGCGCTGCGGGAGCGGCGCGCCGAAGCGGCGCAGGAATTCCTCCATCGGCGAGCCGGGCGCGATCGCGCCCTGGGCCGGGGCGTCGCGGCCGGCGACCTCGCGGATGGCGGCGATGTTGACCACGGCCGACGAGACCTGCTGGACCAATGGTGCGAAGCTTTCGCCGGGCAGGCGCGCCTGGGCGCCGCCGGGCGCGAAGGCGAAGACCAGCATCGTCGCGGCCGCGGCGAGGACCGCTGCGCCGCGCGGAGCCGGGGTGGGAAGAGCTGAATCGGGCATGGGACGGATGTCCTTTCCGGTGGATGCAGGTGCCGCCCGCGGGGACGCCCCCATCGACGGCCACATCAAGCTGGACGCCGGTTTTGACTTTCGCTGGGAAAGCCTGTGGCGAGGATTGGGCCGTCGCCATCTTTCCGCCATCCGTGACGGTGCAGCGGCTAGAATGGCGCCATGACGGGAACGGCGGCCACCGGGCCGGACAATCTGCGCGGCGCGCTCTGGCTCGCCCTCGCCATGCTGGTGCTGACCGCGGAAACAGCGTTGCTGCGGCTCGCCGATCCGGCGGTGCCGATCGCCACCTACATGCTGCTTCGCTCGGGCGCGCAACTCGCGCTGGGCGCGGTTCTCGTCCTGGCACTTGGCGAGGGGCTGGCAGGGGTGCGCACGCGCCGGGTCTGGACCCAGGCTTTGCGCGGCGGATCGAGCCTGATCAGTTGGCAGCTCTACTATTACTCGTTCCGGACGCTCGATTTCGCGGTCGCGACGACGCTCAACTTCACGACATCGCTCTTCGTCGCGCTGCTTGCCGGTCCGGTGATGGGCGAGCGCGTCGGCGCCTTGCGCTGGACGGCGACGCTGATCGGCTTCGGTGGCGTGCTTCTGGTCGTGCGGCCGGGCGGCGGCGGCGATCCCGGCGGCATCGCCGCCGGCCTCGTCAGCGCCCTGCTGGGAACGGTGATCGTGTTTTCCAGCCGCTCGCTCGGGCGGACCGACCGGGTCGAGACGACGATGTTCTGGGTCGGCGCGATCACCTTCCTCGGCTCGCTGCCGTCAGCGATCTGGTCCTGGACGACGCCGTCGCCCGTCGACGGCGCGATCCTCGCCCTCGCCGCGGCGGCCGGCGCGGGCGCATTGTGGCTGATCCTGCTCGCCTTCCGCGCCGGCGAGGCTTCGGCGCTCGCGCCTATCCAGTATGTGCGGCTGCTCTTCGCCGCGCTGGCGGGCTGGCTGGTCTTCGGCGAGGTGCCGGCCCTCTGGACCGCGGCGGGCTGTGCGCTCATCGTCGCCAGCGCCCTGGTCCTGGCGCGCGCCGAGGCGCGTCGCGCCGGATGACAGCCGGCTGGCCGAGCGTCTAGCGTCGGCGATGCAACTCGGAGGCCCTGGTCATGTTCGATATCCTCTTCCGTGGCGCCACCCTGATCGACGGCACCGGCGCGCCGCCCCTGCGTGGCGACCTCGCGGTCACGGCGGGCCGCATCGTGGCGATGGGCGATGTCCAGGGCGAGGCGCGGGAGGTCGTCGAGGCCGAGGGCCTCGCGCTGATGCCCGGGATCATCGACGGTCACACGCATTACGATGCGCAGCTGACCTGGGATCCCTGGGCGGATCCCTCGCCGGCCCTGGGCGTGACGACCGTCGTGATCGGCAATTGCGGCTTCACGATCGCGCCCTGCCGGCCGGCCGATCGCGACATCACCATGCGCAACCTCACCCAGGTCGAGGGCATGTCGCTCGCCGCGCTGCGCGAGGGTATCCGCTGGGAGTTCGAAAGCTTTCCCGAATACCTCGCCCTGCTCGAGCGCAGCGGCGTGGTGCCGAACGTCGTCGCCTTCGCCGGTCACTCGTCGATCCGCACCTGGGTGATGGGCGCCGACGCCTCGACCCGCGCGGCCACAGACGAGGAGATCGCGCGCATGGCCGAACTGGTGCGCGAGGCGATCGCGGCAGGCGCGGTCGGGCTCGGGTCGTCCACCAACGAGCCGCATAACGGCGAGGGCGGCGTGCCGATGCCCTCGCGCCTCGCCGACGAACGCGAGTTCCACGCCCTCCTCGCGGCGATGCGCGACGCCGGTCGCGGCGTCTTCATGCTGACCAAGGGCAGCACGACGAGCGTGCCCTTCCTCGAAGGGCTGGCGGCCGACACCGGCCGGTCGATCATCGTCGCCGCGATGTTCCATTCGAACACCGCGCCGACCCGCGTTTTCGAGCAGGTCGAGCAGATGAAGGCGGCGCAGGCACGTGGCCGGGAGATCATCCCGCAGGTCTCGTGCTGTGCGCTGACGATGGAGTTCACGCTGCGCTCGGCCTACGTGTTCGAGGACAACGCGACTTGGAAGCAGGCGATGCGCACGCCGCAGGCGGACCTGCCGCGGCTTTACGCCGATCGCGCCTTCCGCGACGGGTTCAAGGCGGATCTGGAGGCAGGCGTCGGCCGGCGCTTGTTCAACAGCGAGTGGCACCGCCTGTTCCTGCGCGAGGCGAAGGCGCCGCAGCATCGCGGCCTCGAGGGGCGTTCGCTCGCAGATCTCGCGGCGGCGGAAGGCAAGCACCCCGTCGACTGGATGCTCGACTTCGCGCTCGGCGAGGATCTCGACACGCTCTTCGTCGCCGAACTCCTCAACAGCGACCCGGATTCGGTGGCACAGCTGATCAACGAGGAGAGCGCGCATGTGTCGCTGAGCGACGCGGGCGCGCATCTGACCTTCCTGTGCGACGCCGATTTCGGGCTCAACCTGCTCGGCCACTGGTCGCGCGAGCGCGGCGCGCTGCCGCTCGAGAAGGCTGTCTGGAAGCTGACCGGCCATCCCGCGCGGCTCTTCGGGCTCGAGGACCGGGGCGTCCTGCGACAGGGCGCGGCGGCCGATCTGCTGCTCTTCGATCCGCGCAGCGTCGGACGCGGCCAGCGCCGACGTGCCTGGGATCTGCCGGCGGGCGCCTCGCGCCTCGTCGCCGAGGGCAAGGGCGTGCACGGCGTGTGGGTCAACGGGGTGCGGGTCGTGGATATGCGCGGGCCGATTGCATCCGCCGCGCGGACCGGCCGCATCTTGAGGGATTTCGTAGGGTCGTGCGGCTGGCTGGCGGGGCGGGGGCCGGCGCCGGTCCCCGCCCGCCGCATCGCGCCCGTCAGTAGGCGCCGAACTTCGCGAAGAAGTCGTTGCCCTTGTCGTCGACCACGATGAAGGCCGGGAAATCGACCACCTCGATGCGCCAGATCGCCTCCATCCCGAGTTCAGGATAGGCGATGCACTCGACCTTCTTGATGCAGTCCTGCGCCAGCACGGCGCCTTCGCCGCCGACCGAGCACAGATAGAAGCCGCCATGCTTCTTGCAGGCGTCGGTCACGACCTTCGAGCGATTGCCCTTGGCCACCATGACGTAGCTGCCGCCGGCGGCCTGGAACTGGTCGACGAAGGAATCCATCCGTCCCGCGGTGGTAGGGCCGAAGGCGCCCGAGGCATAGCCCTTCGGCGTCTTCGCCGGGCCGGCGTAGTAGATCGGGTGGTTGCGGAAATAATCGGGCAGCGGCTTGCCGGCGTCGAGGTCGGCGCGCAACTTCGCGTGCGCGAGGTCGCGCGCGACGATCAACGATCCGGTCAGCATGACGCGGGTCGTGACTGGGTGGCCCGAGAGGATTTCGCGGATCTTCGCCATCGGCTGGTTTAGGTCGATCCTGACCACGTCGCCACCGAGCTTCGTGGCGTCGACATCCGGCATGTACTGCGCGGGATCGGTCTCGAGCTGCTCCAGGAAGACGCCGTCGCGCGTGATCCGGCCGAGCGCCTGGCGGTCGGCCGAGCACGAGACGCCGATCGCGATCGGCAGGCTGGCGCCGTGGCGCGGCAGCCGGATGACGCGGACGTCGTGGCAGAAATACTTGCCGCCGAACTGCGCGCCGATGCCGTTCATCTGGGTCAGCGTGTGGACCTTCTCCTCCATCTCGCGGTCGCGGAACGCCTGGCCCCAGCGATTGCCCTCGGTGGGGAGGCCATCGAGATAGCGGCAGGTGGCGAGCTTGAGCGTCTTGAGCGCGAGTTCGGCCGAGGTGCCACCGACGACGATCGCGAGGTGATAGGGCGGGCAGGCGGCGGTGCCGAGCGTCTTGATCTTCTCGTCGAGGAACTTGAGCAGACCGTCCGGCGTCAGGCGCGAGGGCGTCTCCTGGAACAGGAAGGTCTTGTTGGCCGAGCCGCCGCCCTTGGCGACGTAGAGGAACTCGTATTCGTCGCCGCCGGTGGCATAGAGGTCGATCTGCGCCGGCAGGTTGTCGCCGGTGTTGACCTCCTTGAACATCGTCAGCGGCGCGAGATTGGAGTAGCGCAGATTGCGTTCCGCGTAGGACCGGAACACGCCGCGCGAGATCTCCTCGGCGTCGTCGAAGCCGGTCCAGACCCGCTGGCCCTTCTTGCCCATGATGATCGCCGTGCCGGTGTCCTGGCACATCGGCAGCACGCCGCCGGCCGAGATGCAGGCGTTCTTGAGCAGTTCGTAGGCGACGAAGCGGTCGTTGGCGGACGCCTCCTTGTCGTCGAGGATCGCGCGCAGTTGCTTGAGGTGTCCGGGCCGCAGCAGATGCGCGATGTCCGAGAACGCGTTGAAGGCGAGATCGGCCAGGGCCTGCGGGCTGACCTTGAGGATGTCGGCACCGTCGAAGCGCGCGGTATCCACATAGGCGCCCTCAAGCTTGCGCCAGGGCGCGTCGTGATGCGCGATCTCGATCAGGTCGCGATAGGAGAATTCGGCCATGTCTTCGCATCCGGACGCTCTCGCGTCTGGCTCCTCTGGTCGGCCCTGTCGTGCGGGGCCGGTTGCGCGCCTCGCGGCGGGTTCACTTCTTGCGGAAGGCGTCGAGCTTGACGATCCGCTCGCCAGCCTCGGCCGCGGGCGGCGGATCAGCGCGGTCCTGGTCGCGGGCACCGGCACCCTCGGCCGCGGCGGGGCGCGGTTCCGCGTGTGCCGCCTCCGGCACCGGTTCCGGGGCCTGGAATTGCAGCCCGAACTGCACCGATGGATCGACGAAGGCGGTCACCGCCGCGAAAGGGATCTCGAGCCGCTCGTGCTTCGAATCGAAGCTGAGCGTGACCGCGAACCCGGCCTCGTCCACCTCGAGGCCCCAGAACTGGTATTGGAGCACGATCGTCATCTCGTGCGCGAAACGCTGGCGCAGCACCGGCGGCACGCGGGTCGCGGGATGGTCGGTGCGAAACGTGACGTAGAAATGATGCTCGCCGGGCAAGCCGCGCTCGGCCGCTTGCGTCAACGCCTCGCGCATCACCATGCGCAAGGCGCGATCCATCATTCGTTCGTAGTCGAAACCCTGACGCGACACGTCCGCCTCTTCCCCTCTGCCCGGGCCACGCGGACGCGACCGGGCCTTGTCTTCCCCTGCGCGCGGCGCACCGCGCGCGTCAGTGGGGGGCTTCTGTTGCCCGGTGCCCCCCGAACCGCGACTAGGCGTCTTGGACCGACCAGCTAGGGTCAGGCCGCGACGCGGTTGTCGAGAGCCACGTTATCGTTGGCGTCTCTTGATGGCCCGATGACGGCGGTACCATGCCGGGCAAACTTCGTGCCTTTACTCGCGCGTCGATCCTGGTTCGCCCCCGCATATGGTGGAGGCGCCGGGCACTGCCCCCGGGTCCGCATCGGCTATTGCGCACGCTATTTATCGCCATAGTCGGTTTCCCGACGCCGCCAATATAGGCGCTTGTCCGGCGCGGAGAAAGGGGCGCAACGTCGCCACGCGGCCGGTTAGTCTCGCGCCGTGCCCGATTCGGGGGTTTCATGCGCCAGTACCACGATCTGCTTCGACTCATCCTGGACCGGGGAACGACCCGGACCGACCGCACAGGCACCGGGACGCTCAGCGTCTTCGGTCATCAGATGCGCTTCGATCTCGAGGCGGGGTTCCCGCTGGTGACCACCAAGAAGGTCCATCTGCGATCGATCATCCACGAATTGCTGTGGTTCCTGCGGGGCGAGACGAATATCCGCAGCCTGCGTGAAAACGGCGTCACGATCTGGGACGAGTGGGCGGATGCGCAGGGCGAACTCGGGCCTGTCTATGGTCATCAATGGCGGAGCTGGCCGGGGCGCGACGGCGGGACGATCGACCAGATCGCCGGGCTGCTGGAGCAGATCCGGCGGACGCCCGACAGCCGGCGGCTGATCGTGACGGCGTGGAACCCGGCGGATATCGGCCGGATGCGCCTGCCGCCCTGTCATTGCCTGTTCCAGTTTCATGTCGCGGAGGGCCGGCTGTCCTGTCAGCTCTACCAGCGTTCCGCCGATGTCTTTCTCGGCGTGCCGTTCAACATCGCTTCCTACGCTTTACTGACGATGATGGTCGCCCAGGTGACCGGGCTGCGGCCCGGCGAGTTCGTCCATACGCTCGGCGATGCGCATCTCTATCTGAACCATCTGGAGCAGGCGCGCACCCAGCTCGCCCGCGACCTCCGGCCGCTGCCGCGCATGGAGATCGACCCGTCCGTCGGCGATCTCTTCGCCTTCCGCTACGAGCATTTCCGGCTGACCGGCTACGACCCGCACCCGCATATCGCCGCACCGGTGGCCGTATGACTCCGGCGGTGGCCCTGGTCGTCGCGACCGCGCGAGGCGGCGCGATCGGGCGGGGCAACACGCTGCCCTGGCGGCTGCCCGAGGATCTCAAGCGGTTTCGCGCCATCACCCTCGGTCATGCGGTGGTGATGGGGCGACGCACCTGGGACTCGATCGGGCGCAGCCTGCCTGGCCGCACTAATATCGTGATTTCGCGCGACCCGTCCTGGCGCGGGGAGGGCGCGCGGCGTGCGGCGGATCTCGGGGATGCCCTGGCGCAGGCGGCGGCCGCCCATCCGGACCAACCGGCGATGGTGATCGGTGGTGCCCAGGTCTATGCCCTGGCCCTTCCGCTCGCGACAGTGGCCTATGTCACCGAGATCGACCTCGACGTGCCAGACGCGGACGCGTTCTTTCCGGCCCTCGATCCCGGGGAGTGGGCGCGGGGCGAGGTGCAGCCCGCGACCGGGGCGGACGGAACCACCTATCGCTTCGTCGCGTATCGGCGCCGCGACTGACGCGTGCCCCCGGGCGGTCCAGGGGCCACGCTCCGACGGTCACGCTCCGACGGTCACGCTCCGACGGTCACGCTCCGACGGTCACGCCTCGACGGTCACTCGACGACGATGCGCGGCGCGGCGCGCGTGGCGCCGTCGCCCGACAGCTTCTCCCAGATCCGGTCTGCGATCGCACGATAGGCCTTGGCGTGTGGGCCTTCGGGATCGCTGACGACGATCGGACGGCCGCCATCCGACGTTTCCCGGATCGCGATATGGAGCGGCAATTCGCCGAGAAACTCGGTGTCCATGCGCGCGGCTTCGGCCTTGGCGCCGCCATGACTGAAGATGTGCTCGACATGGCCGCAATTGCCGCAGACGTGATAGCTCATGTTCTCGATCACGCCGAGCACCGGCACGGCGACCTTGCGGAACATGTTCAACCCCTTGCGGGCATCGAGCAGGGCAATGTCCTGCGGCGTCGAGACGATCACCGCTCCGGCCAGAGGCACGCGCTGCGCCATCGTCAACTGGGCGTCGCCGGTACCTGGCGGCATGTCGACCACGAGTACGTCGAGTTCGCCCCAGGCGACGTCGCGCAGCATCTGTTCGAGCGCGCTCATCACCATCGGACCACGCCAGATCATCGGGGTGTCCTCGGCGACGAGGAAGCCCATCGACATGACCTTCACCCCGTAATTCTGCATCGGCAGCAGCGTCTTGCCGTCGGGCGATGTCGGGCGACCGGAGATCCCCATCATGCGCGGCTGCGACGGCCCATAGATGTCGGCGTCGAGGATGCCGATCCGCAGGCCCTTGGCGGCCAGGGCGAGGGCGAGATTGGTGGCGGTCGTCGACTTGCCGACGCCGCCCTTGCCGGAGGCGACCGCGACGATGTGGCGAACGCCCGGTACGAGTTGCTTGCCACCCGGGCTGTTCGGGCCGCCGGCGGGCCCGGTCCCCGGCGCGCGCGGCGCGGCCTGTGGGGCGGAATCGCGCTCGGCGGTCAGGACGACGGTCGCCGAGAGGACGCTGGGCAGCGCCGCCACGGCCTTTTCCGCGCTCTTGCGCAGCGGCTCCATATGTTGCCCGCGCTTCGCATCGACCTCGATCGAGAAGCCGACATGGCCGTCACGGATCGCCAGGCCCTTGACCATGCCGAGGCTGACGATGTCCTGGCCGCGATCGGGATCCACGACTCGACGCAAGGCGCCCAGCACGTCGGCTTCGGTCGGCTGTTGCGCCATGGTCGGAGTTCCTTTTCGCTTGAATTCGCCGAGGGCTGGCCAATATCACCGACCGCAACGGCGGGAGGCGAGACGATTTCGCCGGCGCGTCATATAAGATCCGTCGGCGTCGCGCCAAGCGGCGCGGACGGGACCAACAACGGCGCAGCATCCTGAACTCACGGGGCGTGCCACTGAATTCGGAGGCGGAACGATGCCCTGGTCGCAAGGTGGTGGTCCTTGGGGAGGCGGGTCTGGCGGCGGCGATGGTGGCAAGAGCCCCTGGGGCCGGCCACCCGGTGGCGGCGGGGGGGGGGGGGGGGGGGGAGGCCCCTTCGGTGGCGGGCAGCCTCCCAATATCGAGGACCTGATCAAGCGCTCGCAGGAGCGCATGAAGAACGTCCTGCCAGGTGGCGGGTTCGGTGGTTTGCGCGGCATCGCGCTCCTGGTCGGCGCAGCGGCGCTTTTGTGGATCGGTAGCGGGCTTTACATCGTGCAGCCGAACGAGGTCGGCATCGTTCTGCGCTTCGGACAGGCCGTGCGGCTCGACGGCCCCGGCTGGAACTATCATCTGCCGCGACCGATCGAATCCGTGATCAAGCCCTCGGTCACCGCGGTCAATTCGATGGATATCGGCTTCCGTTCGGCGGGCGAGGCCCGCGGTCGCGCCGTCACGCGCCCCGAGGAGGGGCAGATGCTGACGGGCGACGAGAACATCCTGGACATCCAGTACACCGTCTTCTGGCGCATCAAGGACGCACGCGCCTTCGTCTTCAACATCTTCGCCCCCGAGGGCACGGTGCGGGCGGCTGCCGAGAGCGCGATGCGCGAGGTCGTCGGCAACATGCGCGCCCAGGAGGCGCTGGCCCAGGGGCGTGTGGCGATCGAGACGAACTCGCAGAAACTGCTCCAGCAGATCCTCGACGAATACAAGGCGGGCATCGAGATCACGCAGGTGCAACTGCGCGGCGTCGAGCCGCCGGCCCAGGTCATCGACGCCTTCCGCGACGTCCAGCGCGCCCAGGCCGATCGCGAGCGGTTGCGCAACGAGGCGGAATCCTATCGCAATCAGGTCGTCCCCGAGGCGCGCGGACAGTCGCAGCGCATCATCCAGGAGGCCGAGGCCTATCGCCAGCAGGTGCTGGCCCAGGCGCAGGGCGAGGCGCAGCGCTTCACCTCGCTCTACGAGGCCTACCGGCTCGCGCCGGAAGTCACCAAGCGCCGCCTCTATCTCGAGACGATGGAGGAACTGCTGTCCAAGACGAACAAGGTGATCATCGACCAGCCGGCTGGCCAGTCCGGCGTCGTGCCTTTCCTGCCGCTGCAGGACATGATCCGCCGGCCGGCGCCCTCTGCGGCCCAGCCGGCTCAGCCCGCGGGGACCCGCCCATGAAGACCGGCATCGCTACCGTCCTCCTCGCCGCGCTCGGCGCGATCGGCGCGATCCTCTACACCAGCCTGTTCGTGGTGGATCAGCGTCAGCAGGCGCTGGTGATCGAGTTCGGCAATCCGCAGCGCATCATCCAGGACGCCGGGCTGCAGTGGAAGAAGCCCTGGCAGAACGTGATGTTGTTCGACAAGCGCCTGCTCGACTTCGACGCCGACGCCCAGGAAGTGACGCTGGGAGATCAGCGCCGCATGGTGGTCGACGCCTATGTGCGCTACCACATCGTCGACCCGCTGGAGTTCTTCAAGACGGTGCAGACGGAGTCTGCGTTCCGCCAGCGCCTGGGTGCCGTGGTCAACTCGACGCTGCGCAACACGCTTGGCCAGGTGCCCTTCGCCGCGCTGCTGTCGGATCGTCGCGCCGCGGTCATGCGCGACGTCCGCGATCAGGTGGCGCGGGAGTCGGCGCAGTTCGGCGTGCGGGTCGAGGATGTGCGTTTCGTGCGCGCCGACCTCCACCCGGACAATAGTCCGGCGATCTTCCGGCGCATGCAGACCGAACGCGAACGCGAGGCGCGCGAGGCGCGCGCGCAGGGCTCCGAACAGGCGCAGCGCATCCGCGCCGAGGCGGAGCGCGAGAAGACCGTGCTGGTCGCCGACGCGCAGCGCCAGGGCCAGATCCTGCGCGGCCAGGGCGACGCCGAGGCGACCCGCGTCTACGCGGAAGCCTTCGGACGCGACCCGGCTTTCTACGATTTCTGGCGTTCGCTCGAGGCGCAGCGCAAGGCGCTGTCGGACGGGACCACCTTGCTGCTCTCGCCGGACGGCGATTTCTTCCGGTTCTTCCGCGACATGGACGGCAAGCCGCAGACGCGGCCCTGAGTGGGGCCGCAGGCGGGTTTGAATCATACGGGACGAGGCGATCATGGGTTCGATCACGCGGTTCATCGGTTCCACTCTCGCCGTCGCGCTGCTCGGTCTTGGCGCGGCGCAGGTCGCCGCCCAGACGCGCCTGCCGCCGCCAGGCGCGCCGGCGGCCGGCTTCGCCGACCTCGCCGAGCGTCTCCTGCCGGCGGTGGTGAACATCTCCACCACGCAGGTCGTCCGGCAGGACCGCAACCCCGGGCAGCGCCGCCCGGATACGCCGCAATTCCCGCCCGGCTCGCCTTTCGAGGAGTTCTTCAAGGAGTTCTTCGAACGCGGCGGTCGCGGTGGCCAGGATCAGACCCCGCGCCGCGCGCAATCGCTCGGCTCCGGTTTCGTCATCGACCCGTCGGGGATCGTGATCACCAACAACCACGTGATTGCCGATGCCGACGAGATCAAGGTCACGTTGCAGGACAACACCGAACTGCCCGCGAAGCTGTTGGGGCGCGACGCGAAGACGGATCTAGCCGTTCTCAAGGTCACGAGCCCCAGGCCGCTGCCATTCGTTCCCTTCGGCAATTCCGACCAGGTCCGCATCGGGGATTGGGTGCTGGCGATCGGCAATCCGTTCGGTCTCGGCGGAACGGTCACCGTCGGCATCCTCTCGGCGCGCGCCCGCGACATCAACACCGGGCCTTATGATGATTTCCTGCAGACCGATGCCGCGATCAATCGCGGCAATTCCGGCGGGCCGCTGTTCAACATGGCGGGCGAGGTCGTGGGCATCAACACGGCGATCTACTCCCCGACCGGTGGCTCGATCGGCATCGGCTTCTCGGTGCCGTCGTCCCTCGCGGCGCCTATCGTCGCGCAACTGCGCGAATTCGGACGCACCCGCCGCGGCTGGCTGGGCGTGAACATCCAGACGGTGACCGACGAGATCGCCGAGAGCCTCGGCCTGTCCAAGGCCCGTGGCGCCCTGGTCGCGCGCGTGACCGAGAAAGGGCCCGCCGAGAAGGGCGGCATCCAGTCCGGGGACGTCGTGCTGCGCTTCGACGGCAAGGATGTGACCGACATGCGCCGCCTGCCACGCATCGTCGCGGAGACCGCTGTCGGCAAATCGGTCAAGGTCGAGGTGTGGCGCCGAAATCAGTCGATCCTGCTCGACGTCATGCTGGGCGAACTGGACGAGAACGAGCAGCAGGCGGCGGCGCCTCAACGGCCGCGCCCGCAGCAGGCGGCACCGGCCACGGTGGATGCCCTGGGGATGCAACTCAGCGTCATCACCCCCGAATTGCGCGAGAAATTCCAGATCCCCGGCGGCTCCAAGGGCGTCCTGATCACCAAGGTGGACGAGAACTCGACGGCTGGCGAGCGCGGCCTGCGGATCGGCGACGTGATCGTCGAAGTCGCGCAGCAGGAGGTGAGCCAGCCCGCCCAGGTGCTGGACAAGGTCCAGGAGGCGCGCCGTGCGAACCGACGCAGCGTGCTGATCATGGTCGAACGCGCGGGTGAGCAGCGTTTCGTGGGGCTGCCCGTAGAGCCGCGCGGCTGAGGGTTCCGCCGACGCGCCGGGGGAGGGCGCGCATCATGGGGCTGTCGACACGCCGCCGCGGCGTTCTCGGCGCGGCGTTCGCGACTTCGGCTGCTGTTGCGGGGCGGCCGGCGCGCGCAGCGCCGCCGGTCCGGATCGGGCTGCTCCTGGAGATGACCGGGCCACTGGCCTCGACGTCCGAAGACATCGCCTATGGCTTCGCGCTGGCGCTCGACGAGGCCGATCGGCGGGCCGGCGGTCGCGCGATCCATGTCGTCGTCGAGGATACGCAGGGCAAACCCGCGCGCGCCGTGGAGCGTTTCAACAAGCTGGTGCAGGTCGAATCCGTCGACCTCGTCGTCGGTCCGACCGGCTCTGCCGAGGCCCTGGTGCTGCGCGATGTCGCGCATGGGCTGGGGATGCCGCTCCTCGTGCCGAATGCCGGCGCCACCATCCTGACGGCCGAGAAATGTAGCCCCTTTCTGTTGCGCGTGTCCTACGCCCACGAGCAGGTCGTCGCGCCGCTGGGAACCTGGATGGCGCGCGAGGGCCAGGCCCGTAGCGCCTATCTTCTCGGTGCCGACAACATCGCCGGGAGGGACCACGCCGCCGCCTTCCGCAAGGCTTTCCTGGCGGCGGGAGGCACGATCGCGGGCGAGGAATTCGTCCCGACGACATCCCAGGATTTCGGTCCGTATCTCGGCCGACTGAAGTTGCATCGCACCGATGCGATCTTCGCCTCGTTCTTCGGCCCGGCCGCTGCGCGGTTGCTGGAGGGGATCGAGGCCTTCGGCCTGCGCGGCGCGCGCCTGTGTGGTCCAGGCTGGCTGGTCTCTGCGCTCGACCTGCCGCGCATCGGCGCTCGCGCGGCGGGGATCGTCGGCGCGACCGCCTATCTGCCGGAACTCGACACCGAAGCGAACCGCGCCTTCGTCGCGGCCTTCACGCGTCGGCACGGCCGGCCGCCGAGCGAGTTCGCGGCCCAGGGCTACGACGCGGCGCGGCTGGTTCTGGCGGGCATCGAGGCGCTGGAAGGCAATGTCGCCAACCGGCGCGCGACCGCGGCGATCCTGGCACGCAGCCCGTTCGAGGGCGCGCGCGGGCGCCTCGCGCTCGATCCGCGCACCAACAATATCGTCCAGGACATCCACATCTTCGAGACGCGGCTGCGGCCGGGCGGCGAGGGCATCGACTTCCACATGCTGGCGCGGGTGCCGCAAGTGCGGGTCGACCCGGAGCCCTGCCAGATGGGGTGATGCGCGGCGGCGGTTCAGTCCCTGGGACGTCGGCGCTTCTTCGGCGCGCCGCCGGTCTCGCCTTCGCCGTCCGGCGTTTCGCCCCAGCGCTGGACGAGGCGCGTGTCGATCCCGAAGAGATCTAGGCAGCGACCGACCGAATGGTCGACGATGTCGTCGATGCTCCGCGGGGCACCGTAGAAGGCCGGCACAGGAGGCGCCACGATGGCGCCCGCTTCGGTCGCCGCGGCCATCGCCCGGATATGGCCGAGATGGAGCGGCGTCTCCCGCACCATCAGGACGAGGCGGCGGCGTTCCTTGAGGACCACATCCGCGGCGCGGGTCAGCAGGCCCGTGGTCTGGCCATAGGCGATCTCGGACAGGCTACGGATCGAGCACGGCGCCACGAGCATGCCGATCGTGCGGAAGGACCCGGACGAGATCGGCGCGCCGACATCGCCCGGCTTGTGGACATGCGTGGCAAGGGCATGCACGTCGCGCAGTTTCAGCCGTGTCTCGTAGGCCAGGGTCAGTTCGGCGGACGGGGTCATGACCAGATGGGTCTCGAAGCCCAGCTTGCCGAGCGTTTCCAGGGCGCGCACGCCGTAGATGACGCCGGATGCGCCGGAGATGCCGATCACGATGCGAGAAGGTTGGGTCATGCGACACATCATTCCATCGACTGGCGCGCGGGGACACGCCGTTCTTTACCTTCGATTAAGCTATCGACCTCATCATCCCAGGTCTTGATTAAGGAGTCGCCATGCTGATCGCCGCCGTTTTGCGTCCTTCCGATGACTTCCCTGCTGATCGACGTGCATTTCGCCGTCACTCGGTCAACCTTGGCGCGAATTTTGACTTCGACGGGCAACCAAGCCCCGTCTCCTGCCTCGTGATCGACGTCTCGCAGGGCGGTGCCCAGATCATGGGTCGCCTGCCCGAGGGCGTCGTCGATGCGAAGCTCGAGATCGACGGTTTCGACCCGCTGCCCTGCCGCGTGATCTGGCGGACCGAGACGAAATTCGGGCTACGCTTCCTTAACGAACCCAAGGATGTCGCGGCGCGGCTCGCGAAGCTGATCAAGGGCGAGTGAATACGGCATTCGCCGGGGCGGGTTCGGCGAACTCGCTCCGGCGATAGCCCTGGAGAAAGAGCAGCGCGGTGAGGTCGCCATGGGCGACCGACATCCGCGCCGCGGCGGCGACCCGGGGCTTGGCGCGAAAGGCGACGCCGAAGCCGGCGAGACCGAGCATGTCGAGGTCGTTCGCCCCGTCGCCGGTCGCGATCGTCTCGTCGAGGCCCAGGCCGTGTGTCCGCGCGAGCCTTCGTAACGCCTCTGCCTTGCCAGCCGCGTCCAGAATGGGTTCGCGCACCGCGCCGGCCAGCAGCGTGCCGTCGATCAGGATCTCGTTCGCCTCGTCGTGATCGGCAGCGAGGCCTTCGCGGACCCGGCGCGAGAAGACGGTGAAGCCGCCGGAGACGATCGCCGTGAACGCGCCGGCACCACGCATCGTGGCGATCAGCGTCGCGGCGCCGGGCATGGCGACGATACGGCCTGCCGCAGCGTCGAGGAGCGCGGCCGGGCGTCCGGCGAGCAATCCCACCCGCGCCCGCAGCGATTGCTTGAAGTCGATCTCGCCGTTCATCGCGCGTGCCGTGACCGCGGCGACTTGCGGGCCGATCCCCATCATCTCCGCCAGTTCGTCGAGCATCTCGTTGCGGATGAGCGTCGATTCCATGTCTGCCACGAGCAGACGCTTGCGACGTTTCGCGAGTTCCACGAGGTTGACATCGACATCTTGTCCGGCGAGTGCGGCTCGCGCCGCCGCAAGAGTGGCACGCGGATCGGCATCCGGGGCGATCGGCAGGTCGCAGGCCTCCGCAGGTGCCAGCCAGTCGGGGGCGCCGAGGCCACCGACATGGACGAGGCTTGCGAGCCGGGCGCGATCGAGGCGACCTTCGGGGGCGACGAGCGAAAGGATCCAGGACATGCGCCGCGCGATCTACGCGAGAATTCCGGAGCGCGCCAGGGCGCCGTCGGCGCCGTGAACCGGCGACCACCGGTCATCGTCGTCGGCGGGCCGACGGCATCGGGAAAATCGGCCCTGGCCCTGGCCGTGGCCCGCGCCTGCGACGGCGTGGTGATCAATGCCGATTCGATGCAGATCTATGGCGAGTTGCGGGTGCTCTCGGCGCGCCCTGGCCCGGACGACGAGGCGGCGGCGCCGCATCGCCTTTACGGGGTGCTCTCCGCGCGCATGCGCGGTTCGGCGGGTCTCTGGCGCGCCATGGCGCTCGCCGAGATCGACGCCGCCTGGAGCCAGGGCCGGCAGCCGATCGTGGTCGGCGGCACCGGCCTCTATCTGCGGGTTCTGGAGGGCGGGATCGCCCCGGTGCCCGCGATCCCGGATGAAATTCGTGTCGCGCTGCGCGCGGTGCATGCCGAGCGCGGCGACCTTGGCCTGCACCGCATGCTGGCGGATCGGGACCCCGCATCGGCCGCGCGTCTGGCTCCAGCCGATGTCCACCGGGTCCTGCGCGCGCTGGAGGTGATCGAGGCGACCGGGCGCAGCCTCGCGGCTTTTCACGCCGAGCAGCCCGTGCCGCCGCCGCTGCCGTGCCGGCGTATCCTGCTCGCGCCGCCCCGTGAGGCCCTGGTGGCGGCCATCGACCGGCGTTGCGCGGCGATGGTCGGTGCCGGCGCGCTCGACGAGGTGGCGGCGCTGCTCGACGTGGCGACCGATCCGGATCTTCCGGCGCGCAAGGCCGTCGGCGTGCCGGAACTGGCCCGGCATCTGGCGGGGGAGACCGGTCTGGAGGCGGCGCTGGCGGCGTTCCAGCTATCGACGCGGCGCTATGCCAAGCGCCAGATGACATGGTTCCGGCACCAGTTTCCCGAATCCCTGGTCATCGACGCGCAATATTCGGAAAGCCTGACCCCAAAAATCTTTCAGTTTATTAGAAACGGTGATTGACCGGCGCCTGGTCGGCGATTAGGTTACGCGGCCTTCGCTGCGCTGCAGCAGCGTTGTCATGTCCATAGCCCTTGTCGAGAAAGCGAGACGTCAGATGTCCTCCGTCGCCGATGCCGCCCGCCCAGCCTCCCAGGCCGAGATGTCGGGTTCGGAAATCATCCTCAAGGCGTTGGTGGACCAGGGCGTAGAGTATATTTTCGGCTATCCCGGCGGCGCCGTATTGCCGATCTACGACGCGATCTTCCAGCAGAACGCGCTGCGTCACATCCTCGTCCGCCAGGAAGGCGGCGCGGTCCACGCGGCCGAGGGCTATGCGCGTTCGACCGGCAAGGTGGGCGTCGTGCTCGTGACCTCGGGGCCCGGCGCGACCAATGCCGTGACCGGCCTGACCGATGCGCTCATGGACTCGATCCCCATCATCTGCCTCACAGGCCAGGTGCCGACGCATCTGATCGGCAACGACGCCTTTCAGGAGGCCGACACGACCGGCATCACGCGGCCCTGCACGAAGCACAACTACCTCGTGAAGGACGTGACCCAACTGGCGCGCGTGATGCACGAGGCCTTCCATGTGGCCACCAGCGGCCGGCCTGGTCCGGTGGTGATCGATCTGCCCAAGGACGTGCTCTTCGCCAAGGGCCCCTATCGCGCGCCGGAGACCGTGCGTCATCGCAGCTACAACCCCCGCCGCGAGCCTGACATGGCGCGCGTCGCGGAGGCGGTGGATCTGCTCGTCAACGCGAAACGCCCGATCATCTATGGCGGCGGCGGCATCATCAATTCCGGCCCCGAAGCGTCGCGGCTGGTGACGGATTTCGTGCGCCGCAGCGGCTTTCCGTGCACGCTGACGCTGATGGGGCTGGGGGCCGTGCCGGCCGCCGATCCGCATTTCCTCGGTATGCTGGGGATGCACGGCAGCTACGAAGCCAACATGGCCATGCATGATTGCGACGTCATGATCGCGATCGGCTCGCGCTTCGACGACCGGGTGACGGGCCGGCTCAACGCGTTCTCCCCGAATTCGCGCAAGATCCATATCGACATCGATCCGTCCTCGATCAACAAGAACGTGCGCGTCGACGTGCCGATCATCGGCGACGTGGCGGTGACGATGCGCGCGCTGCTCGCCGAATGGCAGCGCCGCGATCCCACGCTCGACCGCAAGGCGATCGCCGCGTGGTGGGAGCGGATCGAACAGTGGCGCGGGCGGAACTGCTTCGCCTTCGCCCAGGGGCCGGACATCATCAAGCCGCAATACGCGGTCGAGCGCCTCTACCAGCTGACCAAGGATCGCGAGACCTACATCACGACCGAGGTCGGCCAGCACCAGATGTGGGCCGCTCAGCTCTATCGTTTCGAGAAGCCGAACCGGTGGATGACGTCCGGCGGTCTGGGCACCATGGGCTATGGTCTGCCGGCGGCGATGGGCGTGCAACTCGCGCATCCCGACGCGCTGGTCGTCGACGTCGCCGGCGAGGCCTCGACGTTGATGAACATCCAGGAGCTTTCGACGATCGTCCAGTACCGGTTGCCGGTCAAGGTCTTCATCCTCAACAACCGCTACATGGGGATGGTGCGCCAGTGGCAGGAGCTGCTGCACGGGAACCGCTATTCCGAGAGCTACATGGACGCGCTGCCGGATTTCGTGAAGCTGGCGGAGGCCTTCGGCTGCGTCGGCCTGCGTTGCACGAAGCCTGGCGATCTTGACGGCGTCATCCGGGAAATGATGGCCAATGGCCGTCCGACCATCGTCGACGTCGCCGTCGACGAGAAGGAGAATTGCTTCCCGATGATCCCCTCGGGCGCCGCCCACAACGAGATGATCCTGGGGCCGTCGAGCGACGGCAAGCCGGGCAAGCCCGTCTCCGAAGAGGGCATGGTCCTCGTCTGACCGCCCGTCCGGACCGCAAAGAAAGATCCGTCCCATGCCCGTGCAGCATCCTGTCGAACGTCATACCATCGCCGTCATCGCCGACAACGAACCCGGCGTGCTCGCCCGTATCGTCGGCCTGTTCGCCGGCCGCGGCTACAACATCGAGAGCCTGACCGTCGCCGAGACCGATGCCGACAAGCATCTCTCGCGCTTCACCGTGGTCACGTCCGGCACGCCGATGGTGATCGAGCAGATCAAGTCCCAGCTCGACCGGCTCGTCCCCGTCCACAGCGTCAGCGACATGACGCTGGGTGGTCCGCATGTCGAGCGCGAACTCGCGCTTCTCAAGGTGGTCGGCACCGGCGAAAAGCGGGTGGAGAGCCTGCGTCTCGCCGATGTCTTCCGCGCCAAGGTGATCGACTCGACGACCGAGTCCTTCGTCTTCGAGATCACCGGGGCCACCGACAAGGTCGACGCCTTCATCGGTATCCTGCGGCCCCTCGGCCTCGTCGAGGTCAGCCGGACCGGCGTCGCCGCGATCGCGCGCGGCAAGACACCGATGTGAGCGACTGGCTCCTGCCGCTGGCGTCCATCGCGCTCGCCAATCTGCTGGGCGCGATGTCGCCGGGGCCAGCCTTCGTCCTGGTCCTGCGCGTCGCGACGGCGGGCGGCCGCGATGCCGCATGGAGGCCCATTGCCGGCCTGGCGTTGGGCGCGGCGGTCTGGACCGCCGCGGCGCTCTGGGGCCTGCAAGCCCTGTTCGCCGCGCTGCCCTGGCTTGCGCGCATCCTGCCGCTGGGCGGTGGCGCGTTCCTGATCTGGTTCGCGCTGCGGATCTGGCGCGGCGCCGCATCACCGCCGCCCGGCGTTGAGGCCGGCGGCGTGCCCGAGGCCGGCTTCGGCCATGCTCTGCTGCTTCAGGTCTCGAACCCGAAGGTGATGGTTTTCTTCGGCTCGCTGTTCCTGGCGGTGCTGCCGCCGCAATTGCCGCTCTGGGTCGAGTTGACCATCGTCGCGATGATCTTCGCGAACGAGTTCGTCTGGTACGGGATCGTCGCGGCGGTGTTCGGGAGCGCCCCGGCGCGCGCCGCCTATGCGCGCGCCAAGGCGCCCATCGACCGGGTCATGGCGCTGCTGCTGCTGGCGCTCGGCGGGCGCCTCGTCGTCTCGGTACTGGCGGGCTGACCCGACGCGGCGTCGCCTCAGCGGATGAAGTACCAGCCGGCCATGAAAAGGCCACCAGCGGTGACCAGCACGCGCATCGCCATGTCCGGAATCACCCGCGCGAGCTTGCCGCCGGCGAAGCCGCCGACCAGGGCGCCGGACAGCACCGCGATGGCGGCTGGCCAGTCCACTTCGCCGCGGACGATGAAGGTCAGCGCCGAGGTGGTCGTGATGACCACGCCCATCATGTTCTTGAGCGCGTTGGTCTGCTTGACGTCCTGGATCCCGGCGATGGCGTAGCCAGCCATCATGATCACGCCGAGACCGGCACCGAAGAAGCCGCCATACATCGAGAAGGCGAACTCGCAGACCCGGCCGATGGCCTGCATCGCCGGGGATTTGCCGCCGCCGCCGCCGCGCGTGGTCAGCCAGCGCGTGATCGGCTTCGAGAACCCGAAGATCAGGCTGGCAGCGAGCAGCAGCCAGGGGACGAGGCTGCGGAAGACCGCGGGATCCATCGCGATCAGCAGTTGTGCGCCGACGAACCCGCCTGCGAGGCCGACCGCGAAGCTGACCATGGTTCGAGGTCCGAGATCGCGTAGATCGCGGAACTGGGCGACGACCGAGGTCAGCCGACCCGGCCAGAGCGCGACCTGGCTCGTCGCGTTGGCGAGTTTCGGCGGCAGTCCAAAGGCGAGCAGGGCGGGGAAGGTGACCAGCGTACCGCCTCCGGCCAGCGCATTGATGACGCCGCCCGCGAGGCCGGCGGCGGCGAGGAGGAGGGCGGTTGCGATATCCATGGTGTGGCCTTCCGGAACCTGATGCGTTGCGGACCCCCTCGACACCCTGGGAGGGACTGTGCTTCAAACCGCGCGCCGTCTGGGACATGCCCGAGCGGCGCCGTTCCAAGTCTCCAGCCGGGGGTTTCCTTCGATGCGTGTCTACTACGATCGCGATGCCGACGTGAACCTGATCAAGGGCAAGAAGATCGCCATGATCGGTTTCGGCAGCCAGGGTCATGCCCATGCGCTCAATCTGCGCGATAGCGGCGTCAAGGAAGTCGCCGCGGCGCTGCGTCCGGGTTCGCCGTCGGCGAAGAAGGCCGAGGGCTACGGCTTCAAGGTGATGACGGTCGCCGAAGCCGCGAAATGGGCCGACGTGCTCATGATGGTGACGCCCGACGAACTCCAGGCGAGCATCTGGAAGAACGAAATTCGGGACAACATGAAGCCGGGCGCGGCCATCGCCTTCGCCCACGGCCTCAACATCCACTTCAACCTGATCGAACCGCGCCCCGATATCGACGTGTTCATGATCGCGCCGAAGGGCCCTGGCCACACGGTGCGGTCCGAATACCAGAAGGGCGGCGGCGTTCCCTGCCTCGTCGCGATCCATCAGAACGCGAGCGGCAATGCGCTCGAGGTCGCGCTCAGCTATTCGGCCGCCGTCGGCGGCGGCCGCGCGGGCACGATCGAGACGACGTTCAAGGAGGAATGCGAGACCGACCTGTTCGGCGAGCAGGTCGTGCTCTGCGGCGGCCTCTGCGCGCTGATCATGGCGGGCTACGAGACGCTGGTCGAGGCGGGCTATGCGCCGGAAATGGCGTATTTCGAGTGCCTCCACGAGGTGAAGCTGATCGTCGACCTCATCTACGAGGGCGGCATGGCGAACATGCGCTACTCGATCTCCAACACCGCCGAGTACGGCGACTATACGCGCGGCCCGCGGATCATCACCCCGGCCGTGAAGGAGGAGATGAAGCGCATCCTCGACGACATCCAGTCCGGCCGTTTCGCCCGCGATTGGGTGCTCGAGAACGCCGCCGGCCAGGCCAGCTTCAAGGCCATGCGCCGCCGTAACGCGGAGCACCCGATCGAGCAGGTCGGCGAGAAGCTGCGCGCGATGATGCCGTGGATCGCGAAGAACAAGCTCGTCGACAAAGCGAAGAACTGAACGCCGCGCCCGCCACGAGCGGGTGCGCGACGTGGGCCGGCGCCGCGAGGCGCCGGCCTTCGCATGTGTGGCGGCTGGCAGGGCGCGGCAGGCTGGCTTAGAACATGGCCACGCCGTCAAGGGAGTGTCCTGTCATGCAGATCCTGTTCAAGAACGCCGCGGTCTTCGACAGGATGTCCGACGTCCTGCGTCCCGGCTGCGACGTGCTGGTCGAGGCAGGCGAGATCCGCGAGGTGTCCGAGCGCCCGATCGCGGCGCCCGGGGCGTCGGTCATGGACGTCGCCGGCCGTACGCTGATGCCCGGACTGATCGACTGCCATGTCCACGTCACCGCGACGATGCTGGATCTCGGCGCGAATGCGCGCGTTCCGCATACGCTGCAGGCCTATCGCGTCATGCCGATCCTGCGCGGCATGCTCGATCGCGGTTTCACCAGCGTGCGCGACGCGGGCGGCGCCGACTATGCGCTCTCGGTTGCCGTCGACACCGGGATCGTCCAGGGCCCGCGTCTCTTCGTGTCCGGTCAGGCCCTCAGCCAGACCGGCGGCCATGCCGATTTCCGCGGCCGCTGGGACGAGAATGAACCGCCCTGCGGCTGCTGCCGGCGCCTGGGACGGCTTGGCCGCGTCGTCGACGGCGTCGATTCCTGCCGCCGGGCGGTGCGCGAGGAGATCAAGGCCGGGGCGAGCCAGATCAAGGTCATGGCGTCGGGCGGCGTCGCCTCGCCGACCGATCCGATCGGCTTCACCGGCTTCTCCGAGGACGAGTTGCGGGCGATCTGCGCCGAGGCGGAGGCCGCCCAGACCTATGTGATGGCGCACGCCTACATGCCGGCCGCGATCCGTCGCGCAGTCGCCTGCGGAGTGCGGACCATCGAGCACGGCAACCTTGCCGATGATGCCACCGCCCAGGCGATGGCGGCGGCCGGTGCGATCGCCGTCCCGACGCTGGTCACCTATGACGCGTTGGCCGATCAGGGGGCCGCGCTGGGTTTCCCGCCGGAGAGCGTCGCGAAGATCGAGGCGGTGCGCGGGGCCGGACTAGCGTCGCTCGACATCTTCCGGCGCGCCGGCACGAAGATGGCTTTCGGAACCGACCTTCTCGGCGAGCTGCATCCCCGTCAATCGGACGAATTCCTTATACGGACCAAGGTCCTGCCGGCTGCCGAGGTGCTGCGCCAGGCGACGTCGTGCGCGGCCGAGGTGCTGCGCATGGAGGGCCGGCTCGGGGTCGTCCAGGCCGGCGCGATCGCCGATCTCCTGGTGGTCGACGGCGATCCGCTGCGGGACATCTCGGTCCTGTGCGACCAGGGGCGTCGGCTCGACGTGGTCATGAAGGCCGGCGCCTTCCATCGCAACCGCCTCGGCTGAGGTCGGCAGGATTTCCACAGGGTCCGGACTCGACTCGGCGCATGCGGGCTGGCAGATAAACCCGTGCCCGCGGATGGCGAAGCCGCCCGCCGCGGGAGGCGTCCGGGATGGCCGGCCAACCGGCCGTACCGGGCTTATTTTGGCCGTTTTCCTGCGCGAGGTTCGCGCGACGTCGCGGCCGGT
>CAIOSQ010000423.1 GCA_903860935.1 uncultured Rhodospirillales bacterium | reverse complement strand
CGCGAGACGCTCGATGACCTGCTTCGGCTCATGGACGAGTCGGGGATCGACATCGCGTTCCTCGTGGCCGCCAAGGTCGGGCAACTCGGGCTCGCGGGGAGCTGGCATATCCCGATGGAGGAGGTCGCGCGTGCGGTGGAACGGCACCCGACGCGCTTTCGCGGACTGATCGGGGTCGATCCGACGCAAGGCATGGCGGGGGTACGCGAGCTGGAGAGCGCGGTGCGCAACCATGGCTTCGTCGGCGCGCATCTCTATCCGCACTGGTTCGAGCTGGCGCCCGATCACGCGCGCTACTATCCGTTCTATGCGAAATGCGTGGAACTCGACGTGCCGATCCAGATGCAGGTCGGGCAGTCGATGGTCTACACGCAGGATCGGCCGTTGCGCAGCGTCGGGCGTCCGGTGACCCTCGACGGCGTGGCCTGCGATTTCCCGGAACTCAAGCTGATCGGGATCCATGTCGGGATCCCCTGGGCGGACGAGATGATGTTCGTCGCCTACAAGCACCCCAACGTCTATATCGGCTCCGACGCGCATGCGCCGAAGCATTGGCCCGCGAGCTTCGTGAAGTTCATCGACTCCTACGGCCAGGACAAGGTGCTCTACGGCACCGACTATCCCGTTCTGTCCTTCGCGCGTACGCGGCGCGAGATCGACGCGCTCGGTCTTCGACCGGACCCGTATCGCAAGCTGATGCGCGACAACGCCGCGCGGCTCTACCGCCTCGACCGCTGAGGCCGGATCCGCGCCTCAGCGGCTTACGGGGCTATTGGCGAATTCCGGCGGTCACGCCGTGGTCCGGCGGACCTTGAGGTCGGAGCGTTCGAACACTGCGGGGCGCAGCTCGGTGCCGAGGCCCGGTCCTTCCATCGGCAGGACATAGCCGTCCTTGATGACGGGCAATTCGGTGACGAGGTCCTTGTACCAGCCGGTATAGTAAGCGCGGACAGATTCCTGGATCAGCGTGTTGGGCTGGCTGAACGAGGTATGGACCGCCGCGACGAAGCCGACCGGACCGATGCAGTCATGCGGTGCGAAGGGACGGTGGAAGGTCTCGGCAAGGGCGGCGATTTTGCGCCCCTCGGTGATGCCTCCGGTCCAGCACAGATCGACCATCACCACGCCGACGGCGTCGCGTTCCAGCATGTCCTTGTAGGGCCAGCGCGTTCCGAGCGTCTCGCTGGCGCAGACCCAGACATCCGTCGAGCGGGCATACTCGGCGAGCGCCTGCGGGGAGTTCATGCGGATCGGATCCTCGAACCAGGTCGGCTTGTAGGGTTCGAGCGCACGGGCGATCTGCTTGGCCGCCGGCAGGTTCCACAGGGAATGGAACTCGACCATGATCTCCATGCGGTCGCCGACCGCGCGACGGATCTTCTCGAAGGGCTCGAGCGCCGTCTTCATCTGCGCGGCGGAGATCCACAGGCCGTTGTTCTCCATCGCCGGCGGGTCGAAGGGCCAGATCTTCATGGCGCCGATACCGCTCTCGAGCAGGCTCTCCGCCAGCGCATCGGCGCGGTTCATGAAGGCGTCGAGGTCCTCGTAGGGGCCTTCGTCGGCCCCGAGGTTCCAGTTCGACACGTAGCGGATGTTCTTCGATCGCACGTATTTGTAGCCGGCGCAGGTGTTGTAGATCCGCTGCCTGTCGCGGCACAAACCGCCGAGCATCTGGTGGACGGGTTGTCCGCACACCTTGCCGAAGAGGTCCCACAGCGCGATGTCGACCGCCGAGGCGGCGCGGTGCTCGACGCCGGTCGAGGATTGCGCCATCGGCAGGTTGAGCATGTCGCGGTTGAGCGCCTCGATATGCAGCGGATCGCGGCCCAGGAGGCGTCCGGCAAGGGTGTCGTGGATATGCGCCTCGACCGAAGCCGCACCGTAGAACGTCTCACCCAGGCCGATCACGCCCGCGTCAGTATGGACCCGGACCCAGAGGACATTCGCGAATTCCTCGGTGTGCAGCGTTTCGATCGCGGTGATCTTCATCCGTCCCCTCCCGTCGCCCATGCCCGTCCAGGCCCTCCCGGTCAGGCGGAGGCGCCAGCGCCGAAGGCTTTGTGCGGCATGGCGCGGCGCGCGGCAAGGCCGGGTTCAAGGTCTGGAGCGAGGCCCGGGCGTGTTCGGTTCGCCGCGGCCAGGGGGATGATCCCTGGGAAGCAATCCATTCGCGGCAGCCAGGACGAGGCCGTGGTCATAGGCCGGATCGAAGAAGGGACCTGTGCGCCGATGCGCCGGCAGATCCGGTATCGCGGTCAGAAATTCTTCCAGGGCGGCGCTTTTCCGGCCACCGGGAGCGAGAATATTTTCTCGGTTGAATCTTCTGAAGGCCGGGCTGGACGAGAATTTTATGCCCTGGGTGGTCATATGCACCTTGGCGACGAGGAACTCGGCTCGTTGGCCGGGCACGCGCAGTCCGATCCTGAGGCCGCGATCGCTGCCGGCTGCGGTGTAATACGCCGCCCATCCGCGCCCGAACCCTTCGCGCAGGATCTCCCAGACGAGATCGAGTTCTTCCATCGGCGCGAGTGCCGCATAGTTCGCCGTGAGGGCGCGGTTGGTCGCGCAGGTCACGAAGCGCGGGGTCGCCGGAACCGCGAGGAGGTCGTCAAGTTCGTCGCGCGTCGGCATCTCAGGT
>CAIOSQ010000422.1 GCA_903860935.1 uncultured Rhodospirillales bacterium | reverse complement strand
CGTGCAGGTCGAGGAGGTCCGCTACCACTCCTCGCAGCCCTGGCCCTTTCCCGGTTCGATCATGCTGGGCTTCCATGCGCGCGCGCTGCGGCGCGACCTCGCGGTCGACGCGGAGGAACTCGAGACCGCCGGCTGGTTCAGCCGCGACTTCCTCGTCCGCGCGCACGACCCGGAGGTCTTCCGCCTGCCGCGACCGGATTCGATCGCCCGACGCCTGATCGAGGACTGGCTGCGCGGCGAGGCGTGACGCCTCAAGTCGCCCCGACCGTCGCGGCGCGCGCGGCGGTGTAGACCGGCGCGTAGCCGGCGGCGACCGCGTTCCAACTGCGCTGTCCCTCGACGAAACGTCGTGCGGCGGCGCGCAGGGCCGGCCAGGCGCCGCGCTCGTCGATCGTCCGTTCGATCGCCGCGGCGAGCGCCGCCGGATCCTCGGGCGCGAAGAGGCGGCCGGTGCGTCCGTCGGCGATCAGTTCGCGATGCCCGCCGACATCGGAGGCGAGCACGATGCGTCCCTGGGCCATCGCCTCGAGCGGCTTCAACGGTGTCACCAACTCGGTGAGCCGCATGGCGCGGCGCGGATAGGCGAGCACGTCCAGCGCGGCGTAGTAGCGCTCGACCTCGCGATGCGGCACACGGCCGACGAATTGGAAACCGGCTCCGAGCCCGGCCCGCGCCGCGCGGACGCGCAGCGCCTCCTCCTCCATCCCGCCGCCGACCACGACGAAGTGGATCTCGGGCCGGCGCCGGCGCAGCAGCGCCGCCGCATCGACCAGCAGGTCGATGCCCTCGTAGCGGTAGAGCGACCCGACGAATCCGACCAGCGGTCCCTCGGGCAGGCCTAGCGCGCGCCGCGCCTCGGCGCCCGACGGCGGCAGAAGGCCGAAGCGCGCGGTGTCGACCCCGTTCGGGATCACCGTCACCCGCGGCCCCGGGATGCCGCGTGCCACGATGTCGTGGCGCAGCCCCTCGCAGATCGTCGTCACCGCCTGGACGCGGCGAAAGAGCCAGGTGTCGAGGGCGCGGATCGCGCGCCAGCGCAGCGAGCCCTCGGCGCCGCGCCCCTGGTCGGCCGCCGCGTCCTCCCAGAAGGCGCGGATCTCGTAGACCACGGGAATGCCGAGCGCGCGGCCGACACGCAGGGCCGGCAGCGCGTTCAGCGCCGGCGAATGCGCGTGGAGGTTGTCGGGCGCGACGTCGCGCGCGACGCGCATGAGGCGGCGTGTCGTATGGGCGATCTCGGCCCATTCGGCGAGACCGGGCAGCCAGGGCGCGGCGTCCGGCGGCGGCGTGCGGTGCAGCATCCAGCCTTCGGCGCGCTCCATCGTCGCGGCGCCCGGGCCCTGGCGCGGCCCGGTGAACAGCACGGGATCCCAGCCGAAGCCCCGCTGCGCCGCCGCGAGGCCCATCGTGCGCGTGACATAGCCGTCGCGCGCCGGCAGGCCGTGATCGAGCACGTGGAGGATACGCCACCCGGTCATGCCGGCCTCGCGATCTTGAGTCTGCGATAAAGCCGCGCGCGCCCGAGCGCATAGCGGTGCTTGACGAACAGATAGCCGAGACCGCGCGCATGGCTGAACGCGAAGCCTGGGCGCCGCACCCCGCGCGAGATCTCGCGCGCGTCATGGATGGCGACGGCGTCGCCGTCCTGCACGACCTCGTAGCCGGCCGCCCAGATGCGCAGGCAATAGTCGACGTCCTCGGGCGAGTAGAAGATCCGCTCGTCGAGCAGACCGACACGCGCGACGACATGGCGCGGCAGCAGCCAGAAGGCGGAAATCGCGTAGTCGACGCGCCGCGCGCCGCCATCGGCCGGCGGCATCGCGCGCTCCATGGCGCGCAGTCCCAGCCATCGGCGCAGCTTGTGCGGCAGGGTCGGGAAGACGTCGGCGGAAAGCTGCGGCCTGCCGTCGGGATAGACCAGCCGCGGCGCCAGCAGGCCGATGCGCGGATCGGCGTCGAGCCGCGGCAGCAGCGTTTCCAGGCAGCCGGGCGGCACCTCGATGTCGGAATCCATCACCAGCAGGACGCGCCCGGCGGCGCGGCGCAGCGCCATGTTGCGCGAGACGGTCGTGCCCGCGTTCGTGGGATTGCGGATCACCCGCAGCAGGTCCGGGAACTCGTCCGCAAGCGTGGCGAGCAGGGCCGGACTGCCGTCGCGCGAGCCGTTGTCGACGACGAAGATTTCGCATGGACCACCGAGGCGCGCGCATTCGGCCGCGAGCGAGCGCACGGCGCCCGCGATGTGACGCTCGGAGTTGAAGCAGAGGATGACGGCGGAGAGCAGCATCGCCGCGGACCCTAGACGCGTCGGGCCGGTGGCGGGGGCACACGGGCGCGGTACGCCTTCGGTGCGCGCGACCGTCACCGGCGGCAGGGCGCATGGTCGTGGCCCATGTACCTGCCCGGCGAGCGATGCGCATTCTCGTCTTCTCGACGCTCTATCCAAACGCCGTCCGTCCCGATCACGGCATCTTCGTGGAGACGCGGCTGCGCCATCTCGTCGCAGCCGGCAACGTCTCGGCCAAGGTCCTTGCGCCGGTGCCCTGGTTCCCGTCGGACCATCCGCGCTGGGGCGCGTGGGCGGATTGGGCCCGGGTCGCGCCGCGCGAGCTGCGCCACGGGATCGAGATCCGGCATCCGCGCTACGTGATGCTGCCGCAGGTCGGCATGGCGATGCAGCCCTTCGCGCTCGCCGCCTCCGCCTTGCGCGCCGCCGCGGCGTGGCGGCGCGCGGGTTTCGCCTTCGACCTCGTCGACGCGCATTTCTTCTATCCCGACGGCGTGGCCGCGGCGCTGATCGCGCCATTGCTGGGCGTGCCCTTCGCCATCACCGGACGCGGCTCCGACCTCAATCTCTATCCGCGCGATCCCTGGGCCCGGCGCTGGATCGCCTGGGCGGCGCGGCGGGCCGATGGTCTGGTGACGGTCTGCGAGGCGCTCAAGGCGCCGCTCGTCGAGCTGGGCATACCGCCCGCCCGGGTGCGCGTCCTGCGCAACGGGGTCGATCTCGCGCTGTTCAGGCCGATGGACCGTGTCGCGGCGCGGCGCGAATTCGGCATCGACGGACCGGCCATCGCGTCGGTCGGCCATCTGGTGCCGCGCAAGGGACATGATTTCGCGATCCGTGCGCTGGCCGAGTTGCCGGGATGGCGGCTCTTTGTCGTCGGTGAAGGTCCGGAGCGTGCGGCGCTGGAGGCGCTGAACGCGCGGACGGGAACGGCCGATCGTGTCACCTTCCTGGGGCGGCTCTCGCAACCCGCCCTGGCACGGCTCTATAGCGGCATCGACATGCTGGTCCTCGCCTCCGACCGCGAGGGCTGGGCCAATGTGCTGCTCGAGGCGATGGCCTGCGGTACGCCGGTGGTGGCGACGCGCATCTGGGGCACGCCGGAGATCGTCACCGGCCCCGAGGCGGGCATCCTCGTGGCGCGCACGGATGACGATATCCTGCGCGGTATCCGGGCGCTGGCCGCGTCGCCGCCAGCACGGGCG
>CAIOSQ010000421.1 GCA_903860935.1 uncultured Rhodospirillales bacterium | reverse complement strand
GCGGGCCGCGGCACGACGCAGTACCGGTTGCGCGACTGGCTGGTCAGCCGCCAACGCTATTGGGGCTGCCCGATCCCGGTCATCCACTGCGCCAGCTGCGGTACCGTGCCGGTACCCGAAGCCGACCTGCCGGTGCAGCTGCCCGACGATGTCAGCTTCGATCGTCCCGGCAATCCGCTCGACCATCACCCGACCTGGAAGCATGTCGCCTGCCCGTCCTGTGGCAAGCCGGCGCGGCGCGAGACCGACACCTTCGACACCTTCGTCGATTCGTCCTGGTACTATGCGCGCTTCTGCAGCCCGCGCGCGGACGAGCCGGTGACGCGGGCGGCGGTCGATCGCTGGTTGCCCGTCGACCAGTATATCGGCGGTGTCGAGCACGCGATCCTGCACCTCCTCTATTCGCGCTTCTTCACCCGTGCCATGCGCGCCTCTGGCCATGTGAAGCTCGACGAGCCCTTCGCCGGGCTGTTTACGCAAGGCATGGTCCTGCACGAGAGCTACAAGGCCGAGGACGGCACCTGGCTCTATCCGGAGGAGGTTCGCAAGAACCCCGACGGCACCGCGGTGCATGCGACGAGCGGGGCGAAGGTCCTGGTCGGCCGCAGCGAGATCATGTCGAAGTCGAAGAAGAACGTCGTGCCGCCGGCGGACATCATCGCCAGCTACGGCGCGGACACGGCGCGGCTCTTCATGCTCTCCGACTCGCCGCCCGAGCGCGATCTCGAATGGACGGAATCCGGCGTCGAGGGCGCGTGGCGCTACGTCAACCGGCTCTACCGCCTCGCGAGCGAGCCGCCGGTCGCCCTGCCGCCGCCGGGTGCGCCGCGTCCCGCGACGCTCTCGCCGAAGGCCGAGGCGGCCTGGCGCGCCACCCACAAGGCGATCGCCGCGATCACCGAACAGATCGAGGCGCTGCGCTTCAACGTCGCCGTGGCGCAGGTCCGCACGCTGTCCAACACGCTCGAGGCGCTCGACGGCACGGGAGAGGGCGAGGCCTGGGTGCTTGGCGAAAGCCTGCGCGCGCTCTGCCACCTCGTCGCGCCGATGTGCCCGCACCTCGCCGAGGAGATGTGGGTGGCGCTGGGCGGCACCGGGCTGCTGTGCGAGCGCGCCTGGCCCGCGGCCGATCCCGCGCTGCTGGTCGACGACACGGTCAAGGTCGCGGTGCAGGTCAACGGCAAGCTGCGCGCGACCATCGATCTGCCGCGCGACGCCGCCGAGGATGCGGCGCGCGAGGCCGCGCTTGCGGCGCCCAATGTCGCCGCTGCCATGGCCGGCAAGCCGCCGCGCAAGGTCATCGTCGTCCCCAACCGCATCGTCAACGTGGTCGTCTGATCGCCGCGGATGAAGATCGACTTCAAGAGCGTCGAGCGTTTCATCAAGGCGCCGGACCCCGCGGCCCGCGCCATCCTGGTCTTCGGGGCGGATGACGGGCTGGTGCGCGAGCGCGCCGCGGCGCTCGCGCGCACGGTGGTCGCGGACCTCGGGGATCCCTTCCGGGTCGCCGAGTTTTCCGGCGATGTCCTCGCCTCCGATCCGGCCAAGCTCGCCGACGAGGCGGCGGCGCTGTCCTTCGGCGGCGGGCGGCGCGTCGTGCGGGTGCGCGGCTGCGGCAACGCCGCCGCGCCGGCCTTCAAATCCTTTCTCGACGCGCCGATGGGCGACGCGCTGGTGGTCGCAGATGCGGGCGAACTCGATACGCGCTCGGTGCTGCGCAAGCTCTTCGAAGGCGCGGAGAACGCCGCGGCGCTCGCCTGCTATCCCGACGAGGGCCGCGACCTCGCCGCGCTGATCCGCGCCACGCTCCAGCAGGATGGCGTGCGCGCGAGCGACGAGGCCCTGGCCTGGCTGGCGCAGCGCCTGGGGGGCGACCGCGCCGCCACGCGCGGCGAGCTTGCCAAACTCGCCCTCTACGCCGGGCGCGGGGC
>CAIOSQ010000420.1 GCA_903860935.1 uncultured Rhodospirillales bacterium | reverse complement strand
GCCTTGGCGCGACGGATCGCCTCCACCGCGGCGGCGGTCGAGACATGCGCGACATGCAGCGGCGCGCGCGTCATCTCGACGAGGCGCAGGTCGCGTTCGATCATCATCACCTCGGCCAGCGCCGGTCCGGCGGGCAGGCCAAGCCGCGTCGCGATCTCGCCCTCGGTCGCGCTGGCGTTGCGCATCAGCGACGGCTCTTCGGGATGCTGGATCAGCACCCCGCCGACCAGCCGCGCATAGGCGAGCGCGCGGCGCATGACGGTGGCGCTCGCCACCGCGGTGACGCCGTCGGTGAAGCCCAGCGCGCCGGCCTCGCGCAGCAGGCCGAACTCGGTGATCTCCTTGCCGGCGAGGCCGCGCGTCACCGCGGCATAGGCATAGATCTTGACCCGGCTGGTCTCGCGCGCGCGCCGCGCGACGCTCTCGACCAGGGACGGGTCGTCGATCACCGGCTGCGTATTGGGCAGCGTCACCATCGACGTCACGCCGCCCGCGGCGGCCGCGGCGGCGGCCGAGGCGAAGCTTTCCTTGTGCTCCTCGCCCGGCTCGCGCAGCTGCACGCGCATGTCGACGAGGCCGGGGGCCAGGACGGCGCCCGCGCAGGGCACCGCCTCGATACCGGAACTGCCGAGCGCCTCGGCGCGCAGCAGATGCGGCCCGAGATCGGCGATCGCGCCGTCGGCGACCACGACGCCGCCCGGCGTGTCGAGGCCGGTGGCCGGATCGATCAGCCGCGCGCCGACATAGGCGATCGGCGGGCCGCCGCGCCGCCCGGGGCCGCGGCCGGTTGCGGTGGCCTGGATCTCCGGCTTCATATGGCGCTCCCGGAATTGGCGCGCAGCGAGCGCGTCAGCAGGTCGAGGCAGGCCATGCGCACGGCCACGCCCATCTCGACCTGCTCGCGGATCAGCGAGCGGTCGATGTCGTCGGCAAGGTCGCTGTCGATCTCGACGCCGCGGTTCATCGGCCCGGGATGCATGACCAGCGCGTCGGGCTTGGCCGCCGCCAGCTTCTCGCGATCGAGCCCGTAGAAATGGAAATATTCGCGCACCGAGGGCACGAAGCTGCCCTGCATGCGCTCGGTCTGCAGCCGCAGCATCATCACGATGTCGCAGCCGGCGATGCCCTTGCGCATGTCGTGGAAGACCTCGACGCCCAGCCGGTCGATCGCCGCGGGGATCAGCGTCGGCGGTCCGACGACGCGCACCCGCGCGCCCATCGCGCTCAGCAGATGGATGTTCGAACGCGCGACGCGGCTATGCAGGATGTCGCCGCAGATCGCGACCTGCAGCCCGACCAGGCTGCCGCGCCGCCGCCGGATCGCGAGCGCGTCGAGCAGCGCCTGGGTCGGATGTTCGTGCGTGCCGTCGCCGGCGTTGATGACCGCGCAATTGACCTTTTCCGAGAGCAGCTTGACCGCGCCCGACTCGGCATGGCGGACGATCAGCACGTCCGGCAGCATGGCGTTGAGCGTCATCGCCGTGTCGATCAGCGTCTCGCCCTTCTTCACCGAGGACGACTCGGCCGACATGTTGATGACGTCGCCGCCCAGCCGCTTGCCCGCGAGTTCGAAGGAGGTCCGGGTGCGGGTCGAGTTCTCGAAGAACAGGTTGATGACCGTGCGCCCGCGCAGCAGGTTCGATTTCTTGTCGGGCGCGCGGTTCTGTTCGACATAGGCGTCGGACAGGTCGAGCAGGAGACCGATCTCCTGCGGCGACATGCCTTCGATCCCGAGGATGTGGCGGTGGGCGAAGCGGACGCTGTCGCGTGCCGCCTGGGGGCCGGTCGAGGTCATGACTCGGCTTGTACTCCCCGCTCCGGCGCTCCAGCAAGGCGGGCGCGCGCTTAAGCCGTCGGCACTACGCCCTCGGCCAGCGGTGGCCGCCGGCGCAGCCAATCGAGACAATCCTGGAGGATGATCGTCGCCGCGGCGCTGTCGATCCCCCCGCCGCCCTTGCGCCGGCTCGCCCGGGCGCCCGCGTCGCGCATCGCCTCCTCGGCGGCGTGGGTCGAGAGGCGCTCGTCCCAGAAGGCGAGCGGCAGGTCGGCGACCGCCAGCAGATTGCGGGCGAAGGCGCGGCAGCGCTGCGCGCTCGGCCCTTCGCTGTCGTCCATGTTGAGCGCGAGACCGACCACGAAGCCGCCGACGCTCCAATACGCGACGAGGCTTTCGATGCGCGCGGCCTCCGCGGTCCAGCGCGTGCGGTGGATCGTCTCGATCGGCGTCGCGAGGCCGAGCGCGGGATCGGAGATCGCGAGCCCGATCGTCCGCGTCCCGACATCGAAGCTCATCAGCCGCGTTCGGCGGGGCAGCAGGGCCGGAAGGTCGCTCGGGTTGCAGACGGGCATGGGAGAGTTGTAGCTTCCGCGCGCTTCGGCGGGCCTGGCCGGCCCGCTTTCCCTAACGCCCGGATGGATTACCGCATGTCGCTGGACAAAGCCACGGTGGCCCGTGTCGCCACGCTGGCGCGCATCAAGCTTCCCGACGCCGATCTCGAGAAGATGGCCGGAGAGCTGCAAATCATCATGGCGTGGATCGAGCAGCTCGGCGAGGTCGACACTTCGGATGTCGCGCCGATGAGCTCGGTCGTCGCCCATGTGCTGTCCCAACGCGTCGATCAGGTGACCGATGGCGGCTATGCCGACGCCGTGACGCGCAACGCCGCCGACCGCATCCAGCTGGGCGACGGCGCCTTTTTCGTCGTGCCGAAGGTGATCGAATGAGCGCCCCGACGACCCTGACCGACCTCACCATCGCCGCCGCCCGCAAGGGGCTGGCGGCGCGCGACTTCACCGCGCGCGAACTCGCCGCGGCGCATCTCGCGGCGATGGAGCGTCACAAGGACCTCAACGCCTACATCGTCGCGACCCCGGACCAGGCGCTCGCCATGGCCGAGGCCAGCGACGTGCGGCTCGCCACCGGCAAGGCCGGCGCGCTGGAAGGCATCCCGCTCGGCATCAAGGACCTGTTCTGCACGAAGGACGTGCAGACCACGGCCGCGAGCCGCATCCTCGAGGGCTTCCGTCCGCCCTACGAGAGCACCGTGTCGCAGAATCTCTGGGACGCCGGCGCGGTCATGCTGGGCAAGACCAATCTCGACGAGTTCGCGATGGGCTCGTCGAACATGACCTCGGCCTTCGGCGGCGTGAAGAACCCCTGGAAGCGCCGCGGCGACGATCGCGACCTCGTGCCCGGCGGCTCGTCCGGCGGCTCGGCCGCGGCGGTCGCCGCGCGCATCGCGATGGGCGCCACGGCCACCGACACCGGCGGCTCGATCCGCCAGCCCGCCGCCTTCTGCGGCGTCGTCGGGATCAAGCCGACCTACGGACGCTGCTCGCGCTGGGGCATCGTGGCCTTCGCCTCGTCGCTTGACCAGGCCGGGCCGATCGCCCGCGACGTGCGCGACACCGCGATCCTGCTGCGCGCCATGGCCGGGCACGATCCGAAGGATTCGACCTCGGTGCCGCGCCCGGTCCCCGATTACGAGGCGGCGCTGGGCCGCAGCCTCAAGGGGCTGCGTTTCGGCATCCCGCGCGAATACCGCCTCGACGGCCTGTCGCCGGAAATCCAGCGCCTCTGGGACCAGGGCATCGCCTGGCTGCGCGACGCGGGCGCCGAGCCCGTCGAGATCTCGCTGCCGCACACGAAATACGCGCTGCCGGCCTATTACATCGTGGCGCCGGCGGAGGCGTCGTCGAATCTCGCGCGCTATGACGGCGTGCGCTTCGGCCTGCGCGTGCCCGGCAATTCGATCGAGGAACTCTACGAGCACAGCCGCGCCGCCGGCTTCGGCGCCGAGGTCCGGCGCCGCATCCTGATCGGCACCTATGTGCTCTCGGCCGGCTATTACGACGCCTATTACCTCAAGGCCCAGAAGGTCCGCGCCCTGATCGCGCGCGATTTCGAGCAGGCCTACCAGTCCTGCGACGTCATCCTGACGCCGACCGCGCCCTCGGCGGCCTTCGCCATGGGCGAGAAGATGGACGACCCCGTCGCCATGTATCTCAATGACGTCTTCACCGTGACGGTGAACCTCGCCGGGCTGCCGGGGATCTCGGTCCCCGCCGGCCTGTCGCAGGACGGGCTGCCGCTCGGGCTGCAGCTGATCGGCCGCGCCTTCGACGAGGAGACGCTCTTCGCGGTTTCGCATGTGCTGGAAGGTGCCGCCGGTTTCGCGGCGCGCCCGGGAGCCTGAGCCATGATCATCGACGGAAAGACCGGCCCCTGGGAGATCGTGATCGGCCTGGAGGTCCACGCCCAGG
>CAIOSQ010000419.1 GCA_903860935.1 uncultured Rhodospirillales bacterium | reverse complement strand
TGCCGCCGGCTTCGCGGCGCGCCCGGGAGCCTGAGCCATGATCATCGACGGAAAGACCGGCCCCTGGGAGATCGTGATCGGCCTGGAGGTCCACGCCCAGGTGATCTCGAAGGCCAAGCTGTTCTCCGGCGCCTCGACCGAATTCGGCGCCGAGCCCAACGCCCAGGTCAGCTTCGTCGACGCGGGCTTCCCCGGCATGCTGCCGGTGATCAACCGCGCCTGCGTCGAGCAGGCGGTGAAGACCGGCCTCGGCCTCAACGCCACGATCAACGAGGTCTCGGTCTTCGACCGGAAGAATTATTTCTATCCGGACCTGCCCGCCGGCTATCAGATCTCGCAGTACAAGCAGCCGATCGTCGGCGAGGGCCATCTCGACATCGACCTGCCCGGCGGCGAGACGCGACGCATCGGGATCGAGCGCCTGCATCTGGAACAGGATGCCGGCAAGTCGATCCACGACCAGCATCCGCAGAAGACCTATATCGATCTCAACCGCGCCGGCGTCGCGCTGATGGAGATCGTCTCGAAGCCGGAACTGCGCTCCCCCGAGGAGGCCGGCGCGTATATGCGCAAGATGCGCGCGCTGGTCCGCTATCTCGGCACCTGCGACGGCAACATGGAGGAGGGCAGCCTGCGCTGCGACGCCAACGTGTCCGTGCGCCGGCCGGGCGAGGGGCTGGGCACGCGCTGCGAGCTCAAGAACATCAACTCGATCCGCTTCGTCATGCAGGCGATCGAGTACGAGGCGCGCCGCCAGGTCGATGTCCTCGAGGACGGCGGCACGATCCGCCAGGAGACGCGCCTCTTCGACAGCGCCAAGGGCGTCACGCGCCCGATGCGCTCGAAGGAGCACGCGCATGACTACCGCTATTTCCCCGATCCCGATCTGCTGCCGCTCGTCCTCGACCGCAGCTGGATCGAGGAGGTCCGCGCGAACCTGCCCGAGCTGCCCGACGCCAAGAAGGCGCGCTTCGTCGCCGACTACAAGCTGACGCCCTACGACGCCAGCGTGCTGGTCGCGGAAAAGGAGAACGCGGAGTTCTTCGAGGTCGTCGCGACGGGCCGCAAGGATCCGAAGCTCGCCGCCAACTGGGTGATCGTCGAGCTTTTCGGCGCGCTCAACCGCCTGGGCCGCGATATCGCGACCTCGCCGGTCTCGGCGGCACATCTCGCCGGTCTGCTCGACCTGATCGAGAACGACACGATCTCCGGGCGCATCGCCAAGGACGTCTTCGGCTTCATGGTGGAGACCGGCAAGGACGCCGCGACGATCGTCGCGGAGCGCGGCCTGCGCCAGGTCACGGATAGCGGCGCGATCGAGGCGGCGATCGACAAGGTCGTCGCGGAGAATGCGGCGAAGGTCGCGGAGTATCGCAGCGGCAAGCAGGCCCTGTTCGGGTGGTTCGTCGGACAGGTGATGAAGTCGACCGGCGGCAAGGCGAATCCGGCCTCCGTCAACGAGATCCTCAGGAAGAAGCTCGCGGGCTGAAAGGCGGCGTTCGATGGCAAAGGGTGTGAAGACGGCGGCGAAGGCGAAAGCGAAAGCCAAGCCGGCGCCGAAGGCGAAGTCTGCGCCCAAGGCGAAGCCAGTCGCCGGTGGCAAGGCGAAGCCGGGCGCCGGGACGCGGGCATCGGCCAAGGCTGCGCCGGCCGCGCGCAAGGCGCCCGCCGCGAAGCCATCGCGCAAGCCGGTTGCGGAGCGCCGTCCGGCGCGTCCCGTCCTGCACGGGCTCTGGCTCTCGATCCCCGCCTGCAAGATCGGCCTCGCCCTCAACATGATGGGCGTCGGCTTCGACTACCGCCATGTCGACCTGCCGGGCGGCGCACACAAGGCACCGGACTTCCTGTCGCGCAACCGCTTCGGCCAGGTGCCGGTGCTGGAGCACGAGGGGCATCACATCGCGCAGTCCAACGTGATCCTGCACTATCTCGCCGACGCCTACGGCAAGTTCCTGGGCCGCACCGCGGCGGAGGAGATCCGCGTCGCGGAATGGCTGCAATGGGACCAGGACCGCATGTCGAGCCTCGCCATGCTGCGCAGCTTCAAGCGCTTCCCGCGCTACACGCCGCATCCCGAGGTGATCGCCTTCATGGCGGCGCGCGCGACCCAGGCGCTCGACATGCTCGACCGACAGTTGGAATCCAGCCGTTTCGTCGCCGGCGCGCAGCCGACGATCGCCGACATCGCGCTCTTCACCACCGTCGCGCTCGCGGACGAGGCGGAGATGGACATCGCCCGCTGGCCGCATGTCGCGGCCTGGGCCGCGCGGGTGCGCGCCTTGCCCGGCGCGTCGCATCCCTATGATGCCATGCCGCGCGAGGACCGCGTCGGCGGCTGATCCGCGTCCCGCGTCCCGCGGCCCGCGAGACGGGGCCGGGCGAGGCGGCACGACACGGCACGGCACGAGGTGGCCGGACAGGCCAGGGTTACGCAAGAAGGAGCAGGCGATGGCGATCGATTTCTACACCTGGGGCACGCCCAACGGCCGCAAGGTCGCGATCATGCTCGAGGCCTGCGGCCTGCCCTATGCGGTGCATCGCGTCGATATCGGCCGGAACGAGCAATTCACGCCGGATTTCCTGAAGATCAACCCGAACGGCAAGATCCCGGCCATCGTCGACCAGGACGGGCCGGGCGGCACGCCCTTCGCGCTGTGGGAATCCGGGGCGATCCTGATCTATCTCGCCGAGAAGACCGGACAGTACCTGCCCGCGGAGACCCGCGCGCGGCATGTCTGCCTGCAATGGCTGATGTTCCAGATGGGCGGCGTGGGTCCGATGTTCGGCCAGGCGCATCATTTCATGCGCTTTGCGCCGGAGAAGATCGCCTATGGCATCGAGCGCTATGGCAAGGAGGCGAAGCGCCTCTACGGGGTGATGGATCGCCGTCTGGCCGAGAGCGCGCATCTCGGCGGCGACGCCCTGTCGATCGCCGATTTCGCGACCTATCCCTGGGTCGCGCGCCATGAATGGCACGGCATCGCGCTCGCGGATTTCCCCAACGTAGCGCGCTGGGCCGCGTCGCTCGCGGCGATGCCCGCGGTCGCCAAGGGGATGACGATCCCGTCCTGAGCCGCGCGGGCGAGGGCGGTCACGCCAGGGTTGGCCAACACGGGCGGGCCAGCCGACCGGCGCGACCCGGCGCGGCCCGTCGCGGTCGTCAGGCCGCGGCGCCGCGCGCGCTGCCCATGTCCTCGGTGCCGCGTGTGGGGCGGTCCATGCGCCGCGCGCCGGCGCTGCTGCCCGGAGCGGGCCCGAATTTCGGACCGACGGTCGCGCCCGCGCGCAGCGCGAGCAACTCGCGGCGTGCCTGGGTCATGATCGCCAGCTGCCTGTGATCCTCGCGGTCGATGACCTGCATGCAGGCCACGCGGTTCTCGATCAGGTCGAGCATGACATCGATGGAACGACGGCTCATCATCGTCAGCCTCCTCGTCTGCGCCATTCTGCGCGTGGCGTAGCGTTCCCAGCTTCCGGTTAAGATCGCGTAAACGCGCCGCGCCATGTCGTCGCAGCACCGCGATCGCGATTTAGTCCGGCGCTTTCATTGACACTGCGCGCGCGCGTCTCTAGAACCCGTCGCAGCAAACGCCGTGGCAACTGATGTCGCTCTTCGTGCGGAGGGGTGGCCGAGTGGCTGAAGGCGGCGGTTTGCTAAACCGTTATACGGCCCTAAAGCCGTATCGTGGGTTCGAATCCCATCCCCTCCGCCATCCTCCCCGACGTCAAAATTCTCTCCGCCTCCGCGGCCGCGCGCAAAAGCCGCTGCGGCGCCGTCGTTTCGCGACGAGGCTGTTGACCGGCCTGTCGCCGAAACCGCCGTTTTCCGTCTCTCCGCGCCCCGAACTCTCCAAACCTCCTGACTGCCTGTGGATAAGTCAGGAGGTCGTAAGGGGTTGAAGGAGAAAGGAGATCGGGTTTGGGGCGGATTTGGTTTGGACGCC
>CAIOSQ010000418.1 GCA_903860935.1 uncultured Rhodospirillales bacterium | reverse complement strand
TGTTCGTGCAGCGCAAACAGGGCGAGCAGGCGGCGCGCGGCAAGCGGCAGCGGAAATAGCGCAACCCCAAAAATAGCGGGACGGAGCCCGGATTACTTCCTTGGTCTCGTCCTAATCCGGGCTCCGTCCCGGGTACGCTCTCTTCCTTGGTCTCGGCCTAATCCAGGCTCCGTCCCGGGTACGCTGGTCCCGGGTACGCCGTCCCGGCTACGCTCAGGCCGCTCAGCGCCGGACCCGCAGCGCGGATCCGGCGGCGGCAAAGCGCGCGTCGATCGCGTCGAGGTCGACCAACCCGGCGGGGTCCGCCTTGCGTGGTTGCGTGGCGAGGCCCGGCGCGCGATCGCGGCGCCAGAGCGCCAGCAGTCGGTCCAATTCGTCCAGCGGCCGTGCATGGTCGTCGGCGCGGATGCAGAGATCGGGAAAATCCTCGGTCGTTATAAGGCGCAGCGCCGCCGATTGCTGGCCGCGCGCGTCGCCGCCCGCCCGCTGTCCGGCCTGCATCGCGGCGAGAAGGCGTACGGGCAGATCGCTGGTGCGATCGGCCAGGAATGTCGCCAAGGTGTCTGCGACCACCGCTGGCCCCGCCAGCATGTTGCCCGCGACGCTGACAGACGGTCCTTCCGCCTGGCCGCACCACATCACGCAGTTCTCGCCAGTCCAGGCGGCGCTGCGGCCATGGCGGTCGATGGCGTGGACCTGGCGCAGGCCACGCCCGGCGTCGCCCGCGATCGCGCTGCGTATGGCCTGTTCCGGCGTCAGCCCGCGCGCCATCGCATCGAGGATCGCGGGGCCGAGATAGCGGTTCGAGAAGGACTGCGACGCCACCGCCCCGATGCCCGCGCGCAGATGGGGGACGCTCGCGCCCACCGCGAAATTGCAGGTGGCGACGGCGCAGGCGAAGGCGCCGGACGCGGGATCATGGGTGAGGATCGACCAGGTCATCGTCCGTCACAGCCCGCGATTCGCGCTCTCACACCCGTCCGTGGCAGTGCTTGTACTTCTTGCCCGAGCCGCAGGGGCAGGAGGCGTTGCGGGCGACCTTGCCCCAGGTGGAGGGATCGCGCAGATCGATCTCCGCCTGTGGCCGACGCGGCGGTTCGGCCATGCCAGCGCCATCGTCCACCGGCATATCGTCGCCGGCGAGGGCCGGATCGCGCGTCGTCTCCTGGAGGTGGGAGAAATCGGGTGGCGGCGGCTCCGACAGGAACGGGTCCGGAGCCTCTTCGGTGCGGACCTGCAGACGCGCCAGGACCTGGGTCGTCGTGTCCCGCACTTCGCCCAGCATCGATTCGAAGAGTTCGAAGGCTTCCTTCTTGTACTCGTTGAGCGGGTCGCGTTGCGCGTAGCCGCGCAGATGGATGCCCTGGCGCAGATGGTCGAGATTGAGCAGATGCTCTTTCCAGTGCTGGTCGAGCACCTGGAGCAGGATCGACTTCTCCGCCATGCGCATCAGTTCGGGGCCGATATTGGCGGCCTTTTCCGCCATCAGGCGGTCGACGGCGTCGATCAGGCGGCCGCGGATCTCCTCGTCGGCGATCCCTTCCTCCTTCGCCCAGTCGGCGAGGGGCAGGTCGAGGCCGAAGAGACGCTGGATCTCCGTCTGCAGGGTCGCGGTGTCCCATTGCTCGGCGTACGCGTTCTCGGGGATGCAGCGGGCGACGAGCGCGGTGACGGCCTCGTGCCGGTACTCGGCGATGCGCTCCTGCACGTCCTCGGCGCGCATCAGGTCGCGGCGCTGCTCGTAGATGACCTTGCGCTGGTCGTTCATGACGTCGTCGAAGCGCAGCAGTTGCTTGCGGATCTCGAAATTGCGCGCCTCGACCTTCTGCTGGGCCTTCTCGAGCGCCTTGTTGATCCAGGGATGGACGATCGCCTCGCCATCCTTGAGCCCGAGCTTGACCAGCATCGTGTCCATGCGCTGCGACCCGAAGATGCGCATCAGGTCGTCCTCGAGGCTGAGGAAGAATTTCGACCCGCCGGGATCGCCCTGGCGGCCGGAGCGACCGCGCAGCTGGTTGTCGATGCGCCGGCTCTCATGGCGCTCCGTGCCGACGACGTAGAGGCCGCCAGCCTTGAGTACCACCTCGCGCGCGGTGGCGATCTCGGCGCGAATGGCGGCGATGTGCGTCTCGCGCTCCGCAGGATCCGTGATATCCGCCAGCTCGTGGCGCACGCGCATGTCGAGATTGCCACCCAACTGGATGTCGGTGCCGCGGCCGGCCATGTTGGTGGCGATGGTGACTGCGCCGGGGCGTCCTGCCTGCGCGATGATCTGGGCTTCCTGCTCGTGGTAGCGCGCGTTGAGCACGGCATGGGGAATGCCGCGCTGCTTGAGTTCGGCGGCGAGGGTCTCCGATTTCTCGATCGACACGGTGCCGACCAGGACGGGTTGCTGGCGCGTGCGGCACTCCTCGATGAGCGTCACGATCGCCGCGTTCTTCTCGCGCAGCGTGCGGTAGACCTCGTCGTCCTCGTCCTTGCGCGCGACGACCACGTTGGTCGGGATCTCCACGACCTCGAGCTTGTAGATCTCCGCGAATTCGGTCGCCTCGGTCATCGCCGTGCCGGTCATGCCCGCGAGCTTCGGGTACATGCGGAACAGGTTCTGGTAGGTGATCGAGGCCAGGGTCTGGTTCTCGGTCTGGACCTCGACATGCTCCTTCGCCTCGAGCGCCTGGTGGAGGCCCTCGGAGTAGCGGCGCCCTTCCATCATGCGGCCGGTGAATTCGTCGATGATGACGACCTTGTCGTCCTTGACGATGTAGTCGACGTCCCGCGTGAAGAGCTTGTGGGCGCGCAGCGCCTGGTTGATGTGGTGGACGAGGCCGACATTGCCGGCGTCGTACAGACCGCCCTGCGTCAGGATCCCGTGCTCGCGCAGGAGGTTTTCGATCTTTTCGGCGCCGGCCTCGGTGAAGTTGACCGTCCGCTGCTTCTCGTCCTTCTCGAAATCCTCTGCCGTCAGGAGCGGGATCAGTTTGTCGACGCGGTTGTATTCCTCGCCGAGATCCTCGCTGGGGCCGGAGATGATCAGCGGCGTGCGCGCCTCGTCGACCAGGATCGAGTCGACCTCGTCGACGATCGCGAAGTTGAACGGGCGGTGGCTCATCTGGTCGAGCCGGTATTTCATGTTGTCGCGCAGATAGTCGAATCCGAGCTCCGAATTCATCGCGTAGGTGACGTCGCAGGCATAGGCTGCGCGGCGTTCCTCATCGGTCATCCCGTGGACGACCACGCCGACGCTGAGGCCGAGGAAGCCGTAGACCTGCCCCATCCATTCGGCGTCGCGCCGGGCGAGGTAGTCGTTGACGGTGACGACATGCACGCCCTTGCCGGTCAGGGCGTTGAGATAGACGGGCAGGGTGGCGACCAGCGTCTTGCCCTCGCCGGTCTTCATCTCGGCGATCTGGCCGCGATGCAGGACCATGCCGCCCATCATCTGGACGTCGAAATGGCGCTGGCCGAGCGTGCGCTTGGCCGCCTCGCGCACGGTGGCGAAGGCCTCCACGAGGAGGTCGTCGAGGCTCTCGCCCTTCGCGATCCGCTCCTTGAGCCAGGGCGTGCGGGCCTTGAGGCCGTCGTCGTCGAGCGCCGCGATCTGCGGCTCGAGGGCGTTGATCGCCTCGACCGCCTTGCGCAGGCCGCGCACGACGCGGTCGTTGGACGTGCCGAAAATGGCTCGAACGAGGGCGCCGAACATGCGCGCGGATCCTTAAATAATCTTGCGTTTCGCGCCTGGACGGCAGGGCGCCAAGGCTGCTCGGGAGGTCGCGACAATTAAGAGGCGGCACCGCAGGTGTCAACTTGGGGCCCGCTTGTGGCATCCCCCTCCAAAGGGCAAGATGCGACCTCGCGTCACCCCTCCCGTGTTCGAAAGGCCGATTCCCGATGTCCAGTTTCACGCGCGCCGCCGCAGCCGGCTTCGTCCTGGTGGCCGCGCTGGCCGCAGCGCCCGCCCCCGCCCAGCAGGCGCCGGCGACGCTCCAGGCCGTCGACGCAGCCGCCGATCCGATCCTGGCCATCGTCGATGGGGCTGCGATCAGGCGATCGGACATGCAATCGCTGCAGCGCGCCCTGCCGGCCCAGTTCCAGCAGATGCCGCTCGAGATGCTGTTCCCGATGCTGATCGACCGGATGGTCGACGCGAAGCTCCTGGCCATCGCCGGTCGTCGCGACAACCTCCAGAACGAGCCGGAACTCCGCGCCCGTGTCGCCACCTACGAGGAGCGACTGATCCAGGACGCCTACCTCACCCGGCGAATCGCGGCGGCCGCCACCGAAGAGACGGTCCAGGCGAGGTACCGCAAATTCGTCGCCGAGAACCCGGCCGAGACCGAGGTCAGCGCCCGGCATATCCTGGTCGCCTCGGAACAGAAGGCGCGGGAGATCCTCGCCGCGCTGGGCAGGGGTGGGGATTTCGCCAAGCTCGCGGCCGACAACACGCTCGACCCCTCGGGCAAGGACAGCGGTGGCGATCTCGGGTTCTTCAAGAAGGGCGACATGGTGCCCGAGTTCTCCGAGATGGCGTTCTCGCTGAAGGAAGGGCAGACCGCCGACCGCCCGGTCAAGACCCAGTTCGGCTGGCACGTGATCCGGGTCGACAAGGTCCGGACGGTGGCGCAGAGCCTCGATGACCTGCGCGACGAGATCACCAACCAGATCTCGCAGGAGGTCGTGTCCGCCGAGGTCGACCGACTGCGCTCCGGCGCGAAGATCGAGCGCTTCAACTTCGACGGCACCGCGCGCTGACACCAGAGGCAACGGACCCGACCATGGCACAGCATCCCGTTTCCCCCCTTGCCCCGGCAGGGCTGCCCGCCCTGCCGGTCATCGCCGGCCTGCGCTTCGCGGCCGGTTGCACCGGCATGCGGTACAAGGGCCGCGACGACCTTATGGTGGCGGCGCTCGATCCCGGGACGACGATCGCGGCGGTCACGACCCGGAACGCCATGTGCTCGGCCCCGGTCGAGTGGTGCCGCGCCCAGGCGAAGCACGGACGCGCGCGCGCCATCGTCGTGAACGCGGGTAACGCCAATGTCTTCACCGGCCGCGACGGCATGCGGGCGGTGGAGGCGACGGCGCGGCGCACAGCGGGGCTGCTCGGCTGCAAGCCCGAGGAGGTCTTTATTTCCTCGACCGGCGTGATCGGTATGAAGCTTCCGGTCGAGAAGATCGTAGCGACGCTGCCGGCGCTCGCCTCGTCCCTCGCGACCGACGGCGCCGAGCGGGCGCTGCGTGCGATCATGACCACGGACACGTTCGCCAAGGCGGCCGTGCGCACGGCCCGCATCGGTCGCACCGAGGTCACGATCATGGGCTTCTGCAAGGGCTCGGGCATGATCGCGCCCGACATGGCGACCATGCTCGGCTACGTGTTCACCGACGCGAAGCTGCCGGCCGCGGCCCTGCGCAGCCTGCTGCGCGAGACGGCGGACCGGTCGTTCAACTGCATGAGCGTCGACGGCGATACCTCGACGTCCGACACGGTGCTGCTCGCGGCGACCGGCAAGGCCGCTCATGCGCCGGTGCGTGCCGCGAGCGATCCCGCGCTGAAGGATTTCCGCGCCAAACTCGAATCGCTGATGATCGAGCTGGCGCAACTGGTCGCGCGCGACGGCGAAGGCGCCCAGAAATTCGTCACAATCAAGCTCTCCGGGGCGAAGACCGACGCTTCCGCCCGCAAGGTGGCGTTGGCGATCGCCAACTCCCCGCTGGTCAAGACCGCGATCGCCGCCGGCGACGCCAATTGGGGCCGTGTCGTGATGGCGATCGGCAAGTCGGGCGAACCCGCCGATCGCGACCGCACCTCGGTCAAGATAGGCGGCGTCACGATCGCGCGCCGCGGCGATCTGGTGCCTGGCTACGACGAGACGCCTGTGGCCGCCCATATGGCTGGCCGCGATATCCTGATCGAGGCCGAGATCGGGGTCGGCAAGGGCCGCGCCACGGTTTGGACCTGTGATCTGACCCACGGCTATGTCGACATCAACGGCAGCTACCGGAGCTGACGTCGGGGCGGTGCCGGGCTGTTCGGGCGACATCCCGGCGGGGTGGAGCGCGCCCGCCTCGCAGCCCGTGCGCAGCGTCCTGGTCGCCGCTGCGGCCCTGGTCGACGATGACGGCCGGGTGCTCCTGGCGCAGCGGCCACCGGGAAAATCCATGGCTGGATTGTGGGAATTTCCCGGCGGCAAGGTCGATCCCGGCGAGACGCCCGAGGCGGCGCTCGCGCGCGAATTGCAGGAAGAACTGGGGATCGACATCACCACGGCCTGCCTCGCGCCCTTTGCCTTCGCCTCGCACCGCTATCCCGAATTCCACCTTCTGATGCCGCTCTTCCTGTGCCGCCGCTGGCGCGGGACACCGACGCCGCGCGAGGGCCAGACCCTCGCCTGGGTCAGGCCGAAGCGCATGGGCGCGTATCCGATGCCCCCGGCCGACCTGCCGCTGGTGGCGATGCTGCGCGATTTCCTCTGACGCCGCGTGACGGCGCCCGGCCCGGTCAGCCGTGCGGGGCCTTGTCTCCCGCCGGGCGCTCCTCTGCGCCGAGCGCGTCCGCGAGGCGCGCGGCGGCGCTGCCGGGTCGCAGCGGCTTGGGCTGACCGGGGGCCGGCGCCCATCCGGTCAGGGTGACGATCTCGAAACTGGCGTGGATGCGTCCGTCCGGCCCGGCGAAGCGGTCGCCGTATATCGCCGCCGCGCGCACCAGGATGTCCCGGCGCGTGAAGCGGCGTGGCCGCGCGGTGGCCGCGTTGGCTTCGCCCATGCCGCGCAGGTCGCGCATCAGGGCAAGGGCGTCCGGATAGGTGACCGTCAGCAGGTCGGCATCGGCGACCGGCAGCGCGAAGCCGGCGCGCTGGAGCAGGGCGCCCGCGTCGCGGGTGTCCACGAAGGGCGACACGCGCGGACTGGCGCCGCCCGCGACCTCGCTTTCGGCCTCGAGCAGGCAGAGCCGCAATTCCTCGAGTGTGCGACCGCCGAGCAGCGAGGCGAGCAGAAGACCGTCCGGCCGCAGGATTCGCCGGATCTGCACCAGGGCGCCAGGAAGGTCGTTGACCCAGTGCAGCGACAGGTTCGAGAGCACGAGGTCGAAGCTGGCGGTCGCGAAGGGCAGGGCCTCTTCGTCGGCGACGACGACCGGCATCTGCGCGCGCGCAAGCATCGCGGGCGCGAGGTCGGCGGCGACGTGAAGCGCCTCCCCGGCGCGGCCGGCGAGGCTGTCGCGCAGGATGCCGCCATGGGCGCCGAGCTCCAGGACACGGGCAAAACGCGGTTTCATGTCATCGAGCCGGTCCGCGAGGCGCTCGGCCCCCGCGCGGACGAGGAAATCATGGCGCGCGAAGCCCGCAGCCGCGCGTGTGCGCTGACGGCGCAGCGCGCGGCGGTCGAAGACGGTGGGAAGGCCCTGGTCCATCGGGCATCCGGCTTAGCCCGTGCGCATGCCGGTGGCAATCCGTTCGCCATCTTCGCGGCGGGGCGGCGCGGTGCGATGCTCCGGCAATGTTCGCGCGTCTGGGGTCCACGCTGCTCGCCGCCGTTCTGCCGCGCCTGTGCCTGGGCTGCGAGGCCATCGTCGCGAGCCCCGGTCTGTGCGCGGCGTGCTGGCCGCGCATGCGCTGGCTGGCGCCTCCGGTCTGCGAGGGTTGCGGCCTGCTCTTCGATCCCGGCGGTCCGGGCCCGTTCGTCTGCGTGGCCTGTGCCGCGGGCATGCGGGTGCCGCGGCGCGTCCGCGCGGCGCTGCTCTACGGCCCGGAAAGCCGCGACCTCGTTCTGCGCTTCAAGCACGCCGACCGGCTCGACGCGGCGCCGAGCTTCGCGGGCTGGATGCTCGCTGCGGGCGGCGACCTGCTGGATACGGCGGATCTGGTGGTACCCGTGCCGCTTCACTGGGCCCGCCTCGCCTGGCGCCGCTACAATCAGGCGGCGATACTCGCACACCTCGTCGCGTGCCGACGGCGGCGGATCTGCATTCCCGATCTGCTCGTGCGCCGTCTGCGGACCCGCTCCCAGGGCGCATTCGGCGCCAGCGCCCGCTGGCGGAATGTCGAGGGGGCTTTCGCGGTGGCGCCTCGCCACGCCCAGCATGTCGAGGGCCGCCGGATCCTGCTCGTCGACGATGTCCTGACCACCGGCGCGACGCTGAGGGCGTGCGCGCGGGTCCTGCTGCGCCACCATGCGGCCTCGGTGGACGCTCTCGTGCTCATGCGCGTGGCGCGTCCCGAACGCCCGGCCGCATCTGGAAATCGGTCTCGGGCACGGCTAGGATGAGACCCATGACGGTGAAGGTTGAAATCTATTCCAGCCCGTTTTGCGGGTATTGCGCCCGCGCCAAGGGGCTTCTGTCGCGTAAGGGCGTCGACTACGTCGATCTCGACGTGACCGCCGACTCGAGCCTGCGCGGCGTGATGATCGCGCGCTCGGGCGGCCGGACCAGCGTGCCCCAGATCTTCATCGGCGACCGGCATATCGGGGGGTGCGACGACCTCCATGCCCTCGACGCGGCCGGTGGGCTCGACCCACTGCTCGCTGCGGCCAGTTCCTGACCGCTACGCGGCCCGCGCCGCGATACGCTGCACCATCGCCGGCCGGGGCGACCCGACCTCGATGTCCTCATAGGCGACGACGCGCAGACGATTGCGGACGGCGTCGAGCAACTCTCCGGGCGCGAGCAGGAAATCAGGGTTGCTCGGTTTGCCGAAGCGTTCGTTGCCCCTGGCGAAGGTTTCGTAGAGCAACCAGCCGCCCGGGGCCACCGCCGCCACGATCGCCGGGAGCAGCGGTCTGTGCAGGTAATTCGTCACGACGATCGCCGCGAAACGCCGCTCCAGGCAGGCGGGGCGCGCGCCGGTTTCCAGATCCTCGGCCAGGATGCCGATGCCGTCCGTGGTCAGGGCGGCGAGGGGGGCAGGGTCGCGGTCGACGGCGAGGACATCGTGCCCGAGGCTCCGGAACAGGCGGCTGTGACGCCCCGCGCCGGCCGCAAGATCGAGGACCGGACCCGGTGGCGGGACCAGATGGGCAAAGCGGATGATCCAGGCCGATGGGTCCATGCCCGGCTTCAATGGGTCGGTCGGTGGCGGTGTCGTCATCTGGAGCCCTCTTGGCGCTTGCATTCGGCGGCGAGCGGCCCAACTCTGGCCCCGCCATGATCGCTTACGACCTGTGTTGCGAAAAGGACCATCGTTTTGAGGGATGGTTCAAGGATGCGGCGAGCTTCGAGCGCCAGGCCAAGCGCAAGCTCGTGACATGCGCCACTTGCGGTTCGACCAAGGTGCGCAAGGCGCCGACGGCGCCGGCGCTCGCGGGCACGCGCTCGCAGAACCGTGGGGGCACGCCGGCCGACAAGAGCTACGCCACGCATCCCGACGCCCAACAGGCCGCCGAGTTGCTGCGGCAGTTGTCCGAGTTGCGCAGCCATATCGAGGCGAATGCCGACAATGTCGGCGGGGACTTTGCGGAAGAGGCCCGTAAGATCCATTACGGCGAGGCCGAGAAGCGCAACATCTACGGTCAGGCCAGCGACGAGGAGGCGAGTGCGCTGGCTGAGGAGGGCGTCGAATTCGCCCGCATTCCCTGGGTCCGGCGCGCCGATTCGTAACGCTCGCCCGCGGTCAGCGGGTGGCGAAGGCCATGTAGTTGACGCCCAGATCACGCCCGAGGCGCCAGCGGTCCGATAGCGGATTGTATGTGAGCCCGGTGAAGGCCTGGATCTCGAGGCCGGTCGGCCTGAGCGCGGCCGCGACTTCCGAGGGCCTCACGAATTTGCTCCAGCGATGCGTGCCGCGTGGCAGCCAGCGGAGCACATATTCAGCGCCGACGATCGCGAGAGCGAAGGCCTGCGGCGTCCGGTTTATCGTCGCGACGACCAGCGTGCCACCCGTCGCCACGAGGGCCGCGCAATTTCCGAGAAAGGCCGCGGGGTCGGCAACATGCTCGACCACCTCAAGGCTCAATACGGCATCGAAGCGCTCGCCCGCCTCGGCGAGGGCCTCGGCGGTGCCGCAGCGATAATCGATGTCGACGCCGCTCTGGCGGGCATGGGTTCGGGCGATCTCCACGTTACGCGCCGAGGCATCGACCGCCACGACCTCCGCGCCGAGCCGCGCCATCGGCTCCGCCACGAGACCGCCGCCGCAGCCGATATCGAGGATGCGCAGTCCCTCGAGCGGTCGCAGCGCGGCGGGATCGCGCCCGAAGCGCGCGACCAGCCGGTCGCGGATCCAGCCGAGCCGTACCGGGTTGAATTTGTGCAGCGGCGCGAATTTCCCGTGCGGATCCCACCATTCCGCGGCCATGGCCTCGAAACGAGCGATTTCGCCGGGGTCGACGCTGGATCGGGAGGGGGGGAGGTCCGGAATGTCGGCCATGAGCGAAAGGAAACGGAGGTGTTCCGGCGCGCCGCTTGCGTCGGAGGGCGCGGGTAAATATGAAGGAACGCGTGCGCGGGGCAACCGGCCCGTGCGGAATTTATGGAGCCGCCGCTCCGGCGTCGGCACGGATCGCGAGCAACGCAGAAGACAATGGCGCGCATCGTAATGAAATTCGGCGGCACGTCCGTCGCCGACATCGATCGCATCCGCAACGTCGCGCGGCGGGTCAAGCGCGAGGTCGACGCCGGGCACGAGGTCGCCGTGGTGGTGTCCGCGATGTCGGGCGTGACCAACCAACTCGTCGCCTGGGTCAATCAGCTGGCGCCGCTCTACGACGCGCGCGAATACGACGCCGTGGTGGCGACCGGCGAGCAGGTGACCAGTGGGCTCACCGCGCTCGCGTTGCAGGAATTGGGCGTGGATGCGCGGTCCTGGCAGGGCTGGCAGCTGCCCCTGGTCTCGGATGATGCCCATGGCAAGGCGCGGATCCTCAGCATCGACACCGCGGAGGTCCTCCGCCGCTTCGCCGAAGGGCGTCAGGTCGCGGTCGTGGCCGGGTTCCAGGGCATCGGTCCGGACGGCCGGGTGACCACGCTGGGTCGCGGCGGCTCGGACACATCCGCGGTCGCCCTTGCGGCGGCGCTGCAGGCCGATCGCTGCGACATCTACACGGATGTGGACGGCGTCTATACCTGCGATCCGCGGATCGTCGCGCGTGCCCGCAAGCTCGACAAGATCACCTACGAGGAGATGCTCGAGATGGCGTCTCTGGGGGCCAAGGTCCTCCAGACGCGATCCGTCGAGCTGGCCATGAACCATCGCGTGCGCGTCCAGGTCCTCTCGAGCTTCGAGGACAAGCCCGGCACGCTCGTAGTCGACGAGGACGAAATCGTGGAGAAGCAGGTCGTCAGTGGCATCGCCTACTCGCGCGACGAGGCGAAGGTCACCCTTACCAAGGTCGCCGACAAGCCAGGGATCGCGGCCGCGATCTTCGGACCGCTCGCCGAGGCGAGCGTCAATGTCGACATGATCGTGCAATCCTCCTCGGAGGATGGCCAGACCACCGACATGACCTTCACAGTCGGGAAAGCGGACATGGAGCGCGCCACGCGCCTGCTCAAGTCCGGCGCCGGCGTGACCGGCTATGCCGAACTCATCTCCGATCCGAATGTCGTGAAGATTTCGGTGATCGGGGTCGGTATGCGGTCCTATGCCGGCGTTGCGCTGACCATGTTCCAGACCCTCGCCGAGAAGGGCATCAACATCCAGGTCATCTCGACCTCGGAGATCAAGATCAGCGTCCTGATCGACGAGCAGTATCTCGAACTGGCCCTGCGCGCACTCCACACGGCCTACGGGCTCGACAGGCAGTGACCGCAAGCGCCGCCGCCCGCGACTGCCTCGACAGGCTGTGGGCGCGCGGCCGCGCTTTCCTGGGCGTCGACATTCCCATCATGGGCGGCGCCATGACCTGGGTGTCCGAACGCGGACTCGTCGCCGCGATCACCAATGCCGGCGGGTTCGGCGTGATCGCCTGTGGCTCCATGGAACCTGAGCGCCTGCGCGAGGAGATCCGCGCCACGCGGGCGCTCACGGCCGGCCCGTTTGGCGTCAACCTCATCGTGATGCATCCCGACCTCGCGGCACTCGCGCGCGTCTGCGCCGAGGAGCGTGTCGGGCATGTCGTGCTGGCTGGCGGATTGCCGCCCGGCGAGTGCGTGGCGGCGCTGCGTGTCGGTGGTTGCCGCGTCCTCGCTTTCGCACCGGCCCTCGCGGTGGCGCGCAAGCTGCGCCGGTCCGGGATCGACGGGCTGATCATCGAGGGGTCCGAGGCGGGCGGCCATATCGGCGCCGTGTCGGCGAGCGTCCTGGCGCAGGAGATCCTGCCGCATGTCGCCGACATCCCGGTCTTCGTCGCGGGAGGTATCGGTCGCGGCGAAGCGATGCTTGCCTATCTTGAGATGGGGGCGGCCGGGGTACAGCTCGGGACGCGCTTCGTCTGCGCGACGGAGTCGATCGCGCATCCGCGTCTCAAGCAGACCTACATACGCGCGGCGGCGCGCGATGCCGTGCCCTCGGCCCAGCTCGACCCGCGTTTTCCGGTGATTCCAGTCCGGGCGCTCGCGAATGCCGGCACGGCGCGTTTTATCGAGGTTCAGCGCGAGGTGATCGCGCGCTTCGACCGCGCAGACCTCACGCGCGACCAGGCGCAGCTGACAATCGAGCATTTCTGGGCCGGTGCGTTGCGCCGTGCGGTCATCGATGGCGATGTCGAGAACGGCTCGCTGATGGCCGGACAGTCCGTCGGGTTGGTGACACGCGAGCAACCGGTGCGCGAGATCATCGACGAACTCGTGTCCCAGGCGCTCGCCAATCTCCGCGTCGCCGGCGAGCCTTCCGCAAACCGGCGGAGTACGGGCGAATGAGCCAGGCCAGCTTGGGGCCCGGCGGCGCGCGCCGGCTGCTCAAGCGCCTGCGGGACCTGATGGCCGGCGGCGGAACGGGGCAGGAGCGCCTCAACCAGACCGTTCGGATCATTGCCGCCGACATGGTGGCAGAGGTCTGCTCCATCTACATGATGCGCCCCGGCGAGGTGCTTGAGCTCTTCGCCACGCAGGGACTGAAGCAGGAAGCCGTGCATAAGACCCGGCTCGCGGTCGGCGAGGGGTTGATCGGCGACATCGCCGCCCATGCGCGTCCGCTGGCGCTCGCCGACGCCCAGTCCAATCCGAATTTCGCCTACAAACCCGAGACGGGCGAGGAGATCTTCCACTCGCTGATGGGCGTGCCGATCCTGCGCGGCGGTCGCGTCCTTGGCGTGCTGGCGGTCCAGAACCGCAGCTTTCGCGAATACGACGAGGAGGAGATCGAGGCGCTCCAGACCATCGCGATGGTGCTCGCCGAGCTTGCCGCCAGCGACAGCCTGTTCGGTCCGCCGGAAGTCGCGCTCGAGACCGTGGCCCTGCTCCCCGAGCGCCTGGAAGGGTTGAAGCTCAACGAAGGCCTGGCGATGGGCCGCGTGGTGATGCACCAGCCCCGCGTCACGATCCGCCAGATGGTCGCCGAGGATCCGGTGCGCGAGCGCGGGCGGCTGGAGGCGGCGGTCGAGCGCATGCACAGCGCCATCGACGCGCTGCTCGCGCGTGCCGATCTCGGACACGCGGGAGAGCATCGCGAGATCCTCGAGACCTATCGCATGTTCGCGGAGGATCGCGGCTGGCTCGGCCGGATCGGTGAGGCGATCAATGCCGGCCTGACCGCGGAGGCGGCGGTGCAGCGCGTCCAGGACGACACACGCGCGCGCATGCAGCAGGTGAGCGATCCCTATCTGCGCGAGCGACTGTCGGATCTCGAGGATCTCGGCAACCGGTTGCTGCGGCATCTGACGGGGGACCGGACCGCGGCGCAGGCCGGCGCGTTGCCGGATGACGTGGTGCTCGTGGCGCGCAGCATGGGCCCCGCCGAATTGCTCGATTACGACCGCCGTCGTCTGCGCGCGATCGTCCTCGAGGAGGGATCTCCGACGGCACATGTCGCGATCGTCGCCCGCGCGCTTGGTATTCCGATGGTCGGGCGCGTCAAGGACATCCAGGCCCGTGCCGCGCCTGACGAACGGATCATCGTCGACGGCGAGAACGCCATCGTCGTGCTGCGCCCGAGCGAAGAGGTGCGCGAGGCGTTCCAGGCCGCCATTCGCGCCCGTGCCGCGCGCCAGGCGAAATACGTCGCTCTGCGCGACCTGCCTGCGGTGTCGCGTGACGGCGTCCAGGCCGAGTTGATGATCAACGCCGGCCTGCTGATCGACCTCGATCATCTCGCCCCGACGGGGGCCGTCGGGATCGGCCTTTATCGCACCGAGATCCCCTTCATGGTGCGGTCGGCGTTTCCGGATGTCGCGTCACAGGTCGATTTCTACCGCGAGATCTACACCCGCGCCGGCGACGCCCCGGTCGTGTTCAGGACCCTCGATGTCGGCGGCGACAAGCGGCTGCCGTATCTGGAGATGGCAGACGACGAGAACCCCGCGATGGGCTGGCGAGCTATTCGCATCGCCCTCGACCGTCCGATGATGCTGCGTCAGCAGGTACGCGCGCTGCTCCTTGCTTCGGCCGGGCGACCGCTCGACGTCATGTTCCCGATGATCGCCGACGTCGCCGAGTTCGCGGCGGCGCGTGCGCTCGTCGACCGCGAGCTCGATCGGCTTGCCGCGCGTGGCCTCGCGCGCCCGGCGGCGGTGCGCGTCGGTACGATGCTGGAGGTGCCGTCCCTGGTCTGGCAATTGCCGGCCTTGCTCGAGCGGGCGGATTTCGTATCGGTCGGTTCGAACGACCTCATGCAGTTCCTGTTCGCCTGCGACCGGGGGTCGACACGGCTCGCGGGCCGCTACGATGTGCTGTCGCCCGCCGCGCTGTGTTTCCTGGCGGGTATCGCGGACGCCGCCGCGGCGAGGGGCGTGCCCCTGACGTTGTGCGGCGAGATGGCTGGCCGGCCGCTGGAAGCGCTGGCCCTGCTCGCTCTCGGCTTCCGTCGTCTGTCGATGGCGCCGAATTCGGTCGGCCCGGTCAAGGACATGCTGCGCAGCGCCGATATCGGCGCGGTGGCCGCCTATCTGCGGTCGCTGCTGCACCTGCCGGATCGCTCCCTGCGCGGGCGCCTCGCGGCCTTCGCGCGCGACCGCAGCATCGCCCTCTAAGCGGAGCGGACGGCGCTCGGTTGCGGGGCGGCGCCCGGCGCTGATACTAGTCGGCTTCCGGGGCTTCGGCGCCGGAGACCGGGCTCACCTCCACCCTGCGGACATCCTGCGATGGCGAGATCGCGTCAGAAACGAACCGGCGGCCCGGCGGCCGAATCGGGTGCGATCTTCGGCGCGGGGGAGGGCGGCGCCGATGGCGTCGGCGCCGCGCTGCGCGCCGAACGCGAGCGCCAAGGCCTGCAACTTGCCGAATTGGCCGCCCGCCTCAAGATCCGCAGGGTTCACCTCGCCGCCATCGAGGACGAGCGCTTCGACCTGATACCCCCCGGCACCTATGCGGTGAACTTCATCCGCGCCTACGCAACGGCGTTGGGCCTCGACGCGGGCGAGATGGTGCGTCGCTATCGGCAGGCCCTGGATGGCGGGCAGGCACGGCTCGAACTCAATTTCCCGCAGCCGCTGCAGGAAAGCCGGCTTCCCAGTGGCATCCTGATCGGCGCGTCCGTGGTGATCGCCGCCCTTGCCTATGGAGCCTGGGCTTTGTTCAGCGAGGACCGGTCCGTATTGCCCCGCGTCGAGCCAGTGCCTGCGCAACTGCAGTCGGCGGCACCGCCGCCGCCGCCGCCCGCGGCGCCCCAGGAGACGCTTGCCCCGGCCGTCGCGGCTGGTGACGCTCCTCCCGCGGTCGCGCCCGCGGCAACGGCGGCGCAACCGGTCGCGCCAGCGCCCGTGGTCGCCGCCACCACGCCCGCTGCGCCGCCCGCTGCGCCGCCTGCAGCACGGTCTCCGGCACCTGCCGCTCCGCCGCCCGTCGCCGCTCCGCCACCAGTTGTTCCGCCACCTGCGCCGCCGCCTCCTCAGGCGCGGCCGGGCGCCGCACCGACGCCGGTTGCGCCGCCGCCCCAAGCACCCGAGCGGGCCACCGGGGAGGGCGCGAGGTCGCGCGTGGTGATCACGGCGCAGGCGGAAAGCTGGGTTCAGGTCCGTGATGCGGCAGGCACGATCGTGTTCATGCGTATCCTGAAGGCGGGCGAGGCCTATGCCGTGCCAAATCGCCGCGGCCTGTTTCTGACAACCGGCAACGCCGGCTCCATCGAGGTCAAGGTCGACGGTAAGCCTATCCCGTCCCTCGGCCGCGTCGGCAGCGTCCGCCGCGACCTGTCGCTCGATGCCGAGTCGCTTCTCGAGGCGGGCGATGGCGGCGACTCCGCCCGTCCGGCAAGCGCGCCGGGCGCCCGCAGCGGTGGCTGAGGCCGGATCGGTTCCGACGCGTCTTCTGGTGCGGTGCGCCGGGGATCACGTATAAAGCGCCGGTAACCGGACCACGCGGGGGTCATCCGCGAACCCGGAAATCGAGCCGAGGCCATGACAGCCAATCGTTCCTATCGTCAGATCCAGCGTCGGCGCTGCCGCCAGATCTCCGTCGGCAGTGTGCGCGTCGGCGGGGATGCGCCGATCTCGGTGCAGTCGATGACGAACACGCCGACTTCGGATGCCGCCGCGACCATCGCGCAGATCCGCCGGCTCGAGGAAGCCGGGGTCGATATCGTGCGCGTGTCCTGCCCAGACGAGGACTCGACGCGCGCCCTGCGCGAGATCGTGCGCGCGGCGCGGGTACCAGTCGTCGCCGACATCCATTTCCATTACCGGCGCGCCATCGAAGCCGCTGAGGCCGGGGCGGCGTGCCTGCGCATCAATCCCGGCAACATCGGAAGCCAGGCCCGGGTGCGCGAGGTGGTGAAGGCCGCGCGCGATCACGGCTGCTCCATGCGTATCGGCGTCAACGCCGGATCGCTCGAGCGCGACCTGCTGGAGAAATACGGAGAGCCGTGCCCCGAGGCGATGGTCGAAAGCGCCCTCAATCACGCGCGTGTCCTCGAGGACGAGGATTTCCGCGAGTTCAAGATCTCCGTGAAGGCGTCCGACGTCTTCCTGGCCGTGGCCGCGTATCAGCAACTGGCCGACGCCTGCGATTATCCGCTGCATCTCGGCGTGACGGAGGCCGGGGCGCTGCGGACCGGGACGGTCAAGTCCGCGATCGGCATCGGGTCGCTGCTCTGGGCGGGTATCGGCGACACGATTCGCGTGTCCCTGTCGGCCGATCCGGTCGAAGAGGTGCGGGTCGGCTACGAGATCCTCAAGGGGCTCGGCCTCCGGCGCCGCGGCGTGACCGTGATCGCCTGCCCGTCCTGCGCGCGCCAGCAATTCGACGTGGTGCGGACGGTGGAGCGGCTCGAGGAGCGTCTGGCCCATATCTCCGTTCCGATCACGCTCTCGGTCATCGGCTGCGTCGTCAATGGGCCGGGCGAGGCGCGCGATACCGATATCGGGTTCACGGGCGGCGGCAACGGGACGCATATGGTCTATGTCGCCGGCCAGCAGGACCATCGCGTGAAGGATGTCGACATCGTCGAGCACCTCGCTGAAATGGTCGAGCGCCGGGCGGCGGAACTGACCGCCGCGCGCGCGGGATCCGCCGACAGCGCGGCGGCATAGGAGCGAGCGATCCGATGGCGAAGCTGCAACCCGTGCGTGGCACGCACGACCTCATGCCTACCGACATGCGCCGCCACCGCGCGGTCGGCGACACGGCGCGTCATGTCGCCGGATGCTATGGGTTCGACGAAATCGCGACGCCGATCTTCGAATTCGCCGACGTGTTCCGTAGGACGCTGGGCGACACGACCGACATCGTGACGAAGGAAATGTACAGCTTCGTCGACAAGGGCGGCGAGGAGATCACGCTGCGTCCGGAGAATACCGCCGGCGTAGTGCGCGCAGTGCTGTCAAACGGCCTGCTCCAGCAAGGGCCGCTCAAGTATTTCTATTTCGGCCCGATGTTCCGCTATGAACGGCCGCAGAAGGGCAGGCAGCGCCAGTTCCACCAGATCGGCGTCGAACTGATCGCGGTGCCGGAGCCCCAGGGCGATGTCGAAGTGATCGCCTGCGGGTGGGCGATCCTCCACGCGCTCGGCTTCGGCGACCGCGTCGTCCTCGAACTGAACACGCTTGGCGACGGCGAGAGCCGCCTCGCCTATCGCGATGCGCTCGTCGGCTATCTGCGCGGGCATGTCGGGGCGCTGTCCGAAGACAGCCGCGCGCGGCTGGAGCGAAATCCCCTGCGGATCCTCGATTCGAAGGACGAAGGGGATCGTCGCATCGTCGCGGAGGCGCCACGCTTCGACGCATATCTGACGGGGTCGGCGCGAGATTTTTTCGCGCGCGTCACGGGTGGCCTGGAGGCTCTTGGCCTGCCCTATCGCCTCAATCCGCGTCTCGTGCGTGGGCTCGACTATTATTGCCATACGGCTTTCGAGTTCACGACCGACGCGCTTGGCGCGCAAGGGACCGTCATGGCGGGCGGGCGGTACGACGGCTTGATCGCGGAGATGGGTGGTCCCGCCAGCGCCGGCGTGGGATGGGCGGCTGGCGTCGAGCGTCTGGCGATGCTCCTGGCGCAGGAACCTGTGGCGCCTCGACCCGTGGCGGTGATCCCGATGGGAGATGGCGCGGATGCGGCCGCCCTTGCGCTCGCAGACCGTTTGCGGCGCGGCGGACTGCGCGTCGAAATGGCCTATCGTGGAAACCTCAAGCGGCGTCTCGAGCAGGCCAACAAGCGTCAGGCCCGTGCAGCCATCATCCTCGGCGAGGACGAGATCGCGCGCGGCGCCGTGGCGCTCAAGGACCTCGACAGCGGGGAGCAGGCCGAGGTGGCGCTCGCGGAACTCGACGCGCGACTGGCGCGCTATCGCTAGCGGCATGACGACCGACCCGGCCGCGTCGCGTGACGCATGGCCCGGGCTCGCCGTCGTCGGGATCGATCACCGCACGGCGCCGCCCGCGCTCCGCGACGGCCTGTTCCTGACCGACGAGGATCTTGACGCGCTTCAGGCCACGCTGCGTGAACGCGGGCTCGAGCAGGTCGTCGTCCTGTCCACCTGCGACCGGCTCGAATTCCATGTCGTTGCGGCGGATGTCAGTACCGCCGCCACCTTGGCTGGCGCGGTCATCGCGGATCTCGCGGCGGCGCGCGGTCTCGACGGGGCCGTGCGCCCGGTGGCGCGGTTCGGTGCCACGGCCCTGGACCATCTGTTCCGCGTGGCGTGCGCGCTCGAGAGCCGTGTCGCTGGAGAGCCGCAGATCCTCGGCCAAGTGAAGGCCGCCGACCGCCGGGCGCGTGAGGCGGGGCTGATGGGCGCTGAACTCGACGCCGTGCTGAGCGCGGCCTTTGCCGCTGCGAAGCGCGTGCGCAGCGAGACGACGATCGGCGAGCGTCCGACATCGATGGCCGCCGCCGCGCTGGCGGTCGCGCGCGATGTCCATGGCGACCTGTCGCGCATCTCGCTGTTGGTCCTCGGCGGTGGCGAACTGGGCGAGATCATGCTGGACCTGTTGCGCGGCGCTGGGGTGAGGCGGGCGCGCCTTGCCGATCCCTATCCGTCTCGCGCGACCTTCCTGTCCCGGCGGCTGGGGCTGCCGCTGGCGCCGTTCGAGACGCTCGCCGACACCCTCGTGGATTGCGATGTCGTGGTGGCCGCCGCCGGCACCGGGCGCGTGCTGCTTGGCCGGTCGGAGATGGAGCGCGTCGCACAACTCCGGCGACGCCGGCCCGTGCTCCTGCTCGATTTCGGCGTTCCGCCGGATGCCGACCCGGGTGTCGATGATGTCGATGGCGTCTATCGCTACGACATCGATGACCTGGAGCGCATCGCATTGCAGGGGCGCGCGGGCCGCGAGGCGGAGTTGGCCGCGGCGGATGCGATCGTCGCGCAGGAGATCGCACGGTTCCGCGCGGCACGTTCGCGGCGCGCGGCGGTTCCCATCATCGCGTCGCTGCGCCGCCGCTTCGATGCCGAGCGGCACCGGGCGCTCGACGAGGCGGGCGCGGACGCGGCGCGCGCGACGGAATTGATGGCCAACAGGTTGCTGCACCTGCCGCAGGCGCATCTGCGCGGTCTGGCCGCGCCGGATGCGGATCCCGACGCCATGCGCGCGGCCGAGGACCTGCTCCGCGCCTTGTTCGGGCTCGACGACGGGACGCCATCGGCATGAGCTTCGATCGCAATCTTGACGCTGTTCTTCGGCGCCACGAGGAGATCCGGGCGCAGATGGCCACTGCGCCGGACGATCCGCGCGCCTTCCAGAAACTCGCCAAGGAGTTCGCGGATCTCGAGCCCGTGGTCGCGGCGATCGTCGCGTTGCGTCGTGCGCAGGCCGAACTCGGCGATCTCGCTGCGCTCGTCGCAGGTGGCGACGAGGACATGAAGGCGTTGGCGGCGGAGGAGTTCTTCGCGCTCAAGGCGCGATTGCCCGGCATGGAGCGCGACGTTCAACTGCTGCTGCTGCCGAAGGACTCGGCGGACGAGCGCAATGCGATTCTCGAGGTGCGCGCCGGCACGGGTGGTGACGAGGCGGCCCTCTTCGCGGCGGATCTCTTCCGCATGTATCAGCGTTACGCGGCCGCGCGCGGCTGGCGCTTCGAGATCCTCGAACTCGCCGAGACGGGCCTGGGCGGCCTCAAGGAGGGCATCGCTGTCATTTCCGGTGGCGGCGTGTTCGCACGACTGAAATTCGAATCCGGCGTCCATCGCGTTCAGCGCGTTCCGGTGACGGAGGCCTCGGGACGGATCCATACATCCGCGGCGACCGTCGCGGTCCTGCCTGAGGCGGAAGAGGTGGACATTCGGATCGACGACAAGGATTTGCGCATCGACGTTTTCCGCGCCCAGGGCGCGGGTGGCCAGCACGTCAACACGACCGACAGCGCGGTTCGCATCACCCATCTGCCGACTGGCTTCGTCGTCACGCAGCAGGACGAGAAATCGCAGCACAAGAACAAGGCGAAGGCGATGAAGATCCTGCGTGCGAGGCTTTTCGAGGCGGAGCGCCAGCGTCAGGACGCGGCGCGTGCGGCGGACCGGCGCAGCCAGGTCGGCTCGGGCGATCGCTCGGAGCGCATCCGCACCTATAATTTCCCGCAGAACCGCGTCACCGATCACCGCATCAACATGTCGCTGCATGCGCTGGAGCAGGTCCTGGCCGGCGCTGCGCTCGACGGTCTCATCGATTCGCTGCTCGCGGAGGATCGCGCGGCGCGCCTCGCGGAACTCTCGACGTGACGACGCGCGGGGCTGCCCTGGCGGCGGCACGGGCGCGACTCGCGGCGGCGGGGATCGACGGGGCGGCCCTCGACGCGCGCGTGCTGCTCTGCCACGTCCTGGGATGCGGTCCCGAGGCCCTGGTGGGGTGGCCGGAAGCGCCGGTCGGCGAGGCCGAGGCGCGCGCCTACGCCGCGCTCGTCGAGCGGCGCGCCCGGCATGAACCGGTCGCCTATCTCGTCGGCCACCGCGAGTTCTGGGGGTTGAGCTTCCTTGTTTCGCCCGTGACCCTCATTCCGCGCCCCGACAGCGAAACCCTGGTGGAGGCCGCGCTCGTCGGCAGTCCCGGCACCGCCGTCCCGCGTCGCATCCTCGATATCGGCACTGGAACCGGATGCCTTCTGATCGCGCTGCTGAGCGAGTTGCCCGACGCCGCCGGTCTGGGCCTTGACGTGGTGCCGGCCGCCCTCGAACTGGCGGCGGTCAATGCAGATAGGCTGGGCGTGTCGTCCCGCGCGCGCTGGAGCCTCGGGGAGATCCCGGAAAGTGAGTTGCCCTTCGACCTCGTGGTCGCGAACCTGCCCTACATCCCGCGCGGCGCGCTGACGGGACTCGATCCCGATGTCGTTGATTACGAGCCGGCATCCGCCCTGGATGGCGGGGCCGATGGGCTCGACGCATTCCGGTCGGTTCTACCGCAACTGCCGCGTCTGCTCGTTCCGGGTGGGCGGGCGCTGTTCGAAATCGGCGTCGGCCAGGCGCCCGCGGTGGAAGAGGTGGCGCATGGTGTCGCGGCGCTCGCCTGCGTGCGCCGTTGGCGCGATCTTGCCGGATTGGAGCGCGTGGTCGAACTCCGCCGGAGCGTGGCTTGATCGAACAGGCTTGGAAACGGGGGCCGACGGCCCTATTGTCGATCTCGCTCGGCGCCAGACGGTCTGGTGCAGGAGCGGTCCCGCCGTCGGCTGAAGCCGTCGGAGCGGAGGCCAGGGACGAGTAAGGTGCCCAGACAGGGCGACTTCGTCCGACTCGTGGCCCTGAGCGGGCTTTGGTCCACCATTTACGGTCGAGACACATGAAGCGTCAGCGGGGCCGCCATAACGGCCGCAAACCCCATCATCACCAGCCGCACAACCCGAACCTCCCGATCCGGTCGCAGACGTTCGACTCGAATGGGCCCGATGTGCGTGTGCGTGGCAATGCCTTTCAGATCCTCGAGAAATACGTGGCCCTGGCGCGTGATGCCCAGGCCGCCGGGGACAGGATCGCGGCCGAGAACTATTTCCAGCACGCGGAACATTACTTCCGGCTGATCAACGAGAGCGGCGGCTATCAGCAGCAGCAGCAACAGCGCCAGCATGGCAACCCCGGCTTCCAAGGCGGCGGCGCGCAGGGCGGCGACCCACGCTTGGGTGCTGGCATGGATCCTGCGGTTGGCGGTGCTGCGCAGGTCCAGCCGGCCGCCCAGGTCGGGGGCGCAGCGGCGATGGTCGCGCAGAGCGGCGGTGGCGGTGCAACCGTGACGCCGACGGGATACGCGGCGATCAATGCGGCGAATGCGGCGAACGCCGCGGCAGACCCCACGCAGGATTGAGGCGCATGCGGCGTCCGCTCAGGCGGGCGCTGCGGCGATCTTTTCGACCTGATCCCCGAGCGCGACAGCGCCGCCGGACATGACCTCTGCGTAGACGCCACATTCCGCGTGGCCGAACGCGTCCTCGAGCGCGAGCGGAATGTTGAGGTCGCGCTGGCCTGAATGCGGATCGACATTCGTCGCGGCGCATCGTGTGATGCGGTCGACGACCCGTAGACGCGCGGTTCCGATCGCGATTTCGCGGCCTACCCAGTCGAACTCCGACCACGGTGGCAGCCCCTCGACATGGATGTTGGCGCGGAACCGGGTTGGATCTACGGGTGCGCGCAGCACCCGTTCGAGGTCGCGGACGCTCTCCAGGCCGACGATGGAGACCAGTCTCTCGGGGACGTCGGAAAACATATGGCCGGGTGCGGATACGATGCGGGGATTGCGGCGTAACGCCACGCCCGCATACGCTGCAAAGAACTGTTCGATCACGACGCGTCCGGCGGGATCGTCGAGCGCTCCGCGTGCCACACGCTTGCCGTCGCGTTCGATCGTCAGCACGCGGTCTGCGGGATCGAAGCGGGTGGAAAGCCGGGCGAGACGCTCGTCGCGCATCAAGGTCAGGAAATTCGTCTTCGGTTGCCAGAGCGGCGCGACCGGATCGAAGGGCGCCGTGCCGACATGCAGGGCGTAGATCCTGTCGCCGGGCAGGCCTTCGCCCTGCGACAGAATGACCCGCTGCAGGTTTTCCGCGGAGAGACCCTTGACGGGAAAGCGCTGCAGGCGCGCGATTGTGGCGGTCATCCGACCCACCTCGGCAGAAAGGGGCGGCATCTTCGCCGGAGCGGTTCGCGTGTCAATGCGCCGCGCGCCCTTGCGCGTCGCGCGGCGCCTAGCCATATCGCCGCCGGGCCGCCATCAGGGGCCCTCGAACCCGCGTCGCCCATACGGGGACCATTCAAAGAGGCTCGAAGCCATGAATCCCGAGATCTATACCGAACGTTCCCGCGGCTTTGTGCAGAGCGCCCAGACGCTCGCCCAGCGCAGCGGCCATCAGCGTCTCCTGCCGGAGCATCTTCTGAAGGTGCTCCTCGACGACAAGGAGGGCCTCGCTGCCAACCTCATGCGCGCCGCGGGAGCGGATCCGCAAAAGGCGCTCACCCAGGTCGAGGCCGAACTCGCGCGCCAACCGAAAGTCGAGGGCGGCGGCGCGGGACAGGTTTTCCTCAGTCCGGAACTCGGTCGCGTGTTCGAGCAGGCCGAAGCGGCAGCCCAGAAGGCTGGCGACGATTTCGTGACCGCCGAGCGTCTGCTGCTCGCGCTGGCGATCGTACCCGGCACGGTCGCGCACAAGGTGCTGACCGAGGCCCGTCTGACCCCGCAATCGCTCAACGCCGCGATCGAACAGATGCGCAAGGGGCGCAAGGCAGACAGCGCCTCGGCCGAACAATCCTACGATGCGCTGAAGAAATATGCGCGCGACCTGACCGAGGCGGCGCGCGCGGGCAAGCTCGACCCGGTGATCGGGCGTGACGAGGAGATCCGCCGTACGATCCAGGTCCTGTCTCGGCGAACCAAGAACAATCCGGTCCTGATCGGCGAGCCCGGTGTCGGCAAGACCGCGATCGTCGAGGGGCTTGCTCTGCGCATCGTCAACGGCGACGTCCCCGAATCGCTGAAGGACAAGAAACTGCTGGCGCTCGATCTCGGTGCGATGGTCGCCGGCGCGAAGTTCCGCGGCGAGTTCGAGGAGCGGCTGAAGGCGGTTTTGCAGGAGATCCAGGCCGCTGCCGGCGAGATCGTCGTCTTCATCGACGAGTTGCACACGCTTGTCGGCGCGGGCAAGGCCGACGGGGCGATGGACGCCTCGAACATGCTCAAGCCCGCGCTTGCGCGCGGCGAACTGCACTGCGTCGGCGCCACCACGCTCGACGAGTATCGCAAGCATATCGAGAAGGACGCCGCGCTCGCACGTCGCTTCCAGTCGGTCTTCGTGTCGGAGCCGACGGTCGAGGACACGATCTCGATCCTGCGCGGCCTGAAGGAAAAGTACGAACTCCACCATGGCGTGCGCATCACCGACGCCGCGATCGTCGCGGCGGCGACCCTGTCCAATCGCTACATCACCGAGCGCTTCCTTCCCGACAAGGCGATCGACCTCGTCGACGAGGCGGCCAGCCGCCTGCGCATGGCCGTCGATTCAAAGCCGGAGAAGATCGACGAACTCGATCGCAGGATCGTCCAACTCAAGATCGAGCGCGAAGCACTGAAGCGAGAGACCGACGCCGGCTCGCGTGACCGGCTCGGCAAGCTCGATGCCGAACTCAGGGAACTCGAGCGGGAGTCCGCCGACCTCACCGCCGTCTGGAAGGCGGAGAAGAGCAAGCTCGCCGGTTCGCAGAAGATCAAGGAGCGGCTGGAGCAGGCGCGCCAGGAGCTTGAGGTGGCGCAGCGCAAGGGCGATCTCGCGAAGGCCGGCGAGCTGAAATATGGCGTGATTCCAACACTCGAGAAGGAGCTTGCCTCAGGCACCGTGACTGGCGCGGCGCGCATGCTCAACGAGGAAGTGACCGACCAGGACATCGCCGGCGTGGTCTCGCGCTGGACCGGCGTGCCGGTCGACAAGATGCTCGAGGGCGAGCGCGAGAAGCTCCTGCAGATGGAAAAGGTCATCGCTGGGCGCGTCGTCGGCCAGGACGAGGCGGTCGCCGCCGTGGCCGAAGCCGTTCGCCGCGCGCGCGCCGGCTTGCAGGATCCCAATCGGCCGATTGGCTCCTTCCTGTTCCTCGGCCCTACCGGTGTCGGCAAGACCGAATTGACCAAGGCCCTCGCGGCGTTCCTCTTCGACGACGATCAGGCGCTGCTGCGCGTCGACATGTCGGAGTACATGGAGAAGCATGCGGTGTCGCGGCTGATCGGCGCTCCGCCCGGCTATGTTGGCTATGACGAGGGTGGGTCGCTGACCGAGGCCGTGCGGCGTCGACCCTACCAGGTCGTCCTTTTCGACGAGGTCGAAAAGGCCCATCCCGATGTCTTCAACGTCCTCCTGCAGGTGCTCGACGACGGGCGCTTGACGGATGGTCAGGGGCGCACGGTCGACTTCAAGAACACCCTGATCGTCCTGACGTCGAACCTCGGATCCGAGTTGCTCGCCGGACAGGGCGAAGGCGAGGAGGTCGAGGCCGCGCGGCCTGGCGTCATGGATGTGGTTCGGCGCGCCTTCCGGCCCGAATTTCTCAATCGGCTCGACGAGATCCTGCTGTTCCGGCGGCTCAGCCGGCAGCACATGACGGGGATCGTCGAAATCCAGCTGCGGCGGCTCGAGGCCCTGCTGGCCGATCGCAAGATCGTGCTCGATCTCGACGGCGCGGCGAAGGCGTGGCTCGCGGAGACCGGCTACGATCCGGTGTACGGGGCGAGGCCGCTCAAGCGAGTGATCCAGCGCGAATTGCAGAACCCGCTTGCGACGGCGATCCTGCGCGGCTCGATCAAGGATGGCGACCGGGTCGCCGTGCGCGTTGGCCTCAAGGGCCTCGATATCGCGGCGCGGCCCGCGGCCCAGGACGCGGCGGCCTGACGGAACGAGGGCAGGCACGAAAACGGGGCCGGCGCGTGCACCGGCCCCGTCCGCGTGATGGCAGTCACATCGACAATTGGCTGACGAACTTGGTGTTCAGATAGGCCTCGAGCGCCTCGATGCCGCCCTCGGAGCCATATCCCGAATCCTTGACGCCGCCGAAGGGCACTTCGGGAAGTGCAAGGCCGTGATGGTTGATCGAGACCATGCCGCTCTCGAGCGCCGCGCCGACGGCGGTGGCGAGCTTCGTGTTGCGGGTGTAAGCGTAGGCGGCGAGCCCGTATTCGAGACGGTTCGCTTCCTGGATCGCGCTGTCGAAATCCTTGAACGGCTTGATCACGGCGAGCGGACCGAACGGCTCCTCGTTCATGATCCGCGCGTTGGTCGGCACGTCGGTCAACACGGTCGGTTCGAAGAAATACCCCTTGTTGCCGATCCGTTTGCCGCCGGTCTCGACCTTCGCGCCCGACTTGATCGCGTCGGCCATGAAGCCTTCCATCGCGTCGATGCGACGCGCATGGCAGAGCGGCCCCATCGTCGTCGTCGGATCCATGCCGTCGCCGATCTTCTGCGCCTTTGAGACAGCGATGAATTTCTCGACGAACTTTTCGTAGACCGGCTGCTGGACCAGGAAGCGCGTCGGCGCGATGCAGACCTGACCGGCGTTGCGGTATTTGTTGGTCGAGAGGACGCTCACCGCCTGATCGAGATCCGCGTCGTCGAAAATGATCGCCGGCGCGTGGCCGCCAAGTTCCATCGTGACGCGTTTCATGTGGCGACCGGCCATCGCGGTGAGCATCTTCCCGACGGCTGTGGACCCCGTGAACGAGATCTTGCGGATGATCGGATGGTCGATCAGGTATTCGGAGATCTCGGCCGGAACGCCGTAGACGAGGTTCACGACGCCGTCAGGGACGCCCGCGTCAAGGAAGGCCTGGAACAGCGCAGCCGGAGCGGCCGGGGTCTCTTCCGGGCACTTGGCGATGATGGAGCACCCCGTGGCGAGCGCCGCCGAAGCCTTGCGTACGATCTGGTTGATCGGGAAGTTCCACGGCGTGAACGCCGCGACCGGGCCAACCGGCTCCTTGAGCACCAGCTGGTAGACGTTCTCGGCGCGCGCGGGCACGACGCGGCCATAGGTGCGGCGCCCTTCTTCGGCGAACCAGTCGATGATGTCGCCGGCAAGCATCGTCTCGATTCGGGCCTGGGCGAGGGGCTTGCCCTGTTCGAGCGTCATCAGCTTCGCGATGTCGTCGGCGCGCGCACGCATCAGGTCCGCGGCCTTGCGCATGATCTTCGCGCG
>CAIOSQ010000417.1 GCA_903860935.1 uncultured Rhodospirillales bacterium | reverse complement strand
TCGATCCGCGCGAGGTCGGCACCGGTCATCGCCGCGGCGACGCCGAGGGTGATGCCGGCCGCGGCCGAGGCGGTGACGAAACCGGCCTCGGCGCCGGTGGCGCGGGCGATTGCCTGGCTGGCCTTGCGGTGCAGATCGTTGATCTCGACCCATTCGGGCAGCATGTCGCGCGCGGCCTCGATCGCCTCCGGTACGACGATCGAGGCGCCGAGATGGGTCATGGTGCCCGAGACGTTGATCACCGGCCGCAGGCCCATGCGCGTGCGGATGTCGGATCGCGAAACCATCGCCGGTTCTCCTATGGGCGTTTCATCTCGATGCGCGCGAGGAATGCGCGCAGGCGCTCGTGGCGCGGATCGACCAGCACGTCCTGCGGCGTGCCGTCGGCGACCACGCGCGCGGCGTCCATGAAGACCACGCGCGAGCCGACATCGCGCGCGAAGGTCATCTCGTGGGTGACGACGACCATCGTCATGCCGTCCGACGCCAGCTGACGGACCGTGGCGAGGACCTCGCCGACGAGTTCGGGATCGAGCGCCGAGGTGATCTCGTCGAGCAGCAGGACCTTCGGTTCCATCGCGACGGCGCGCGCGATGCCGACACGCTGCTGCTGCCCGCCCGAGAGTTGTCCTGGCAGGCTGCGCAGCTTCTCGGACAGCCCGACGCGCTCCAGCCAATGCTCCGCGCGCGCCTTCGCCTCGGCATTGGGCAGTCCGCGTACCTTGACCAGACCGAGCATCACGTTCTCGAGCGCGGTCAGATGCGGGAAGAGATTGAAGAGCTGGAAGACCATGCCGATATCGGCGCGGATCCGCGCGAGGTCGCTCTCGCTCCGGGGGCGGCGTCGCGGTCCCGGCGGACCGGCATAGCCGACCTCCACGCCGTCGACCTGGATCGAGCCGTCGTCGTAGGTCTCGAGCACGTTGATGCAGCGCAGAAGCGTCGTCTTGCCGCTGCCCGAGGGGCCGATGACGACGACGGCCTCGCCGCGGGCGATATCGAGATCGATGCCGTCGAGCACGCGTGTGGCGCCGAAGGATTTGCGCAGGCCGCGGATCCGGACCAGGGGGTCGCTCATGTCACTCCCGGATATAGGCGAAGCGGGCTTCGAGCCGGCGGCTCGCCACGCTCAGCGCGTAATTGATGGCGAAATACATGAAGGCCGCGAGAACGTAGACCGGCAGCGGTTCGTAGGTCCGGCCGATCACCTGCTGCGCCGCCAGCATCAGATCGACGATGCCGACGAGCGAGACCAGGGCCGATCCCTTGACCGTGTCGGTGACGGAATTGACCCAGGGCGGCAGGAACCGCCGGACCGCCTGCGGCAGGATCACCCAGGCAAGGCGCTGCGCGAAGGTGAGCCCGATCGCCTTGCCGGCATCCGTCTGTCCGCGTGCGATCGATCCGATCGCGCCACGCGCGATCTCGCCGACATGCGCGGCCTTGAAGGCGGAGAGCGCGATCACCGCAGCCGGGAAGGGCTGCAGGTTCAGCCCCATCATCGGCAGCAGGTAATAGACGGAGAAGATGAGCACCAGCAGCGGCGTGCCGCGCAGCACGTCCGAGTAGACGCGTAACGGAAAACGCAGCCAGAGCGGGCCATAGGCGAAGCCGATGCCGATCGCCACGCCGGCCACCAGCGACACGACGACGACGAGCGCGGACACGTGCAGCGTGACGAGAAAGCCGTCCCACAGGAAGGGCAGGGTACGCAGCGCGAACTCGATCATCGGTCGCCGCCCAGCCTGAAGCGCCGCTCGAGCTGGCGCAGCGCCGCGAGGATGGCCCAACCGGCCGCGAGATAGATCGGCCAGACGACCAGCCAGACCTCGATATGACGGAAGGTGTTGGTCTTGATCCAGTTCGCCCCATAGGTCAGTTCAGGCACGGCAATGACGGAGGCGAGCGACGTGTCCTTGAACAGCGAGATGAATGCGTTGGAGAGCGAGGGCAGGACGACGCGCAGCATGATCGGCAGCCGCACATGGACGAAGCGCTGCCAGGGCGTCAGTCCGATCGCCTTGCCGGCATCGATCACGCCCTTGGGAACGGCGTCCAGGCCGGCGCGGAAGACCTCGACCAGATAGGCGCCGGAATAGAGCGACAGCGTAACCACGAAGCTGAAGGTCGCATCGTAGGCGAAGCCGCCTGCCGAGGGGATGCCGTAGAAGACGAGATAGATGAGCAGCAGCAGCGGGACGTTGCGGATGAACTCGACATAGGTGGCCACGGCGCCACGCGTCCAGCGATTGCCGCCGGAATGGGCGAGCGCCAGGGCGAGCCCGATCACGCATCCGATCAGGATCGCGACGAACGCCAACTGGATAGACAGCGCCAAGCCCCACCAGAGCTTGTCGGCGTATTTCCAGACGAAATTGAAGTTGAGATGGTACTCCACGGCACCGCCCGCGCGTGTCGCCGCCGCTCGCTATGCGCGGGCGGCGGCGAACCGTCGTCAGATCACCGGGAAGCCGGGCGTACGGCGCGGCGGCTTGGCGCCGAAGAACTCCTCGAACGCCTTGTCGTAGAGATCGGTCTGGTGGCCGTGCATGTTGACGTTGAGGCAGGTGTCCACCCAGCGCAGCCAGTCGAGGTCGCCCTGGCGCATCGCGCAGCCATAGAGCTGGGTTTCGTAGTGGAAGCCCGAATCCAGATACTTGTCCGGGTTTCGCTTCACCAGCCAGCCCACGGTCGACAGGTCGACGACCGCGGCATCGGCGCGGCCAGAATCGAGCGCCTGGATGGCGTTCGCCTGGGTGTCGAGCTGCATCACGGTCGCGTTGGGAAGGGCCTTGGCGACCAGCTTGTCGGCGTCGACGTTCTGCAGCACCGAGGTGCGGGCCGCCTTGCCGGCGTCCATCAATTCCTTGTGCGTCTTGAACTTGCCCTTGGCCGAGGTCAGCAGGGCGACGCCCTCGACATAGTAGGGACGCGAGAAATTCACCAGCTGCGCGCGGGCCGGCGACATGGTCATGAACTGGATGACGATGTCGACCTTGCCGGTCGTGATGTTCGGGATGCGCGCCGCCGGCTCCTGCTTCACGAACTCGACCTTGGTCGGATCGTCGAACAGGCCGCGGGCGAGGATGCGCGCGACGGCGATGTCCATGCCGGTCAGCTGGCCCTTCTCGTCCTCGAAATGCCACGGCGCGTTGGTCGAGCCGGTGCCGACGACCAGCTTGCCGCGGTTGAGAACGGTGCGCAGCGTGCTGCCGGCCGGCGCCTGCGCCGCGGCCTGCTGCGCGCCGGTCGCCG
>CAIOSQ010000416.1 GCA_903860935.1 uncultured Rhodospirillales bacterium | reverse complement strand
GCTGCTGGCCGTGTTCTTCCTGCCCCATCGACGCACACTCCACGACCTTGTCGCCGGAACCATCGTTCTGCGCCGCACCGTCTCCGATCCCATCGCAGCTGACGGCCGGGAAGCGCGATGACGCATCCCCACGCCACGGCGCCGCGTTTCTATTATTCGGCCCCCTCCGCCTGCCCCTATATCGACGGAAGAACGGAGCGGCGCATCTTCGCCGATATCGGCGGCCCGAACGCCACCCTTGCCTATGACCTCCTGTCCGAGGCCGGGTTCCGCCGATCGCTCGGCTTCGCGTACCGGCCGGCCTGCCCGAGTTGCAGCGCCTGCGTCGCGGTCCGCATTCCGGCGCGCGAGTTCGCGTTCACGCGCCCCTGGCGGCGGATCATGGCCCGCAACGCCGACCTGACTGCAAACTGGCGCCCCGCGCGCTCGACCGACGAACAATTCGATCTCTTCCGCCGCTATCAGGATGGTCGCCATACGGGCGGCGACATGGCGTCGATGGACAGGGGCGAGTTCCGAGGCATGGTGGAGATCGGCCAGATCGACGGCGGTGTCGTGGAGTTCCGCGACGCGTCCGGCGCCCTCGTCGCCGCCTCGCTGGTGGACCGTCTGTCCCGCGGTTTATCGGCGGTCTACACCTTCTTCGATCCTGACCAGCCAGGACGCAGCCTCGGATCCCAGGCCATATTGTGGATGATCGGGCATGCGCGCGACGAGGGCCTCGATCACGTCTATCTCGGATACTGGATCGCCGAGAGCCGGAAGATGTCGTACAAGATTCGGTTCCAACCTCTCGAGGCGCTGACCACCGATGGCTGGCGGCCACTTGCGCCCACCGTCACCGGACCGGATTTCGCCCTCTGAGCCCAACGGCGCACGTTGCAGCCTGTGCCTGTCCCCTGTAGCTTCCGGCGCCGTCGCGGCTGTGCCTGTCCCCGCCGCGAAGAGATCGCGACGCGCCCCCCCGCGCGTCGCAAGCGAAAATAACCTGGGAGGTATTCCTCATATGAAGCGTCGTTCCTTATTCAAGAATGCCGGCACCTATGGCGTCGCGGGCGTCGCCGCCGCCGCGTCCACCATCGCCGCGCCGGCGATCGCGCAGGGCCGCATCGAGTGGCGCATGGGCACGTCCTGGCCGAAGGGCATGGGCGGCGTCCAGACCGGTGCCGAGCGCCTCGCGGCGAATATCGGCCGCATCACCGACGGCAAGCTGACCATCCGCGTCTTCTCGGCGGGTGAAGTCGTGCCGGCGCTCCAGGGCTTCGACGCCGTGTCGTCGGGGTCGCTCGACTGCTATCACGATGCGTCCTACTATCATATCGGCAAGAACCAGGGCTGCCAGTTCTTCACCTGCGTGCCGTTCGGCTTCTCCGGGAACGAGATGTCGGCCTGGATCAATTTCGGCGGCGGTCAGGCGCTCTGGGACAAGCTCTACGCGCAGTACAACCTGAAGGCCTTCATCGCCGGCAACACCGGAACCCAGGCCCTCGGCTGGTACCGCACCGAGATCAAGTCGGTGGACGACTATAAGGGCAAGAAGCTTCGCATGCCCGGCTGGGGCGGCGCGATCCTCGCCAAGCTCGGCGCCCAGCAGGTCGTGGTGCCCGGCGGCGAGATCTTCGCAGCGCTGCAGTCCGGCGCGGTCGATGGCGCCGAGTGGATCGGTCCCTACAACGACCTGGCGCTCGGCTTCTATCAGGTCGCCAAGATCTGCTACGGCCCGGGCTTCCACGAGCCTGGCTCGGCGCTGCAGTTCATGATGAACAAGGCCAAGTGGGACGCGCTGCCCAACGACCTGAAGGCGGCGGTGCAGGTCGCCTGCGGCTGGGCACATGACGACATGTGGGCCGAGTACACGATGCGCTCGGCGGAAGCGATGAACGTGCTGCGCAACCAGCATGGCGTCCGCTTCCTGCGTACCCCGCGCGACATCTTGATGGCGTTCGGCAACGCGGCGCGCGAATACCTGGGCGAGGTCCGCGAGAAGGCGGATCCGGTGACCAAGGAGATCTTCGCGAGCTACCTGAAGGCGCGCGCCGATCTGGTCCAGTACAGCCGCTTCGCCGAGGGCGCCTATCTCGACGCGCGCGGCCTGCCCTTCGACTACATCAAGTAAGAGCAGCGACACGTCCCGCGCGAGCGGCGACGGATCGAGGGCCCGGGAGCGATCCCGGGCCCTTTTGCGTTTCAGCCTAGATTTCCTCGTCCGAGCTGTAGCTCTCGCTCTCCGACCCCGGCGCGAAATCGTCGGGCTTGCGCTCGCCTTCCGGAAGTTGCGGGGCCGAGCGGTAGATCAGATCCGGCAGCCACGTCCCGAGCCGGGGTTCGGCAACGAGAAGGAACAGCATCAGAACCTGGATCGCCACGAACGGGATGATCCCGCGATAGATATGCGCGGTCGTCACGAGACGCGAGGCGACGCCGCGCAGATAGAACAGCGCGAAGCCGAAAGGCGGCGTCAGGAAGCTGGTCTGCAGATTGACGCCGATCATCACGCCGAGCCAGACCGCATCGATGTCCATCTTCAGGAGAACCGGCCCCGCGATCGGCACGGTGATGAAGATGATCTCGAAGGTGTCCAGGAAGAAACCCAGAACAAACCTCACGAACATGACGGTGGCGAGCGCGCCATACGCGCCGCCCGGCATGTCCACCAGGGCCCGCTCCACCATGTGGTCGCCACCCAGGCCGCGGAACACCAGCGAGAAGATCG
>CAIOSQ010000415.1 GCA_903860935.1 uncultured Rhodospirillales bacterium | reverse complement strand
TTCGGCGGCGATGTTCTGCTGCAACTCGGTCTCCCAGCGATCGCCGTTCGCCAGAAGCTTGTCCTTGTTGTACATCAGTTCCTCGCGCGTCTCGGTTGCGAACTCGAAGTTCGGCCCCTCGACGATCGCGTCGACCGGGCAAGCCTCCTGGCACAACCCGCAATAGATGCACTTCGTCATGTCGATGTCGTAGCGCGTGGTCCGACGGCTGCCATCCGCGCGCGGTTCGGCCTCGATCGTTATCGCCAACGCCGGACACACCGCCTCGCAAAGCTTGCATGCGATGCAACGCTCTTCGCCGTTGGGATAGCGGCGCAACGCGTGCTCGCCGCGAAAGCGGGAACTCAGCGGCCCCTTCTCGAACGGATAGTTGACCGTGACCTTGGGCTTGAAGAAATACTTCAAGGTCAGCGCCATGCCCGAGACGATCTCGGACAGAAGCCAGGTGCGGGCGGAGCGATTGTCGAGCATGGCGGTTCCGGGTCCGGCCTCAGAGCTTCGGCAGCTTGTCGAACGCGACAAGCACGCCAGCGGTCAGGATCACCCAGCCAAGCGACACCGGAAGGAAGACCTTCCAGCCAAGCCGCATCAACTGGTCGTAGCGATACCGGGGCAGCGTGGCGCGCACCCAGAGGAAAACGAAGAGGCACAGGCTGATCTTGGCGGCGAACCAGATCGGTCCGGGGATCCAGGTGAACGGGGCGAAGGGCAAGGGCGAATCCCAACCTCCCAGGAAGAGCACGCTGGTCATGCCGCTCATCAAGATCATCGCCGCGTATTCACCGAGGAAGAACAGCGCGAAGGACATCGACGAGTACTCGACGAAATACCCCGCGACAAGTTCCGACTCGCCCTCTGGCAGATCGAACGGAGACCGGTTCGTCTCGGCAAGTGCAGAAACGAAGAAGATCACCGCCATCGGCAGCAGCGGCGGCATCAACTGGAAGGCATGCCAGTTCCAGATGCCGCCCGTCTGCGCCTGGACGATGGCCTGGAGATTGAGCGACCCCACGCAGAGCAGCACCGTGATGATGACGAAGCCGATCGAGACTTCGTAGCTGACCATCTGGGCCGCCGAGCGCAGCGCGCCGAGGAACGCATATTTCGAGTTCGACGCCCAGCCGGCCATGATTATGCCGTAGACCCCGAGCGACGAGATCGCGAACAGGTAGAGGATCCCGACATTGATGTCGGAGATGACCCAACCCGGCGCGAAGGGGATGACAGCCCAGGCGATCAGGCTCAGCAGGAATGTCACCATCGGCGCGAGAATGAAGACCACCCGGTTTGCGCCGGCCGGAATGATGGTCTCCTTGGTGATCAGCTTGAGCGCGTCGGCGAAGGGCTGCAGCAACCCGAACGGCCCGACGACATTGGGCCCCTTGCGCAGTTGCATCGCCGCGATGACCTTGCGCTCCGCATAGGTCAGCATCGCCACCGTGATCAGCAGCGGCACGACCAGCACCAGGATCTTGGCGACGATGATGCCGCCGGGGATCACATAGGTTGTGACGAACTCAGGCATGCGTTCCGGTCCTCGCGTCCAGCGCGGCCTGCCGCGCCGCCGTGCACTCCGCCATGGTCGCCGACGCGCGGCTGATGGCGCAGGTCATGTGGAAATTGGACACTGGCGAACGGAACGGCGTCGTGTCGACCGGTCCGGCCGCGCCGAACCCGGCCCAGGGCGCCGGTACAACGCTGTCGATCTGCGCAAAAACCGGCGAGATCTCCGCCATGCGCGCGCGCACCTGCGCGAGAGTATCGTAGGGCAGTCGCTTGCCAAGCCGGTCGGACAAGGCACGGAGAATCTTCCAGTCCTCGCGCGCATCACCAGGCGGGAAGATCGCGATCCGGCCCCGCTGGGCGCGCCCCTCCGTGTTGACGTAGGTCGCGTTCTTCTCGGTATAGGCAGCCCCCGGCAGGATCACGTCGGCACGGTGCGCCCCGCGATCGCCGTGATGTCCCTGATAGATGACGAAGGCCTTGCCGAGGCGAGACGTGTCGACCTCGTCCGCGCCCTGCAACCAGACGACATCGATCTCGCCTGCCGCGCAACCCGCGAGAATGCCCGCCACATCGCGACCACCGGCAGCAGGCGCAAAGCCCAGTTCAAGACCGCCGACCCGGCCAGCCGCGACATGCAGAACGTTGAATCCGTTCCACCCGTCACGAACGATACCAAGCGCTTCGGCCGCGCGACGCGCGAGCGCCAACACCTGCGCGCCATCGGCGCGCGCGAGTGCTCCCTGCCCCACGATGATCATCGGCGCCTTCGCCGATCGCAACGTTTCCGCGAAAGGATGCCGACCATCGGCCAGATCGGCCAATGTCTGTGGCCCCGCGCCAAGATACTCGGACTTGTATGTGAGATCGTGCTGCGGACCGATCACGCCGACCGGCAACCGCGACGACAGCCAGCGCTTGCGGATACGCGCATTGATGATCGGCGCCTCCCAGCGGGGATTGGTTCCGACAAGCAGCAGCGCGTCGCAGGAATCGATCCCTGCGATGGTGGAATTGAAGCGCCAGCCCACGGGCGCCGACGGATCGAGGCGCGCCCCATCCTGACGGCAATCGAGGTGCGGACTGCCGAGCGCCGTCATCAGGTCCTTGAGCGCGGTCAGCGCCTCGCAATCCGCCTGATCACCCGCTATCGCCGCGATCCGGGAGCCTGGCACGGAGCCAAGCTTCGCTGCGACCGCCGCCAACGCATCGGACCACGTCGCGGGCGCGAGCTTGCCATCGGCGCCGCGCAGATACGGGCGATCGAGGCGCTGGCGCTTCAGTCCGTCGATCGCGAAGCGGGTCTTGTCCGAGATCCACTCCTCGTTGACGAACTCGTTGACCCGGGGCAGCACGCGCAGGACCTCGCCGGAGCGGCTGTCCACGCGGATATTCGATCCCACGGCATCGAGAACGTCGACCGACTCGGTCTTGCGCAATTCCCAGGGCCGCGCGACGAAGGCATACGGCTTGGACGTCAGCGCACCGACTGGGCAGAGATCGACGATGTTGGCGGACAGCTCCGACGTCAGCGTCTTTTCGACATAGGTCGATATCTCCATGTGCTCGCCACGGAACACCGCGCCGAGTTCCTCGACACCGGCCACTTCGCTCGCGAAGCGGACGCAGCGCGTGCAGTGGATGCAGCGGTTCATCGAGGTCTTGACCAGCGGTCCGAGTTCCTTGTCCGGAACCGCGCGCTTGTTCTCCTGATACCGGGACCGGTCGAAGCCATAGGCCATCGCCTGGTCCTGTAGATCGCACTCGCCGCCCTGGTCGCAGATCGGGCAGTCAAGCGGATGGTTGATGAGCAGGAACTCCATGACGCCCTTGCGCGCCTTGCGCACCACGGGCGTGTCGGTCCTGATCACCATGTTGTCCGCGGCCGGCATCGCGCACGACGCGATCGGCTTCGGCGCCTTCTCCTGCTCGACGAGGCACATGCGGCAATTGCCCGCGATCGACAGGCGCTCATGGTAGCAGAACCGCGGGATCTCGAAGCCGGCGGCCTCGCAGGCCTGCAGTACGGTCGCGCCCGCAGGGACCTCGACCTGGATTCCATTGACCGTCAGTTTCGGCATGTCCCGCCCCGCCTCACTCGGCCGCGAGGGCCGAACGGCCCGCACGCTGCTTGTACTCGCCGATCCGCCGCTCCAGCTCGGGCCGGAAATGGCGGATCAATCCCTGGATCGGCCACGCGGCAGCGTCGCCGAGCGCGCAGATCGTATGTCCCTCGATCTGCTTGCTGACGTCCTCGAGGGTATCGATCTCGTCCAGCTCGGCGCGCCCTTCGACCATCCTCGTCATGACGCGCCACATCCAACCCGTACCCTCGCGGCACGGCGTGCACTGACCGCAGCTCTCGTGCATGTAGAACTTCGACAGGCGCGCGATCGCTTTCACGATGTCGGTGGACTTGTCCATCACGATCACCGCTGCGGTCCCAAGGCCAGACCGCACCTCGCGCAAGGCGTCGAAATCCATCAATACGGTGTCGCAGATCGAGCGCGGCAGGACCGGCACGGACGAGCCACCAGGAATGATCCCCAGCAGGTTGTCCCAGCCGCCACGCACACCGCCGGCATGCTTCTCGATCAGTTCCTTGAGAGGAATCGACATCGATTCTTCGACGTTACACGGCCGGTTCACATGGCCGGAAATGCAGAACAGCTTGGTGCCCGCGTTTTTGGGACGACCGAAACCGGCGAACCAGGTCGCGCCGCGGCGCAGGATCGTCGGGACGACGGAGATCGTCTCGACATTGTTGATCGTCGTCGGGCAACCGTAGAGCCCGCACGCAGCCGGGAATGGGGGCTTGAGGCGCGGCTGGCCCTTGCGGCCCTCGAGGCTCTCGAGCAGCGCCGTCTCCTCGCCGCAGATGTACGCACCCGCGCCACGATGCAGGTACAGATCGAAATCGTACCCGGATCCGCAGGCGTTGTTCCCGACCAGTCCCGCCTCGTAAGCCTCGTCGATGGCCCGCTGGATCGCGGAGGCCTCGTTGTAGAACTCGCCGCGGATGTAGATGTAGCCCGCACGCGCCCCCATGCCGACGCCCGCCAGGAGGCATCCCTCGACCAATTTATGCGGGTCGTGGCGCAGGATCTCACGATCCTTGCAGGTGCCAGGTTCTGACTCGTCCGCGTTCACGACGAGATAGCTCGGACGGCCATCGGGATTCGCTTTGGGCATGAAGGACCATTTCATGCCGGTCGGGAAGCCCGCGCCGCCACGGCCGCGCAACCCGGATTCCTTGACCTGATTGACGATCCAGTCCCTGCCCTTCGCGATCAGATCACGCGTCCGGTCCCAGTCCCCACGCGCCATCGCGCTTCTGAGGTCCGGTCCCTGAAGGCCGTAGAGATTGGTGAAGATGCGGTCCTTGTCCTGGAGCATGTCGATGCCTCAATCGTCGCTGCCGGCCGGCGGCGCCGGCGGGGCCTCGAGTGTCCACTCATAGCGCGGCGGAATGGTCTTCAGGACCTGCGGACCGCCATCGGGTGCCGATTTCTGGCGGCCGATGACGGACCCGACGGGCGGCACGCGCCCGGCTGCCAGTTCATCGATGAGGCGCTCCGTCGACGGACCGTCGAGATCCTCGTAGAAATCGTCGTTGACCTGGATGATCGGGGCGTTCACGCAGGCGCCGAGGCATTCGACCTCCTTCAGGGTGAACTTGCCGTCGGCAGAGGTCTCACCGACATGGATGCCGAGTTTGCGCTCGCAGGCCGCGACCACCTGATCGGAGCCGCGCAGCCAGCACGGCGTGGTGGTGCAGATCTGGAAGAACCACTCGCCGACCGGCTCGAGATTGAACATCGAGTAGAAGGTCGCGACTTCGTAGACCCGGATCGGCGCCATGTCGAGAAGGCCTGCGACATAGTCCATCGCCGCGCGCGGCAGCCAGTTGCCGCATTGCCGCTGTGCGATGTCCAGCAGTGGCAGGACGGCGCTGGCCTGACGGCCCGCCGGATATCTGGCGATGATCGTCGTCGCCCGCGCCAGGTTCTCGGCGTCGAAGGCGAAATGGCTTGGTTGGGCGGCGGCCCCGATGCCGGTAGGCGCGCTCATCGGTCGATCTCCCCGAACACGATATCCATCGAGCCGATGATCGCCACGACATCGGCCAGCATGTGGCCCCTGCCAAGGAAGTCCATCGCCTGAAGGAAGGCGAAGCCGGGCGCGCGGATCTTGCAGCGATACGGCTTGTTGGTTCCGTCCGAGACGAGATACACGCCGAACTCGCCCTTCGGCGCCTCGACGGCCGTGTAAGTCTCGCCCGCGGGCACGTGATAGCCCTCGGTGTAGAGCTTGAAGTGATGGATGAGCGCTTCCATCGAGCGCTTCATCTCGCCGCGTGTCGGCGGCGTGATCTTCTTGTCGTCGGTCTTCGCGGGGCCTGGGGTCCTGGCGATCACGTCGAGTGCTTGCGCCATGATCCGCAGGGATTGGCGCATCTCCTCCATCCGGCACAGATAGCGATCGTAGCAATCACCGTTCTTGCCGACCGGCACGTCGAAATCATAAGCCTCGTAGCCGTCATAGGGCTGCGACTTGCGCAGATCCCAGGGCAGACCGGAGCCGCGCAGCATCGGCCCGGAAAAGCCCCAGGCCAGTGCCTCCTCGACTGTGACGACCCCGATATCGACCGTGCGCTGCTTGAAGATCCGGTTCTCGGTAAGCAGCGACTCGATGTCGTCCACGATCTTCGGGAACCGGCCGGTCCAGGCACGGATGTCATCGAGCAGCACGGGCGGCAGGTCGGACGCCACGCCACCCGGACGGAAGTAATTCGCATGGAGCCGCGCGCCACAGGCGCGCTCGTAGAACTCCATCAACTTCTCGCGCTCCTCGAACGCCCAGAGCAGCGGCGTCATCGCGCCTACGTCGAGGGCGAAGGTGGTGATGTTGAGGAGATGGTTCAGAATGCGCCCGATTTCCGCGTAAAGAACGCGGATCGCCTGCCCGCGCGGCGGCGGCGCGATGCCCAGGAGCTTCTCCACCGCGAGGGCGAAGGCGTGCTCCTGGTTCATCGGCGACACGTAGTCGAGCCGGTCGAAATAGGGCAGCGCCTGGGTGTAGGTCTTGTACTCGATCAGTTTCTCGGTGCCGCGATGCAGCAGACCGATATGCGGATCCGCGCGCTCGACCACCTCTCCGTCCATCTCCAGGACGAGGCGCAACACGCCATGGGCCGCAGGGTGCTGCGGCCCGAAATTCATCGTCAGGTTCTTGAGTGCGACTTCAGCGGTCATGGCGTCGGCTCAGCCCTTCGGTGCGGCCGCCTGCGGCGGAGATGAGGCCTTTTCGTCGCCAGGGAGCAGCCGGTCCATGCCCTCCCACGGAGACAGGAAATCGAAACGACGGAAATCCTGCGTCAGCTTGACCGGTTCGTAGACGACGCGCTTCTGCTCGTCGTCGTACCGCACCTCGACATGGCCTGTAAGCGGGAAATCCTTGCGTAGCGGGTGCCCCTCGAACCCGTAATCGGTCAGGATACGCCGCAGGTCGGGATGGTCCGCGAAGTAGATCCCGTAGAGGTCCCATGCCTCGCGCTCGTACCAGCCAGCGGACGGAAAGACACCGGTCGCCGTCGGCACCGGCGTATGTTCGTCGGTCTCGATCCGCACACGGATGCGCTGGTTCAGCTTCACGGACAGCAGATTGTAGACGACGTCGAACCGTCGCTCGCGCTCCGGCCAGTCCACGCCGCAAACATCGACCAGGCATTTGAAATCGCATTGGTCGTCGTCGCGCAGGAACGCGAGTACCTTCGCGATGGAACCGGCCTGTGCGACGACGGTCAGTTCGTCGAGTCGCTGCGCGACGGAGACGACGTCTTCCGGCAATGCCGCAGCGACGTGGTCACCGACTTCCTTGAGGACGGGGTTCATGCTCTGCACCGGTCAGCGCATGATCGACGTCGTGCGGCGGATTTTCTTCTGCAGTTGCAGAACGCCGTAGAGGAGAGCCTCGGCGGTCGGCGGGCATCCGGGAACGTAGATGTCGACCGGCACGATCCGATCACAGCCGCGAACGACCGAATACGAGTAATGGTAATAGCCGCCGCCATTGGCGCAGCTGCCCATCGAGATCACCCAGCGCGGCTCCGCCATCTGGTCGTAGACCTTGCGCAAAGCCGGCGCCATCTTGTTGGTCAACGTCCCGGCCACGATCATGACGTCGGACTGCCGCGGACTGGGCCGGAAGACGATCCCGAAGCGGTCGAAATCGTAGCGGCTTGCCGCGCTGTGCATCATCTCGACGGCGCAGCATGCGAGGCCGAAGGTCATCGGCCAGAGCGAACCGGTGCGCGCCCAGGCGACAAGCTTGTCGAGCTGGGCGACGACAAACCCCTTGTCCTGAAGTTCGTCGGTTACCGTACGCAGCAGTTGGTCTTGCTGCGCGCCCGGCGCCAACGCCCCGGGATTCGGCGCGATCACTCCCATTCGAGCGCCCCTTTCTTCCATTCGTAGACGAATCCGACAGTCAGCACGCCGAGGAAGGCGACCATCGACCAGAAGCCGAATAGTCCGATGTCGCCGAGCGCGACGGCCCACGGGAACAGGAACGCGACCTCGAGGTCGAAGATGATGAACAGGATCGCGACGAGATAGAAGCGCACGTCGAATTGCTTGCGCGCCTCGTCGAACGCCTCGAATCCGCACTCATAGGCCGAGAGCTTTTCCGGATCCGGCTTTTGCCGGCCA
>CAIOSQ010000414.1 GCA_903860935.1 uncultured Rhodospirillales bacterium | reverse complement strand
GTGATGCTTGTCGAGCCTGTCCGGCGGGCCTGGCAATGCATGGCCGCGGAGGAAAAACTGCGCGCCGAACTGACGCGTCGGGGGCTTGACAAGACGCGTGCGTCGGTCGCCGATTGGCTCGAAACGGCGGCGGCGGATTGAGACCTCCAATGGGTCCATCGCGCACCAGCAATCGGCAGGCGCCGCGCGGCGGCGCAGGTACCCTTGCGCGATGCCGCCCAACTCAAACCTTGGCGTCGAAGATCTTGCCGCGGAATTCGGCCGTACGCTGGGCGAGGATGCGCAGGGCTTCTGGCGGCACCTCGGAGACGACGGACCCTGTCTCCTTGTCGACGACGCTGGCCACGAGGGTCTTGGTCATCGCGTCGAAATGGGTCTGGACGTCGGTGGCCGCAGGCGCGGGTCTGCGCTCCGCGCGGGCCTGGGCCGGCGCGGGCGGGGACGCGGGAGCGGCATGCGGCGCGTCGGCGTCGGAAGCGCCTGGCTTGCGCGGCGCGACGGCGGACGCAGCCGATCGTGCCGCGGGGATCCGAGAAGTTTCCATGTCCGCACTCCAGTTCGATGCGCCGGGAACGCGAGGCGTCCCCGGCGCCGGCTACCTCGCCCGGTGGGCGAGGCGGCCATCGTCAGCGGAACAGACGCATCAGGTTCTGCGGCATCTGATTGGCCTGGGCGAGCATGCTCACCCCGGCCTGCTGGAGGATCTGGTTCGAGGTGAACGCGCTCATTTCAGCGGCCACGTCGAGATCCATGAGGGTGCTGCGCGCCGCCTCCGCATTCTCCATCTGCGTGGCGATGTTGGCACCGGCGAATTCGAGCCGGTTCTGGCTGGCGCCAAGGCTCGCACGCGCGGTCGCGACGGTGTCGATCGCGGTGTTGATGGCGTCGATCGCCGTCGTCGCGGCGGAGAGCGCGCTGACCGAATTGGAGCCGATCGACAGCGCGGACTTGCTGATGTCAGCGATGTCGACCTCGATCGAATCGTTCGCGGTGTTGGCATGACCGACTTGGAATTTCAGGCCCGTGCTGGCAAAAGTGCCGCTGGTCAGGACCTTTCCGTCGAAGTTGGTGACGTTCGCGATACGGTCAACCTCGTCGATCAGCGCCGTGAACTCGGTGTTCAGCATCCCGCGCTGCGTGGTGTCCAACTGATCCGAGGCGCCCTGCGTGGCGAGGGCCTTCATGCGCAGAAGAATGTCCGTGGTGGTCGACATGGCGCCGTCAGCGATCTGGATCATCGACGCCGCCTGGCCGACATTGACCGCAGCCTGCTTCAGACCGATCACATCAGCACGGAGACTTGTACCAACCGCCATCGAGGCAGCATCGTCGCGCGCAGAGAGGACGCGGGTTCCGGCGGCCAGCTTGGCGACGGATCTTGTCGCCTCCGCATCCGCTTTCTGAAGGTAACGCTGCGCGACATTCGCAGCGTAATTGGAAATCACGTTAAGAGCCATCCTGGCACACTCCATCCTGGAGCTGAACCACGCACAACGCGTGGCGTCCGCACAACGCAGACGAGCCGAGGGTCCCACGGGGCGACGACGGCTGACAATGCGCTGGGGACGGCGATCTGCACCGTTCCGGACATTTCCCGCCGCGCGCTGCTTTCTGCGGCAAGGCTTGGCGGTGCCCCGTGATCCGCATTTTCGTCGGGTACGATCCCCGCGAAACGGCGGCGTGTTGTGTGCTGTGCCACTCGATCCTCGCGCGGGCATCCGTGCCGGCGACCAACGCATCCCTCGTACCAAGGGCGCGCGGTGCACTGCCTGCGGCAAGGAAAAAACAGTTTGCTCACGACCCGCAGAACACCGAAACCGAGATCGCGATCCTGCAACACTCCTGCGGCGACCCGTGTTTCGACGCCTGTATCGGCCACAGCGATGACGACCTGTGGTCCGCCGCGCGCGACCGCATGCTCGCCGGCGCGAGCGGTGCGAACGCACTGCCCAAGGCCGGCTGACGCAGTCGTGGCGACCGGCAGCGTCACCGCGCAACTCGACCGCGCCTTGCGTTCGGAAAATCTTATCAGACCTCGCGGCGCCTCGCGCCACGTGGATCCCGCCTCATGCACGGAGATGGAGCGCGCATGACAATGCATACCGATCAGAGTGCGCTGCTGCTCGCGCAGGCGCTGGCCGCGCATCGCCGCGGAGCGCTCGACGATGCGGAGGATGGATACAGACGCGTTCTGGCAGCGGCGCCGGAGCATGGCGAGGTGCTGCATCTTCTTGGTGCCCTCGCGATCCAGGCGGGGCGGAACGCCGAGGGCATCGCGCTCATCCGTCGTTCGCTCGTCGCGTGCCCAGACAACGCCACGGCGCACCGCAACATCGCGAGCGCGCTGCTCGTGGCGGGCGATCCCGCCGCGGCTCTGCAATCTGCCGAGGCGGCATGCGCTCTCGATCCAGGACGCGCGACTGCCCATCACGGACGGGCCAATGCGCTCGCGGCTCTGGGTCGCGACGAAGAGGCCATCGCGGCGCAGGTGGAAGCGCTCCGCCGCGCGCCGGATCATCGCGACGCCTGGTACAATCTGGGTCTTTCGCTGCTCCGCGTGGCACGCCACGACGAGGCGCTGTCGAGCTTCGATCGGGCGCTTGAACTCGGCGGGACCGATGCCGCGCGTGCCAATTGCCATGTCAACCGGGCGGCGGCCCTGCGTGGGCTTGATCGGACAGGCGACGCGCTCGCGGCCTGCGACGCGGCGCTCGCAGCGCAAGCCGGACACGCCGCCGCACTCCGCAACCAGGCTATGCTGTTGGAGGAGCTTGGCCGGCACCTCGCCTGCGTGGCCGCCTGCGACGCCGCGCTTGCGGCGGAACCCGGTCATGCGGAAACCCTGCACCGCAAGGGCATGGCGCTTTCCCGATTGGGTCGTCACGCCGATGCCGCCGATGCGTTGCGTGAGGCGATTGCCGCCGATCCCGGAAACGCGCGCTACCAGAACAACGCCGGCCTTGTGCTGCGCGAAATCCGCCGTCACGCGCAGGCGCTGGCCTGCTTCGAGGCAGCGATCGTCCGAGATCCGACCTGCATGGATGCCCATATCGGACGCGGTCTCGCCTTGCATGATCTCGGGCGAGTGAGCGAGGCGGTGGAAAGCTATGACGCGGCGATCGCGCTCGAGTCCGGGTGCGCCGAGGCGCACAGCAACCGCGGCAACGCGCTCCACGCCTGTGGACGCGGCAAGGAAGCGCTCATCAGCTATGCCCGCGCGATAGCCCTGCGCCCGGATTATGCCGACGCGATGTTCAATCGCGCGATTGCTCTGGAGGCAATGGAACGTCATGCGGAGGCCGTGGATGGTTACGCGGACGCGCTCGCCGCGCAGCCCGATCATGCCGCCGCCGCGTGCAATCGCGGCAACGCGCTGCGCGCAGTCGGAAGGGACGACGAGGCGCTGGCGAGCTACGATCGCGCCATCGCCATCGATGCGGCTCTTGCCGAAGCGCACAACAACCGCGGCGTCCTTCTGCGCGCGCGCAGGCGGGTCGCCGAGGCAGAAGACTGCTACCGCAAAGCGATCGCGCTGCGCCCCGATTACGCCGAGGCTTGGAACAATCTCGGGACCGCCCTGAACGGTCTCCGTCGCTCTCGGGACGCGGTCGCCGCCTACGACGAGGCCATCCGGCTGAAGCCGGACTACGCCGACGCGTTCAGCAATCGTGGTGGCGCGTTGAACGATCTGGGCCGTCATCGCGACGCGATCGCGAGCTTCGACCAGGCTATTTCGATACGCCCGGGCCACGCGGACGCCTGGTACAATCGGGGCAACACGCTCCAGGATCAAAATCATCTCGCCGAGGCGGTGGTGAGCTACGACCACGCGATCGCCTTGGCGCCCAGACATGCCGACGCCCATAACAACCGGGCAAACGCGCTTCTCGACATGCGTCGGATCGAGGAGGCGCTCGCCGGATTCGCGGACGCGATTGGGGCGGTGCCAAAAGACTGGGACAAGAAGAGCAACCGCCTCTTCGCGATGAACTACGCGGCGGACATCTCGCCCGAGATGATCGCCGACGCGCATCGAGCCTTCGGTTCCAAACTCGCCGCCTCGCATGCCGTTTCCCGGCGGCCGACGCCTTACGCCGATCTCCGTCGTCGGCTGCGTATCGGCTACGTCTCGGGGGATTTTCGGATGCACTCGGTCGGATACTTCATCGAGGGCATCCTCGCCGCCCATGCCGCCAGCGGCGCGGTCGACGTGGTCGCCTATTCGAACCATGATGGCGGCGACATCGCTACCGCCCGCATGCGCCGGCATGTGCAGGCCTGGCGCGACATTGCGGGCGTCGCCGACGACGAAGTCGATGCGACGATCCGAAACGACCGAATCGATATTCTGGTCGATCTCAGCGGTCATACCGCGCGCTCGCGGCTGCCGCTTTTTGCGCGTCGTCCCGCGCCGGTCCAGGCGTCGTGGATCGGCTATCCACAGACCACGGGTCTTGCCGCGATCGACTGGATCATCGCCGACGCGACGGTCCTGCCGGAGGAGGATGAGCATCTCTATGTCGAGCGGCCGATGCGACTCCCTGGCTGCTACCTCTGCTATCGTGGGCCGTCCGTCGCGCCAACGCCCCTGCCCGCGCGCGCGCGCGGCCATGTCACCTTCGGGTGTTTCAACGTCCTCAAAAAGATAAGCGACCCTGTTCTCGACGCCTGGGCCGACATCCTGCGTCGTCTCCCTGACGCGCGCATCCTGGTGAAGACGCATGCGGTATCGGACCCCAGCGTCGCCGCCGCCTTCCGTCGATCCTTCGCTGCACGGGGCGGTGATCCGGAGCGGCTCGACCTTGAAGGGCATCTCTCGGCGGATGCCCATCGCCGGCGCTTCGGAGACATCGACATCATGCTCGACCCCTTTCCCTACAACGGCTGTACCTCCACCGCAGAGGCACTCAATGCCGGGGTCCCGGTGGTGGCGTTGCGCGGCCGGGGCGGAATGATGACCCGGAGCGGTGAGACGCTCCTCGCCGCCGCCGGCCTCGTCGAGCTGATCGCGCCCGACATCGACGGCTATGTGTCGCGCGCGGTGGCGATGGCCACGGATCTCGATGCGCTCGCGCGCTTACGTGCACGCGTTTCGGCGGCCGGCTTCTCCGACATCGCAGGTTTCGCGCCGCAACTCGAGCAGGCGTATCGGCGGATGTGGGCAGATTGGTGCATGCGCCATGGCGGATCGTCGGTCGATCCCGCCACACGCGCGGCAACCGGGTCTTCGCGATGACCGACGACGCCTGGATGATCAAGCTCGCCGGGGGGTTCACGATCGCCTGCCCGCCGAATCTGGACACGCTTTCGACCTATGTGTTCAAGGAACAGGAGGACTGGTTCGAAGACGAAGCTGCATTCGTCCGTCGTCTGGCCACTCCAGGTATGCGCATGATCGACATCGGCGCGAATCTGGGGTTCTACGCCCTTTCGGCGGCCGCAGCCGCGGGTGGCGATGCCGATATCCTGGCAATCGAACCGACGCCGGAAGTGGCGGCGCTGCTGCGCCGGTCGATCGCGGCTAACCGCTTCTCGAGGATCGAAGTCGCGGAACTTGCGGTCGGGGATCGGAACGGGACGATCGCGCTGCACCGGAACGGGTCGAACGAACTCAACAGCATCGGCACGGGCGACGTCCCTGGCGATGTCGTGCTGCGCAGGCTGGACGACGTCGTCGCGGCGCACGGCATCGAGACCTGCGATGTCCTGAAGATCGACGTCGAGGGAGCGGAAAGCCGCGTGGTCGCCGGCGCAGCGCGCTTTCTGGCATCGGCGTCGCCGCTGATCATGTTCGAGATCAGGGATGGCGAGCGGACGACGCTCGACGCTGCGGACCTGCTCCGCGATGCGGGTTACGCGCTCTACGAACTTGCCGTCGATCCCCCGATGCTGGTGCCCTTCTCCGGCCGGCTCGACGCGATGCGGCTGAACCTCTTCGCCTGCAAACCCGACCGGGCGGAGACGCTCGAGGCGCGTGGTTTGCTGGCGCCCGGGTTCGCCCTCGTGGCCCCCGCGGATCATCCCGGGATCGCCGCCCTGATTCTTCGCGCCGCGATGCTTGCACCCCGATCGGAAGCGATCGCGCGCGCCATCGCAGAAATATCCGAGGACGATCCCTTTTCGATGGCGCTTGGCTGGTACGCGGCTGCGGAAATGCGGGGATGCCCGCCCAACCGGCGTGCCGGCGCGCTGCGGCTCGCGCACGCCGCGGCTCAGACCGCCGTCGCCGCACAGCCTGACATCCCGCGCCTTTGCGCAGCCGCCCGTATCGCGCGCGCGGCGGGTGCCCGCGCAAAGGCAGCACAGGCCGCGCGCGCCGTCCACGATGCGCTGCGCGCTGGCGTCGACGTCGCAGCGGATATGCCGCTTCTCGCCATGCTGCCGTCCTATGAAAGCTGGACCGCCCCGGGCGGCGTACGCGACTGGCTCGACGCGATGGCGCTTGAGGCGACATGGCGATGGTCTGCTTTCAGCGACATGTTCACGCCGGAAAGTGCGCTAAGCGAGGGGCGGGCGGCACGTCTGCGGGAGCTGGGCCGCGAACTCCCTGATCTGGAACGTCGCTGGCGCCTCGCCGCCCGCAGGGCGCATTTGTCGGCTGACGGGTGATGCCCCGCGCTCAGGGCACAGGTGTCGGCAACGGCGTGCAGTCGGTCTCGGCCAGGCTGCGGCGGCAGACGTAACGCTGCGGCTGACGCAGATTCGCCTCCAGCAGGCGCTGCTCGTCCGACCCGAACAGGCGCTGGCGGAGGTGGCACCAGCGCTGGGTCGTACGTGTCGGCGCGAACTCATCGCAGTCGTCCAGCAGGGCG
>CAIOSQ010000413.1 GCA_903860935.1 uncultured Rhodospirillales bacterium | reverse complement strand
TGGGCTGGGTGATCGGCGTGCCACGGCTGTCCTTGCCGAAGGTGAAATCCCGCTCGCCGTAATAGCGGTAGTATTCGGGAAAATCGGCGACCAGCCGCACGCTCAACCGCAGCAGATCGCGCGCGGACATGTAATGCTCGGGGTCCGGCCAGCCCGAGGCGTTGCGGAACCGGCTGTCCTTGAGGCCGATTTTCGCGGCCATCGCGTTCATGCGCTCGGCGAACGCCTCCTCCGACCCGGCCATGCCTTCGGCGAGGACGATGCAGGCGTCGTTGCCGGACTGGACGATCATGCCGCGCAGCAGGTCCTCGACCTTCACGCGCTCGCCGAGCGGCACGAACATCTTGGAGCCCTGCATGCGCCAGGCGCGCTCCGAGACCGGCAACGTGTCGTCGAGCTTAAGATCGCCGCGCTTGAGGGCGTCGAACACGACATAGGCCGTCATGATCTTCGACATCGACGATGGCGCCATGCGCTCGTCGGCGTTTTTCTCGAACAGCACCGCGCCGGTCATCGTGTCGACGATGATCGCCTGACGGGCCGTGGTCTCCGGGATCAGCGGATTGGCCGGCGCCGTGGCCCGCGCGGCGGGGGCCTGCTGCGGCTGGGCGGCCGGTTGCTGCGGGCGCTGGCGCTGCTGCGCGTCCGCGCCGCCGACCAGGGCCAGCAGCGTGGCAAGGACGATGGCCGCCACGCGGCGCGCCGACATCCGGGCGTTTGGCATCATGGCCGATGCTATAGGCGCCGATTGCGGCATCATCTGGACCATTCTTACTCCACCATGATCCGCGCCTCGGGGACCACACCCGTCACGTTGGATAGCAGGCGGTCGGCGTCGGGCACGGTGCGGACCGGCCCGACCCGGAGCCGGAACAGCTTCTGGTCCCCGGTCTTGACCTCGGAGATCTGGGTCGGACCGAAGCGGCGCAGCTGCGCGCCAAGCTTCGCGGCATTGTCGTAGCTGGAGAAGGCTCCGGCCTGGACCCAGATCGCGGTCGGCCGAACCGCCGTCTGGACGAGCGTCGGAACGGCCCGGCCCTGAGCTTCGGGCGGCAGCGCCGCGACCTGAGCGCTCGCCATCTCCGCGGGCGCCGGACCCCCGCGCCCGCCGCTGCGCTGCGGCACCGGTGGCAGCGTGGCCGAGGGCGGCGGCAGGGCGGCGCTGGCGGCTGCGCCGACGGTACGTGCGCCGGATGGTGGCGGGAGCGCCTCGGCGGAGACGCTGCCCCGCGGTACGGCGGCCACCGTCTCCATGCTCGTCGGCGTGCGGTTGAGCAGCGCCGTTTTGAGGGTGCGGCTCTCCTCGGCCAGGATCTCGACCCGCACCGGCGCGGTACCGCGCTGTTCGAACCCCAGCAACTGCGCGCTGCGCCGCGACACGTCGAGGATGCGGTTGCCGACGAAGGGGCCGCGGTCGTTCACGCGCAGGACCAGCTGGCGGCCGTTGTCGAGATTGGTCACGCGCACGAGGCTCGGCATCGGCAGCGTCTGGTGCGCCGCCGTCAGCGTGTTCATGTCGTAGACTTCGCCATTGGCGGTGCGGCGGCCGTGGAAGTCGATGCCGCTGCGCTCGCCGCCGTAGAAGGACGCGATACCGGTCTCCCGGTAGGCGTAGTTCTCGGCCGGATAGTACCAGATGCCGTTGATCCGGTAGGGATCCCCGACCTTGTACGTGCCGCGCATCTGCTCCTGCTGGACGCCCGGGGCGCTCTCGCGGGCCGCATCCGCCGCTGGCCCCTGGGTACAGGCAGCCGTGCCGAGAAGGACGATGGCCAGCGCCGCCGCCGGCAGGGGCGGCATGGAGGTCCGGGATCCGGTCGTCATGGCGCTCTCTCCTCAGCCGGCCGATGCGAGACGGTCGGCCAGGAGGCTCACCGCGATACGGAAGCGCTGCGGCGTGTTCCAGCGCCGCAGCACGCGAAAATTATGCGTGGTCAGGAACGCCCGCGATCCCGCGCCGTCGGGCTGCGACAGACCCGCCGAGGCGTCGTCGCCGGTAAGCCGGCCGCCGCCGATACGCCGGACGCCGAGCGACTGCCATTCCTGGACGGGACGGTGCACGGCCTCCGGGTCCACGAGCGCGCGATCGAAGCCCGCCGGCAGTTGCACCTCGTAGCCCCAGCCCTCGCCGCCTCGCCATCCGAGCTTGCCGAGGAAATTGCTCATCGACGCGAAGACGTCGCCCAGATCCGCCCAGATATCGGCCTTTCCGTCGCCGCCGAAATCGACGGCATGCGCGAGGTAGTTCGAGGGCATGAACTGGCATTGGCCCATGGCGCCGGCCCAGGATCCGCGCAATTCGCCGCTGCGCATGCGCCGCAGGTCGAGGATCCGCAGCGCGTTGAGCAATTCCGTGCGGAAAAAGGCGCTGCGCCGGCCATCATGCGCGAGGGTCGCGAGGCAGCCGACGATCTGGAAGTCGCCCATGAAGCGGCCGTAATCCGACTCCACGCCCCAAAGCGCGACGATCACCTGGGGCTGGACGTTGAAACGCTGCTGGACGCGCGCGAGCAGCGCGCCGTGCTCCGCCATCCGCCGCCGGCCATTTTCGATCTTGGTCTGGGTGAGGCGCGAGGCAAGGTACTGCTCCAGCGTCTGCACGCTCTCCGGCTGGCGCCGGTCGAGTTCGAGCACGCGCGCGACCGGCTGCAATCCGGCGAGCGCATCGTCGAGCACCGCGTTGGAGATCCCCTTCCCGGCCGCTTCGGCGCGCAGCGCCTTCAGCCATGCGCCGAAATCCTGGGTCGCGGCCGATGCGGCGTCGGGCAGCAGGCCCGACGCGGCGACGGACATGGCTCCGGCGACGAGGCCTCTGCGCGCGATGCGGATGGAGCGTGGCGCGTATGTCATGGGGTTCGACTCGCTGTGACGGAGGCAAATCTCTGTCGCATAGCGACCGGCCGAGCGCAAACCCGGCGCCATCTCCGACGCCGCTTCATTCCGGATCCGCCGGGCCGGGAAAGAGCGCGGCGCTGCGCCCGAGCGCGTAATAGGCCGCGAGGCCGATATATTCGCGTACGGCCTCCGAGAGATCCGTCAGGTTCGCGCCGAGGCGGAATTGCGGCTCGAACTCCCGCAATTCGTAGTCGGTCGCGAAATCGACCGGGAACGGCACGATCCCCGTCCAGCCCGCCTTGCGGAACGTGGCCACCGCGCGCGGCATGTGGCGCCCCGACGTGATCAGCAGCCAGGTCTGGCCCCGCTCGGGCTTGAGCAGATCGTGCGAGAAGCGGGCGTTCTCCCAGGTGTTGCGCGACTTGTCTTCCCAGATGATCCGCGTCGTGTCGACGCCCAGCCGCGCGAAGATCCGGCGCACGACATCGGCTTCGGTGTCACGCCCCTGGATCAGCGAGATCGAGCCGCCGGTGAAGACATGGCGCGCCCGGGGATAGCGCTTCGACAGCAGCAGGAACGCGTCGAGGCGCGGGCTTCCCGCGGCCACCAGGGATTTCGGGATGCCGCGCTTGCCGATCACGTAGCCGTCGATCACGCCGCCCAGGACCAGGATGCCGTCGATCCTGTCGGGCAGGACGGCGGGCGGCGGAAAGCGGTCCTCGAGCAACTTGAGCGCGAACTGACCGATTGGGAGCATCGCGATCGCGGCCGTCGCAAGCGCCGTGGCACAGACGGCGGCCCGCCCCAGACGGCGCCAGGGCGTGAACAGCAGGCCGGTGCCGGCGAGAAGCAGGGCCAGCAACAGGCTGCTCGGCTCCGCCAGGAACCAGAAGAGCTTCGCGCTCCAGAGAAACAGATCGTTCAAGAGGTGCCCGGCCGGCCAATATCCGCCTCCGATAATGCGCCGCCCCACCCGCCGCGGCAATTGCCTCCTGCGGGTGTCACGCTGCCCTCGGTGTCACGGATGCCCCGACGCGCCGGCCTCCCGAACATGCGGTCCCCCCGGATCCACGCCGCCCCCTCGCCCTCGCCCTTGCCCCTGCGCGCGCCGCTGACTATTGCTCTTCCAACGCGGATGGGTGGCAGAGCGGTCTATTGCTCCGGTCTTGAAAACCGGCGGGCTCGCAAGGGCTCCGGGGGTTCGAATCCCTCCCCATCCGCCATCCCGTCCATTTCGCGTTGATCGAGCGTGCATGTGTGGCGCGGGTTCAGCGCTCGGGCGCGGCCACGACTAGGAACGGGGAAAAGCCGAGGCGGATCCCTAGCCCTCCCACACCCGTGCGCGATGCCAGGCGAGGAATGGCTCGTGCGCCGGCAGCAGGCCGTTGATGCGCCGTGGTCCCGACAGGCCGAGCGTCGCGAGCGTCGACGGAGACAGGCGGCTCGAAGCCATGACCGCGCCGTCGGGCGCGACCGCGATCAGGCCGCTGTCGAAGGCGGCGTCGAGATGCGCGGCCAGCAGCAGGCCGTTGAACACGTCGAGGCGGTCGGCGTCGGTGTCGCAATCGGCCCAGGGCCGGGCATGGCTGGCGCGCAGCAGCTCGGGCATGTCGAGACGCTCGTTGGCTTACGAGGATCATTCGTCAGGCCGCGCAGGCGCTGGTTCGTGTGGCACATGTCAATGCCAATCCCCTCCCCCAACCGCGCGATGGCTCCTCGGTATAGCTACGCCGGCTGGCCATGACCGTAGCAGCAATCATCCGGTATCCTGCTGCCAACGTGTCCATAATCACGAGCCAGCAAGAAAGCGATCGACGCTCCCGTAGCTGGCGAGCAAGTCGAGGTCCTTGAGTATCGAGCGCGCGGTCCCGATCGCGATATCTCCGCTTGGAATTGGAACCATCTGTCCTTCAACGGTGCGCCACTTCTGGTGACGCCCTCCTGGGACAAGCTTGCCGGGTCTCTCTTGCTTCAGGCGCTGGAGGAACTTGCGGCGGTCGAAATAGAAGACCTCGCCGCGCTCCCGGATGATCGGATGCGATCGGGGAATGAAATAGGTGTAGGCGCCATTGCGGCGCAGCGATGGGTGAAGGGCGTGGGGAAACGCATCCCATACGGTGTCAGCGCGCTCCGGAAGTCGCGGCGAGAAACAGGCTTGGTGGGCGCGCTCTTGGAAGATGCGCTCCCAGGAATCAAGATTCCGGAAGACCGCGCTTCCATCGTTGTACGGAGGGCGCTGCTGATCGGTTACGGCGCACAACGCGCGCACGGCGGCGTCCCGGATCGTCCTGCGCCGACGAGGCGGTTGCACGGCGGGGAAGGCATGCTGCTTGACCTTGACGATCGCGTAAGCATTCGCGAGCGCCTCCTCATGGATCTGGGGTAGTCGAGTGACGTTGTGGTGTAGGCGCCGCATCCCACCGATGTAGCAGCGCTCGCGATGCGAGACTTCGAGCCGTCCAGCAAACGTCTCGACGGCGTTGTGATAGGCCTCGTGGTGAAAGAGGAAGATCTTGGCCACGTAGCGCGCATCGACGGACGACAGCGCGCCCCTCGCGACCTTTTCGATTTCGGTACCTAGCGTGGTAATCCCATCATAAAGGATATAGATGCCCCAATGGTTGGCCGTGAATTCATGCCAGGGCAGATAGAAGGCATAGGCGTCGGTTGGCGGCATGAAGCCCTTGTCCTTCAACCCGTTCGGAGCGCCGGGGAACGGATCGCGCCCCAGGATCCTGGTGAGTGAATCCTGGGTTTCGTGTAGTCGCTGAGCCAGTGCCTCGGCATCATCCGGCCGCAGCAAAGTTTGCTGCGCGGCGGTGAAGGCGTTCTCCT
>CAIOSQ010000412.1 GCA_903860935.1 uncultured Rhodospirillales bacterium | reverse complement strand
GCGCGGTCGTCGGCTGCGTCGAGGATCTCGCGCCGCTCGTGATCGGCCTCGACCCGCGCGACATCGAGAACGCCGTGCGCACGATGACCAAGCATGGCTTCTGGAAGCTGGGCGTCATCGGGCGGTCGGCGATCGCGGGCATCGAACAGGCGCTATGGGACATCTTCGGCAAGTCCGTCGGCCTGCCGGTCTGGCGCCTGCTCGGCGGCAAGACCCGCGACCGCGTGCCAGTCTACACCCATCTCGGCCTCGGCAACATGCGCGCGGTCTATGACCAGAAGGAACGCGCCCAGCTGCGCGACTACGTGCAGGAGGTCCTGGGCAAGGGCTATCGCGCGTTCAAGGTCCTGTTCCCGCTGTTCATGCACTACACCGCCGAGTCGAAGGCGATTTCCGGCATCGACGGCTGGATGCGCACGCTGCGCGAGGCGGCGGGCGACGACATCGAGATCATGGTCGATTTCCACGGCAAGCCGGCCTCGGTCTCGCTCGCGGTCCAGTGCATCGAGGCTTTGGCGCCCTATCGTCCGATGTTCGCCGAGGAACCGGTGCAGCCGGGCGACGCCAACGCGATGCGCATGGTCTCCGACCGCACCCGCGTGCCGATCGCCACCGGCGAGCGGCTGATCGACCGCCGCGATTTCGAGGAGCTGTGCATGCAGCGCGCGGTCGCGATCGTGCAGCCCGATCTCTGCCATTGCGGCGGCATCTGGGAGGGGCGGAAGATCGCGGCGATGGCGGAGACCGCGATGATGGGCGTCGCGCCGCATAATCCGCTCGGCCCGATCGCCGGCGTCTCGGCGCTGCATTTCGACGTCGCGACGCCGAATTTCGTGATCCAGGAGGAAATGGTCGGCGCCGTGCCATGGTACGGCGAGATCGTCCAGGGACCGATCCGCATGGTCGATGGCTGCTGGCAGCTGCCCCAGGCGCCCGGTCTCGGCGTCGAGGTCGACGAGCGCGTCGCCGCGAAACATCCGTTCAAGCAGGAACCCTTCACCTCGCGCGACGCCGTCCTGCCCGACGGCACCGTCGTGGACTGGTGAGCAGGAGCCGCCGATGCCAGCCCTCGCCCGCCGCGCCTGGGTTCCGTCGAGCTGCGAGGATCTCGTCCAGCGCATCGCCGCCGACACGGCGGCGCGCGCGCCCGGCGACACGGCGGCCGAACTCGACCGCCTGATCGCCGCCAATCGCCGGATCCACGAGCACGACTGCATCAACCTCAACCCCGCGACCAACACGATGAACCCGCGCGCCGAGGCGGCGCTCGGGGCGGGGCTGGGGCAGCGGCCCTCGCTGGGATATCCCGGCGACAAATACGAGATGGGGCTCGAGGCGATCGAGCGCATCGAGGTCATCTGCGCCGAGCTGGCGGCCGAGGTCTTCGCCGCGCGCCATGCCGAGATCCGCGTCGGCTCCGGCGCGCTCGCCAATCTCTACGTCTTCATGGCGACCCTGAAGCCCGGTGACGTCATGATCGCGCCGCCACCGGCGGTCGGCGGTCATGTCACGCATCACCAGGCGGGCGCGGCCGGCCTCTACGGGGTCGAGATCCATGCCGCCCCCATCGACGCCGACGGCTACACGGTCGATGTCGCGGCCCTGCGCGCGCAGGCGTTGCGGCTGCGGCCGAAGCTGATCACCATCGGCGGCAGCCTGAACCTGTTCGCGCATCCCGTGCGCGCGCTGCGGGCCATCGCCGACGAGGTCGGGGCGATGCTGCTCTTCGACGCCGCGCATCTCTCCGGCATGATCGCGGGCGGTGCGTGGCCGCAGCCCCTCGACGAGGGCGCGCATGTCATGACCATGAGCACCTACAAGAGCCTGGGCGGTCCGCCCTCCGGGCTGATCGTCACACGCGACGACGCGCTCGCCGAGCGGCTCGACGCCATCGCCTATCCCGGCCTCACCGCGAATTTCGACGCGGGCAAGACGGCCGCGCTCGCGATCACGCTGCTCGACTGGACGCGTCATGGCCGCGCCTACGCGGCCGCGATGGCGGCGACCGCGGCGGCGCTGGCCGGGGAACTGGCGGCACGCGGCCTGCCTGTCTTCGCCGCGGCGCGCGGCGGAACGCGGTCGCATCAGCTGGCGCTGGAGGCCGCGCGCTTCGGCGGCGGTCAGGCGGCGTCGAAGCGTCTGCGCCGCGCCAACATCCTCGCCTGCGGCATCGGCCTGCCGGTCGGCCCCGTGGACGGCGACGTCAACGGCCTGCGCCTCGGCACGCCGGAGATCGCGCGCTGGGGCATGACCGCGGCCGACATGCCGGAGCTCGCGGCGCTGATCGCGCGCGCGCTGGCCGGCAACGAGGAGCCGGAGACGGTGGCCGGAGACGTCACGGCCTTCCGCGCGCGCTTCGACCGGATCCGCTTCGTGGACTGACGCGCGCGCAGGCGACGGTCAGGCCGCCGCGCCGGCGAAACCGCGCTTGCGCAACAGCGCCTCGACGCGCGGATCGCGACCACGGAAGGCGCGATAGGCCTCCGCCGGGTCACGCCGGTTCCCGGCCGCGTAGACATGCGTCCGGAGCCGGTCCGCCAGTGCCGGATCGAAGATGTCGCCGGCCTCCTCGAAGGCGGCGAAGCCGTCGGCGTCGAGGACTTCGGACCAGAGATAGGAATAATAGCCGGCCGAATAGCCGTCGCCGGCGAAGACATGCGCGAAATGCGGCGTCCGGTGGCGCATCGCGATCGCCGCGGGCATGCCGAGCCGCTCCAGGATCGCGGCCTCGAGCGCGATCGGATCGACGGGGCCGGGATCGCGCAGCGCGTGCATCTCCATGTCGACGATGGCCGAGGCGGTGTATTCGACGGTGGCGAAGCCCTGGTCGAAGCCGCGCGCGCGATGGATCCGCTCGATCAGCGCCTCGGGCATCGGGGCGCCGGTCTCGGCATGCAGCGCGAAGCGCCGCAATACCTCCGGACGCAGGATCCAATGTTCGAAGACCTGCGAGGGGAACTCGACGAAATCGCGTGGCACGCGCGTGCCGGACACCGACGGATAGACGACGTCGGACAGCATGCCGTGCAGCGCATGGCCGAATTCGTGGAACAGCGTGCGGGCATCGTCGATGCCGAGCAGCGTGGGCCCGCCCTCGGCACCGCGCGCGAAATTCATGACGTTGAGCACGATCGGCCGGACCGCGCCGCCGAGGCGGCGCTGGCCGCGCAGATTGCTCATCCACGCGCCGCTGCGCTTGGACGGCCGCGCGAAGGGATCGGCGACGAAAAGCGCGACATGCCGCCCTTCGGCATCGGTGACGTCCCAGGCGCGCATGTCCGGATGGTAGAGCGCGAGGTCGCGGCGCTCGGCGAAGGACAGGCCGAAGAGCCGCGCGGCGGTGTCGAAGGCCGCGGCGACGACATTGTCGAGCTGGAGGTAGGGCTTGATCTCGGCCTCGTCGAGATCGAAGCGCGCCTTGCGCAGGCGCGCCGACCAGAAACGCCAATCGGCGGCACCGACCGGCGCCTCCGGATCCTGCTGGCGTGCCAGCGCCTCGAGATCGGCGTGCTCGGCAAGCGCCTTTTCACGCGCCAGCCCCCAGACGCGATCGAGCAATCCGCGCACCGCGTCGGGCGTTCCCGCCATCGTGCCGTCGAGCTTGTATGCGGCGAAGCTCTCGAATCCAAGAAGACGCGCGCGCTCGGCCCTGAGGGCGAGCATCTCGGCCACGATCGCGCGGTTGTCGGTGGCGCCGCCGGTCTCGCCGCGCCGCGTCCAGGCCGCGAAGGCGGCTGCCCGCAACGCCGGAACGGCTGAAAATTGCAGGAAGGGTTCGACGATCGAGCGCGACAGCGTGATGACCGCCTGCCCGGGCTTGCCGCGCGCGGCGCCGTTGCGCTCCGCCGCCACGATCAGCCAGTCCGGCAGCCCGGCGCGCGCCTCCGGCCCGTCGAGAGCGAGCTCCCATGCGGCTTCGTCGGCCAGCACGTTCTGGCCGAACCGGGCGCCAAGCGCGGCGAGGCGCTCCACGATCGCGGCAAGCCGCTGTTTCTCCGGCGCGGCGAGACGCGCGCCGTTGCGCAG
>CAIOSQ010000411.1 GCA_903860935.1 uncultured Rhodospirillales bacterium | reverse complement strand
ATGCCAGCGCGTTGATGCGTGCGCGGCCCTTCGCGCGCGAGATCCTGGTCGACCAGGGGCTCGCCGACAAGTTCCTCGCCGAACAGCTCAAGCCCGAGCTGCTGGAGGCCGCGGCCGCGGCCTCCGGGCAGAAGCTCACGCTGCGGCGCCACGCCGGCTACGATCACGGCTACTACTTCATCCAGAGCTTCGTCGCCGACCACCTGGCGCACCACGCGCGCCAGCTCGGCTGACCGGCGCGGGATCCCCTGCGCGCGGAGTGCTGGTTCCCTGGAACGCCCGGCTCCTCCCCTGGCCGCGCGCGAGCGCGGCTGGGGGAGGTGGCGCGCGCCACGAGGCGCGCGACGGAGGGGGCAAGCGCAGTCCGGGGACGGAGCCTGGCTTACTACCGGCGCGCGTGGGTAATCCGGGCTCCGTCCCTTGGGCCCCCCAGTCATGCCGCCCATCGCGCTCGATCCGGCCCTTTGGCCTACCGGGTAGCGGCCAAGACGGGTTAACCTTTCACGCCCGCCCCGGATTGTCGCTAGCGGCTCGTTTCCGCTCCCAAGTGACCGGAAAGTCTCCCGTTCGCAAGGGTGCGCCGTTGGCGTGCTTCTGTGCTGCCGACGAGACGGTTCCGCGAACACTGCGCCATTGACAATTTGTCATATTTGACGCGTAAAATGCCTTAGCAGATCAGATATGGAAGTTTACGATGGGATCGCCTAGAGCGAAGTTGGCGCTCGAGGCCTTGGGACGCGACGTCCGCGGTGCTCGCCTCAGGCGCGGCATCGCCGTGGCCGATCTGGCGATCCGGGCGGGCACCTCCGCGAGCAGCGTCACCCGCTTGGAACGCGGGGATCCAGGCGTCGGAATCGGTACCCTCGCTGACGTCCTGGTGGCGCTCGGCATGGTCGAGCGCCTCGCCGATCTGATCGATATCCGCAAGGACGATCTGGGGCTTGCTTTGACTGCTGAACGGCAGCCGCGCCGAGGTCGATCGTTCACGGTGAAGCCGCGCAAGCGTGGCGAACAGGGCGCGAAGGCCAGCGTTGATCCGGACAGCGTTGATCCGGACAGCGTCGATCCAGACGGCGCGACATTCTGATGCCGGATTTTCGCGCCCAGGTCGCTCTTGGCGAAAGCCTAGTACCCGTCGGCCAACTGCGGTTCACGCAGGCCGGGCCTCGCCAGTTCTCTGCCTTTTCCTATGACGCGGCCTGGCGCCATAACCCACGCGCCTTTGCAGTGCAGCCAGCTTTTCCGTTGGAGGCAGGCACCTTTCACACATCGGGCCAGCCAGGAAACAGTCTTGACGCCTTGCCCGGTGCCTTCGCCGACGCCGCACCGGAAAGCTGGGGGCGCCGGCTGCTGGAACGCACCTACGGCAACGGCCTCACCGAGTTCGAGTATCTGACGCTCTCCGACGACACATGCAGGCAGGGGGCGCTTCGATTTCTCGACGATGCTGGCAAGGTCATTCGCGGCCGTGCGGCGGACGCGGTTCCGCGGCTTGTCGATCTCCAAGCCATTACCGCGATCGCCCTGGCCTATGAGCAGGGCAAGGACATTTCGGCCGAGGATCTGCAAGCGCTCGCCGGTGCGGGCGGTTCGGGCGGGGCGCGCCCGAAGGCAAATGTCCGAGACGGCGACACGCTTTGGCTCGCCAAGTTCACCTCAATCCACGACCAGCGGCCGATCGAGCGGGTCGAGGTGGCGACACTGCAACTCGCGCGCGCATGCGGCATTCGCACGCCGGAGGCTCGGCTGGAGCTGGCTGATACGCCGTTCCCAGTTGCTCTGATCCAACGGTTCGACAGGCGCGGGACAGCGCGCATCCCTTACATCTCGGCGCGCACAGCTCTCGGGAAAAAGGGGACGGAGCTTGGCGCCTACACCGAGATCGTCGACTTCATGCGTGTTCATTCGGCCGATGCCGCCGCTGATTTCCGCGAACTCTATCTGCGGCTGATTTTCACCATCCTGGTGTCCAACAAGGATGATCACCTCAAGAATCACGGCTTCCTGTATGTGGGAGCCGGACGGTGGCGCCTGTCGCCGGTCTTTGACGTGAACCCTGCGCCGGATCGCAATACGCACCTCGAGACGGCGATCGTGGAGGGCGGAAAGCATGATCGGTCGATCGAGCTTGCGCTTGAAGCCGCTCCCTTCTTCGAAGTCGATGAGGCGGAAGCCCGGCAGACCATAAGAGAAACGGCGCAGCGGATCTCGCGTGAATGGCGTGAGGCACTTCGCAAGGTTGGCCTCGCGGGAGCGCAAGCGCGCGATTACGAGGCGGCCTTCGTGAATGATCAAACGGACCGTGCGCTCACCCTGTGAAGGCTGCCGGGTGGTACGGCTGGGCCGTCATGCCGCCTATCACGCTCGATCCTGCCCTTTGACCGCGTAGATAACGATCCAGCGTAGTTTTCTACGCATCGATCCTGCCCACCCGTGTGCGGCGGCCGCGCGACAAGGCCAAGGTCGAGGCCGCGGTCCTGATCGTCGAGCGCTTCGTCCTCGCGGCACTGCGCGACCGCCGCTTTTCTCCCTCGCCGAACGTGAGCGTCGTCCCGGCGCCCTTCTTCCCGCGCCCCCCTGATCAGCCGAGATTTCCCGCCTTGGCGACCGCCGGCTGGCGGCGGGAGCGATCGCGGAGAACGGGAGCATGGCGGACCGGAGCACGCGCGGCAGGACCCGCCGGCGCTGGAGCGTGGCGGGCAAGGCCGCGATCGTCGCGGAACTGCGTGAACCTGGCGCGACGCTGAGCGCCGTCGCGCGGCGGCACGGGCTTTCTCCTGGTCTGCTGTATCGGTGGCGAAGCATTTCGCTGGATGATCAGCGTCCAGCGGTTCCCCGTTTCGCGGAGGTGATCGCCGACATCGCCGTGCCGCGCGACGCGGCGATCGAGATCGAGACGCCGGACCTGCGTCTGCGCGTGCCGGTCGCGACACGCGCCGAGACACTGGTCGCGATCCTCGGCGTGCTGCGCGGATCGCGATGATCGCGCCGTCTCCTGGCCTGCGCGTCATGATCGCGCTCGACCCGGTCGATTTCCGCAAGGGCGCCGCAGGGCTCGCGGCGCTGGTGCAGACGGCGCTGGGCGAGGATGCGTTCTCGCGCACGATCTACGTGTTCCGTGCACGCCGTTCCGACCGGCTGAAGCTGGTGTTCTGGGACGGCACGGGGCTGTGCCTCTTCGCCAAGACGCTCGATGCAGGCGCATTCCGTTGGCCGCGCGTGCAGGGCGGGACGATGCGCCTGTCCGCGGCGCAGCTGGCGGCGCTGATCGAGGGTCTGGACTGGACGCGCGTGCAGCCTGTCGATGCGCGTACGCCGCGCGCGATGGTGTGATCGCAATACATTGCCGTCGCCATCTTGAGCCGACGAATTCGGATTCCATTTCGATTCGCGTGACGATCGACGCGACGAAACTTCCTCGGGATCCGGCAGCGCTGCGCGCGATGCTGCTTGCGGAGATCGCGCGGCGCGAGCGTGCCGAGGAACGTGCGGCAGCCGAAGCGGAGCGCGCCGCTGCGCAAGCCGAGCGTGCCGATGTCCTGGCGCAGGAGTCGCGCAGTCTGGTCATCGTGCGCGCCGAACTCGAGACCCGCATCGCACAGCTGGAGAGCATGCTCGCGGCGATGCGCCGCCATCGCTTCGGCGCGCGGTCGGAGACGCAGGATCCCGAGCAGTTGGCGCTCGCCTTCGAGGCGATCGAGCAGCAGATCGCCGCCATGAAGGCCCAGTTGGAGCCGCAGCCTGATCGGCCTGCGCGCACGAAGCCGCAGCGTGCGGCCAATCGCGGCAATCTGCCGAAGGATCTGCCGCGCGTGGAGCACGTCGTCGATCTCGCCGACAAGTCCTGTCCCTGCTGCAAGCGCGAGATGGCCTGCATCGGCGAGGACCGCACCGAGCGTCTCGACATCGTGCCGGCGCAGCTGCGCGTCGCGGTGACGATCCGGCCCAAATACACCTGCCGCAGCTGCGACGAGGCGCCAGTGCAGGCGCCGGCGCCGGCCCATATCGTCGAAGGCGGTCTGCCGACCGACGCGCTCGTGGCGCAGATCGTGGTCGCCAAATACGCCGATCACTGCCCGCTTTACCGCCAGATCGGGATCTTCGCCCGGCAGGGTGTCGAACTCGATCGTTCGACGCTGGCGGACTGGGTCGGGCGGGCGGCCTGGTATCTGACGCCGCTCTACGAGGCGCTGCGCGCCGACCTGATATCCTCGACGGTCTTGTTCGCTGACGAGACGACCCTGCCGGTGCTCGATCCCGGGCGTGGCCGGACCAAGACGGGCCAGCTCTGGAGCTATGCGCGCGACATGCGCGGCTGGGGCGGTGGCGACCCGCCCGGGGTTGCCTATGTCTACGAACCGGACCGCACGCATCGAAGACCGCTCTCGCATCTCGCCACCTTCTCGGGCGTCCTGCACTGCGACGGCTACGAGGCCTATGCCAGGATCGCGGCGAACCGGCCGGTTCGTCTTGCGCTTTGCTGGGTGCATGTCCGGCGCAAGTTCTTCGAGGTCGCGGCGCAGGGGCCGGCGCCGATCGCCGAGGAGATGCTGCGCCGGATCACCGCCCTCTACGCGATCGAAGCCGAGATCCGCGGCCAGCCGGCCGACATCCGTCTTGCCGCACGCCATGCGCATGCGATGCCGATCGTGACGGCGATGGAGCCGTGGCTGCGCAACCAGCTGGAAATGGTGCCGGGCAAGTCGGACACGGCGCGCGCCATCCGCTACACGCTGAAGAACTGGGTCGGGCTCTGCACCTTCCTCGAGGATGGCCGCGTCGAGCTCGACACGAACACGGTCGAGCGCGCGATCAAGCCGCAGGTCCTGACGCGCAAGAACGCACTCTTCGCCGGCAGCGACGGTGGCGCCGAACACTGGGCCCGCATCGCGTCGCTGCTCCAGACCTGCAAGCTCAACGACGTTGATCCGCAGGCCTGGCTCACGGACACCCTCTCGCGCATCGCAGCCGGCCACAAGATCGGCGCCATCACGGAACTGCTGCCCTGGGCGTGGAAGCCCCGCCAGATCGCGCGCTGATGTTCTGAGCAAACGGGCGTCAAGCGTAACCCGGGGTGTTGCCCCGAGCCGAAATCATCGACCAAGCCAAAGAGCCGTCCGTGTCAACCGGGCTCACGGAGGGTGCCGGGACGACGCTT
>CAIOSQ010000410.1 GCA_903860935.1 uncultured Rhodospirillales bacterium | reverse complement strand
CGTCCTACCCGCCCTCGCTGCGCCCCTGGGCGAATACCGGGACGGCCGCGGGAACCGCGAAGTGCCAGTTCCTGCGCGGTCTGCTCAGCTATGGCCCGAAGGGCGAGATCCGCGGCGAGCTCGCGGAATCCTGGCAGAGCGACAGCCCGACGACCTGGACGCTGCGCCTGCGCGAGGGCGTCAGGTTCCATGATGGCGAAGCTCTGACGCCGGACGCCGTGCGCCGCAGCTTCGAGTTGATGCAGGACGAGAAGTCGACGGCCTCGCTGCGCGCGGCCTTCGGCGCGCTGATCGACAGGATCGAGGCGCCGGATGCGCGCACCGTGCGCTTCCAGCTCAAGAAGCCCTCGGCCACCTTCGTCTACATGCTGGCGAGCTGGCATGCGCCGATGATCTCGCCGAAATCCAACGAGGCGAACCCGGTCGGTGCCGGCCCGTATCGTATCGCCGATGTCGAGCGCGGCACGCGCATCGATTTCGACGCGTTCGACGGCTACTGGAACAAGGGCCTGCCGAAGACGAAGAAGCTGCGCATGGCTGCCTATGCCGACGAGAACCTGCGCGTCGCGGCGCTCGACGCCGGAGACGTCGACATCATCGAATACGTACCCTGGCAGAGCTACGAGTCGATCGAAAAGAACGCCAAGCTGGCGATGGACGTCGTCGACGGACCGTTCATGTATCTCAACTTCAACTGCGCGCAGGGACCGTTCGTCAACGCGAAGCTGCGCCAGGCCGTTGCCTACGCGATCCGCCGCGAAGACGTCGTGAAGGCCGCCTTCTTCGGTCGCGGCAGCGCGATGAACGGCCTGCCTTTCCCCAAGGGCTCGGAGTTCCGCGACGAGGCGACCGCGAACCATTGGCGCACCGACCTCGATCTCGCGCGCAAGCTGCTGGCAGAAGGCGGGCAGCCCAACGGCTTCTCGTGCAAGCTGCTGTCGACCGCACAATACGGCATGCACAAGGACACAGCGGAGGTCGTGCAGCAGAGCCTCGCGGCGATCGGCATCAAGGTCGAACTGGTCCTGCCGGACTGGGCGACGCGCGTCGCGGTGGGCAATCGCGGCCAGTACGATTTCGGCGTGATGGGCTCGGCGGGCGATTTCAACGACCCCGATTCCATGGCCCAGTTCCTCGACGGCAGCCAGACGCCGAACTACACGCGCTCGCACGGTTACAACAATCCGAAGGTCAACGAGCTCTTCGAGCAGGGCCGCGCCGAGCTCGACGTCGCGAAGCGCAAGGCGATCTATCGCGAGATGGAGAAGCTGGCGCTCGACGACGCCGCCCTGGTCGGTGTCGCCTGGCGTTCGCAGGCCTATGCGATGCGCAAGCCGCTGACCGGGTTCGCCAACCTGCCCGGCTTCCTCAGCTTCTATTCGGGGCTGACCCTCGAGAACGTCTCGATGGGCTGATACGACGATCCGGGGCCGCCGCACGTCGGCGGCCCCGCTTCCGCGCCCGGTGACATCATGGCCTATGTCCTGCGCCGCATCGCCATCTCGGTCGGTCTGATCTGGCTGGTCGCGACGCTGATCTTCCTTGTCCTGCGCATGATCCCCGGCGATCCGGCCGAGCTGCTGCTGTCGAGCGGCGGCGTCGCGCCCGATCCCGCCCAGGTTCTCGAACTGCGCGAACGCCTTGGTCTCGAAGCGCCGATCCTTCAGCAATATCTCGGCTTCATCGGACAGCTGCTCCGGCTCGACCTCGGCACGTCGCTCACCGACGACTATCCGGTGATCGACGAGATCGCAAAGCGCCTCCCGCGCACGATCGAGCTGATCCTCGCCGCGACTCTGCTCGCGGTGTCTGTGGGCATGCCGCTCGGGGTCATGGCGGCGCTGCGCCGCGGCTCGGGCATGGATCGCGCCCTCTCCGGACTCGCCAGTTTCAATCAATCCCTGCCCGTCTTCGTGACCGGCACGCTGCTGATCCTGATCTTCGCGCAGCAACTGCGCTGGGTCCCCGCCGGTGGCTATGTCGCCTTCGCCCAGGATCCGGTCCGGCACCTGACCAACCTCCTGATGCCGGCGATCACCATCGCCATCGGTCTTTCGACCGTCGTGTTCCGCATGACACGGGCGAGCGTGCTCGAGACGCTTGATCGCGACTGGGTACGGACCGCCCGCGCCAAGGGCCTCGCGCCCCGGCATGTCGTGCGGCGCCATGTCCTGCGCAATTCGCTCGGCCCGGTCGTGACCGTGATCGGGCTGCAGATGGGCACGTTGCTCGGCGGCACCGTGCTGGTCGAATACGTGTTCAACTGGCCAGGCCTGTCCGGCTATCTCGTGCGCGCCGTCGAGCAGCGCAACTATCCCGAGGTCCAGGGCATCGTGCTGGTGATCTGCGCGCTTTTCGTCTTCCTCAACCTCGTGGTCGACCTGCTCTACGCGGTCCTCGACCCGCGTGTGCGGCACGGCTGAGCCGATGGCGCGCGACCTCTTCGCCGATCCGCGGTTCCGCCGCCTCGCCTGGCCGCTGGCGGCGGTCGGAACGATCCTTCTGCTGGCGATCTTCTCGCCGCTGCTCGCGCCCTATGATCCGGCGGTGCAGAACGTGGCCGCACGGCTTGCCGGTCCGTCTTTCGCGCATCCGCTGGGACAGGACGAGTTCGGCCGTGACGTGCTCTCGCGTCTGCTCGTGGGCGCACGGGCCAGCCTGCGCGTCGCCATCGTCTCGGCGCTGATCGCCGGCGCGATCGGCATCGCGATCGGCCTCGTGGGCGGGTATTTCGGCGGCATCGTCGAATTGTTCACGATCCGGCTCACCGACATCATCCTCTCCTTCCCGCCGATCCTTCTGGCGCTGCTGGTCGTGACGCTGCTCGGGCCCGGCGTCGGCACGCTGACCTTCGTGCTGTCGATCCTCTACGTGCCGGCCTTCGCGCGCGTCACCTATGGCGAGGTGCTGTCGGCGCGCGCGCTCGATTACGTCGAGGCCGCGCGCGCGGCGGGCGCCGGCGCCATCCGCATCATGCTGCGTACCATCCTGCCGAACATCCTCGGCCCGATCCTCGTGCAGTTCTCCCTGGTCGTGGCGGCTGCGATCCTGATCGAATCCGGCCTCAGCTTCCTCGGCCTCGGCGTGGTTCCACCCGAGCCGTCCTGGGGGCTGATGATCCGCGGCGCACGCGGCACGATGCAGCACAATGCCTGGCTCCTGCTCTGGCCGTGCATCGCGCTCGTCGTGACCATCCTCGCGATCAACCGGCTCTGCGACGCCCTGCGCGACGTCTTCGACCCGCGCGTCGGCGGCGCCGCGGATCCAGGCACGATCCGTCGCCTCTTCGACGCGACGCTGGGGCTCGCGCCGAAACGTTCGGCCGCCACGGCAGCCAGGTCCGACGCCGGAGTGCTCCTGTCGGTGCGCGACCTCAGCACCTATTTCGCCACGCCGGACGGCATGCTGCGCGCTGTCGACGGCGTCTCCTTCGATCTGCGGCGCGGCGAGACCCTGGCGGTCGTCGGAGAATCCGGATCGGGCAAGTCGATCACCGGCCTGTCGCTGCTCGGCCTCGTGCCTCGTCCCGCCGGTCGCATCGTCGGTGGCGAGATCCTCCTCACCGGCCGCGACGGCACGGTCCGCGATCTCGCGAAACTCGACGAGTCCGGCTTGCAGGAGATCCGCGGCAACGAGATCGCGATGGTCTTCCAGGAACCGATGACCAGCCTGAACCCGGTCTACCGGATCGGCGACCAGATCGCCGAGGCCGTGGTCCGGCATCGCGGCATCTCCGCCGCCGAAGCCCGCGCGATCGCCCTCGCGGCGCTTGAGCGGGTCGGCATTCCGGACGCGAAACGCCGGATCGACGATTATCCGCACCAGCTCTCCGGCGGCATGCGCCAACGCGCGGTGATCGCCATGGCACTGGCCTGCGAGCCGAGCCTGCTGATCGCGGACGAGCCGACGACGGCGCTCGATGTCACGATCCAGGCCCAGATCCTCGATCTCATGCGCGGCCTCAAGCACGGCGAAGGCGGCGGCATGGGCATTCTCTTCGTCACCCATAATTTCGGGGTCGTCGCCGAGATGGCGGACCGGGTCCTCGTCATGTACGCGGGCCGGGTCGTCGAGGAGGGTGACGTCCGAACGATCTTCCGAAATCCGCGCCACCCCTACACGCGCGGACTTCTCGGATCGATCCCCGGCGCGCCGGGCGCACGCGGCGAAGACGGATTGCTGCGCGCGATCCCCGGAAACGTGCCGAGCCTGCGCAACCTGCCCCCCGGCTGCGCCTTCGCGCCACGCTGCGCCTGGGCCGAGCCGGCCTGCGGGACGGCCGACCCCGCGATCGAGACCGTGGCTCCAGGCCATCGCACGCGCTGCCGCCGCTGGAGGGATTTGTGAGCGCGAAGCTGGTCGAGGTCGATGGCCTCAAGAAACATTTCCATGCCGGGCGCGGCCTGCTCGGCCTGGGCCGCAGCACGATCCGCGCCGTCGACGGCGTCAGCTTCTCGATCGCGCGCGGCGAGGTCGTCGGGCTCGTCGGCGAGTCGGGCTCGGGCAAGAGCACGGTGGGACGCGCGCTGCTGCGCCTGATCGAGCCGACCGCCGGATCGGTGCGGTTCGACGGAACCGACATCACGCGGCTCGGGCGCGCGTCGCTGCGACGGCTGCGGCGCCGGATGCAGATCGTCTTCCAGGACCCCTATGCCAGCCTCGATCCGCGCCGGCGGGTCGAGGATCTGATCGGCGACGTCCTCGACATCCACGGCCTTGCCAAGGGCGCCGCGCGGCGGGCCCGCGTGGTCGAACTGCTCGAACAGGTGGGCTTGCCGCCGGAACATATCGACCGCTTTCCGCACCAATTCTCTGGCGGCCAGCGCCAGCGCATCGGAATCGCACGCGCCCTCGCGGTGGCCCCCGATTTCATCGTCGCCGACGAACCCGTGTCGGCGCTCGACGTCTCCGTCCAGGCACAGATCGTCAACCTGCTGGTCGAGCTGCGCAGGCGCCTCGGCCTCACCATGCTGTTCATCTCGCACGATCTCGCCGTGGTCGAGCACCTCTCAGACCGCGTCATCGTGATGTATCTCGGCCGGATCATGGAAATGGCGCCGGCGGCGCGGATCTATGCCGCGCCTCGTCATCCCTACACCCAGGCCCTGCTGTCCGCGGCCCCCGTGCCCGATCCCGACGCACCGCGCCGGCGCATCCTGCTGTCGGGCGATCTGCCCAGCCCGGCGAATCCGCCGCCCGGATGCGTCTTCAGCACCCGCTGCCCGCACGCAACCGAGCGCTGCCGGCGCGAGGCGCCGACGCTGGAAGAAACCGCGCCGGGCCAGTTCGTCGCCTGCCTGCGCGATCGCGAACTCAATCCCCAGCCCGGCGCCTGACGGCGCTCCATCCGCCCGTCAGGTCCCGGCGTCGTGAAGTCGGCGCAGTTGCGGCGCGAGGACGCGCACCGCCTCGGCGGCGATCGCCCGCTCGGCGGCGGCGCGATCGCGCAATTCCGTCGCATGCGCCACGATCGCGCGCAGGACGGCCGCCTCATCGAAGGCCTCGATGCGGCCATCGCGATAGGCCCAGGCGCCATCGACCATGGTCGCCATGACGCGGGACGGCGATGCGTGCCGCACCAGGACATCGACGGACGGCTCGAGCGCGG
>CAIOSQ010000409.1 GCA_903860935.1 uncultured Rhodospirillales bacterium | reverse complement strand
TTCCGACGAAAACGGCCACCGATTCCGATCGAAAGCGGCCACGCCTTCCGATTGAAGGCGGCCAGCGATTCCGATCGAAGGCGGCCACTGGTTCCGGTGAAGGCGGCCAGGGGTCCGTCGTCGGCTGGGTAAAGGGTTCAGGTCGTGGCCAGCCCGTCAAGGGCGGTCTTGTTGGCGCCGATCTTTCGCATGGATTCTCCCTTCAGGTTGAGGCGGTGGGCGTTGTGTATGAGGCGGTCGAGGATGGCGTCGGCGAGGGTGGGATCGCCGATCAGGCCGTGCCATTTGTCGACGGGCAGCTGGCTCGTGACGAGGGTGGATTTGCGACCATGCCGGTCATCGAGGATCTCGAGGAGGTCCCGGCGCTGGTCCGGAGCAAGCGGCGCGAGGCCCCAATCGTCGAGAATGAGGAGATCGGCACGCGCGAGGGTCTTGAGCAGGCGGATGTAGCGGCCATCGCCGCGCGACAGGGCGAGCATCTCGAAGAGGCGCTGGCAGCGGTGATAGACGACGGAGTGGTCGTCCCTGCAGGCCTTGTGACCGAGCGCGCAGGCGATCCAGCTCTTTCCGGTTCCTGCCGGTCCGCAGATCAGGAGGTTCTGATGGCGGTCGATCCAGTCGCCGGCAGCGAGCTTGTGGAAGAGCGCCTTGTCGAGGCCGCGTGGGGTCCTGAGATCGACGTCCTCGACGCAGGCATCCTGGCGGAGCGCGGCGAATTTGAGCCGGGTACCGAGGCGTTTGTTGTGCCTTTCGATGGCCTCGCGGTCGAGCAGGAGCCCGAGGCGCTCCTCGAATGCCATGGTCGCGATGTCGGGGAGCCGGCGTTGATCGTCGAAGGCTTTGGCCATGCCGGTGAGGCCAAGGGCGATCATGCGGTCCTGGGTGGGGTGGGTAAGCATGGGGTTTCCTGTCAGTGGTAGTAAGAGGCGCCGCGGATGTTGGGGTGATCGACCGGATCGCCGTCGGCGGCGGGCCCGGCGGCCGGTCGGTAGGCCTTGTCGAGGCCGTTCTTGAGGATCGAGGCGATCGATCCGTAGGAGGCGGCGCCGATGTCGATGCCGCGCTGGCAAGCGGCTTCGAGACGCTCGGGGCCGTAGCTGGCGGCGAGGCGCAGGATGCCGAGGCAGGCACGGAAGCCCTGCTCCGGATGCGGCTTGGCCCGCATGATGGCGGCGAACAGGCCGGCGGTGGCCGGACCGATCTGCTCTGCGCTTGCGGCGATACGCTCGGGCGTCCAGGCGGCGTAGCGGCGATGGGCGCTGGGCATATGCTCGTCGACCGTGGTGTGGCGGTTCTTGATCATCGAGCGGGCGTGGACGGCGGCGAGCCTGGACCTGCAGAAGATCTCGATGGTGGCGTCGGTGATGCGCACATCGACGAGCTCACGGATCAGGCGCGAGGGCACGGAATAGAAGTGGCCGTCGACCTCGACATGGTAGTCGGGCCCGACGCGGGCCTTCTTCCAGGCGGCGTAGCGGTAGGGCTCGGTCGGCAGAGGGGCGAGCGCTGGACGATCGAGCTCGACGAGCAGTTCACGGCGGCTCTTGCCGAGCTTGCGCATCATTCGGCCATTGAGATCCGCGACGCGCTGCACGATCGCTTCGTTGAGTTCGGCGAGGGAGAAAAAGCGGCGGTCGCGCAGCGCCGCGAGGACGAAGCGCTCGACGATCAGGACCGCGCCCTCGACCTTGGCCTTGTCGCGCGGCCGCCGCACACGGGTGGGCAGGATCGATGTGCCGTAATGGACGGCAAAATCGACATAGCTGCGGTTGAGGCCGGGCTCGTAGCGGCAGGCGGAGATCACGCCTGCCTTGGTATTGTCGCAGACCAGCAGCTTGGGGACGCCGCCGATCGAAGCGAGCGCACGGACATGGCAGGCGATCCAGTCGGCAGCCCCTTCGGACCAGCACGCCTCGACGTAGATGAAGTTCGAGGCGCCTAGGGCCGCGACGAAGATATGGGACTCGCGGATCTCGCCCGTCGACGGATCGATCACCGGGACCTTGCGGCCGGCGAAGTCGACGAACAGCTTCTCGCCGGCCACATGCGTCTGGCGCATCGTCGCCGAGATGCCGCGGCGCCACTCGGCGTAGATGTCGCAGAACCGGCTGTAGCCGTACCCGTCCGCATGCTTCGCCCGGTACTCCTCCCAGAGCAGCATCAGGGTCACGTCCCGACGGCGAAGCTCCGCATGGACATAGGCCCAGTCCGGCGTCGGCCGTGACGGCGGGTCGAAGCTCGGCGGCGTGAACAGGCGCCGCTCGAGTTCGGCGTCGTCCATGCCGTCGGGAACCGGCCAGGTGATCCCGATCGCCGCAGCCCGGCGCAGATACTCGCCCACCGCCGTCCGCCCGATCCCGACACTGGTCGCGATCTGCCGCTCGGGCGCGCCGCAGGCATGCCTCAGTCGAAGAACTTCGCGTACTTGGCGCATCAGCAATCTCCCGGCGGGCATCGGTCCTCTCCCTCGCTGCGTGGAGGGGAGACCTTGGCCCGTCCTGTCGATCGCCGACGACGGATCCGGCAACCCTCAGCGGGTGGCCGCCTTGCCTCGGAATCGATGGCCGCTTTGCGTCGGAATACGCATGCAGAGGGTTCGCGTCCGCGCGAGCCTCGCCTTCTGGATCGCGCCGCGCGACAGCGCGACATGGGCTGCATGTTGGCGTTCGCACATGCCCTGCATGGATCGATCCCGACGTCAGGAGACGTCCGGATCCTTCATCCAGGCAGGGATGTCGCGCTCAGCATGAAGCATGCGCCAGACGTCGATGTGAGTCGCGCGCTCAAGGTAGAACACGAAATAGGGATACCGCTTCAGCGGCCAGAACCTGAGGCCCGGCAAATCCAGCTCATGGGCATGCCGGCTGGAGCCGCTCGAAGGGTGCCGTGCGACATGCTGGTAAGCACGCTCCAGGGCGATGACGAATCCCAAGGCGACGGCTTCACCGCCCTGTTCGAGATAGTGGTCGAGGGCCGCTTCGACGTCCCGGTTGGCCAGCTCGCGCGGAATGACCCGCTTGGCGCTCACGTCGTCCGGCGGGTGCGGACCCGGGCGCGCAGCCCCTCGAAATAGCCGTCATCTGCCGCAGCTTCCGGCGCCGACTGCGCGCCTTGCAGCAGCAAGCCACGCAGCTGCTGACGATCGAGGTCCTTGCGGATGAGTTCGCGCACGTATTCGCTGCTCGTCCCAAAGCCACGCGCGGAGACCTGCTCGTCCACGAAGGACTTGAGCGCTTCCGGCAGGGAAATGTTCATCGTGCTCATGGGCGCACGGTAGGAAGTTTGGCAAAAATTGGCAAGACCTGACATGCCCCCACCCCCCGAGCCAGGACCCGCGCGCGTCCAAAGAGGCGGGCTGCCCCGGGTTCCGCGGACAGGACCCGCGTGGCGGACGGCGTACCGTGTCGCCCAAAACTTCGACGCCCGTCCTCTTCCCCCGACCATCGCCGACCGTCCAAACCAAAACCCCTTGCTGCGCGACAATCAAGTTGAGAGCTCTCATCTTGATTGTGTCGCGCAGCATCCTGGCGCGTGGGTTCGTGCGGCTTCGGGCGCGGAAGTCCATAGCTATGCTGCGATGCTGACCACGCCATCGTAGCCGCCTCGGACCGAGTTGGAGCCTATACTTCCCGCCCATGATCGATCCGATGCAACTCGCGCTCTACGTCGCAGCGGCCCTCGTCTTCGCAGCGACGCCCGGCCCCGGGATCTTCTATGTCGCGGCGCGTAGCCTGGCCGGTGGCAAGGCCGAGGGCATCGCCTCGAGCTTCGGCACCGGCCTGGGGGGCATGGCGCATGTCCTCGCCGGCAGCCTCGGGGTCTCCGCCGTCGTGCTGGCCAGCGCCGAATTGTTCACGGTCTTCAAGCTGGCCGGCGCCGCCTATCTGGTCTGGCTCGGGCTTCGCACCTCCCTGGCCGCACGCCGCGATGCCACCGCGCCGATCGCCGGCGCGGGCCTGGCCGCGACGCCGCCGGTGGGTGCCCGGCGCGCGTTCCGGGAGGGTGTGCTGGTCGAGACACTGAACCCGAAGACCGCCGCGTTCTTCCTGGCCTTCGTGCCGCAATTCGTCGACCCGGCCGCCGGCTCGATCGCGGCGCAGTTCGTCCTTCTAGGAACGATCTCGGTGGCGCTCAACACGCTCGCCGACATCGTGGTCGCCTTCGCGGCGAACGGCATCCGCACCGGCGCCGCGGCGCGCCCCGCGCTGATGCGCCGCCTGCAGCAGGGATCCGCCGCCGCCATGATCGCGCTCGGCGTCGGCCTCGCCCTCGCGAAGCGGCCCGCCAGCTGAGCCGAGCCACCACCACGCACCACCACGAAAACCCACCACCGTCCCCAAAAACCTCCCCAGCTTTGGTTTAGCCGCCTGCTGCTGCCAACTCGTCCACGGCCGCATGGTCCGCAAAACCAAACCTGGGGAGGTTTTCCCCGCACCGGCGCCGCGGCGCGCCCCGCGCTGATGCGCCGCCTGCAGCAGGGATCCGCCGCCGCCATGATCGCGCTCGGCATCGGCCTCGCCCTCGCGAAGCGGCCTGCCAGCTGAGCCGAGCCTACGCCGCGAAAAACCACCACCATTCCTGTCAGCCGTCGGCGATCCGCTCCTTGAACGCGGCGGGGGTGAGGATCGGAACCTCGAAGCCGCCGGCGAGTTCCAGAAGGTCGACATCTCCGGTGACCAGGGCATCCGCCCGGGTCGCGCGCGCGAGCGCGAGAAATGGTCGGTCCGCAGGATCGCGGCACTTCGGAACGGCGATCATGTCGGGCACAATGGCGGTTTCGCACCATGGCAGATAGTCGCCCAGCAGATCCTCGCGCTCTTCGGCCGTCAGCTTGAACTTTGGATAGGACAGCACGCGGATCAGCTCCGCGGCGGTGTCGTGACTGACCAGGGGACGGATCTTCTGCGCCTGCCAAGCCGGACGCAGCCAGGATACGGAACCCGCATGGAACAACAAGGCCGACACCAGGACATTGGTGTCGAGCACGACACGCGGCCCGGTCATCCGGCCTTGCCGGATTTCTTGCGGGCCCAGGCCACTGCGTCGACCACGTCCGTCTCGGTGATGCCGAGATCGGCCAGTCTCGCGCGCACGGCATCGGCGCGGTTGATGCGCACCGGTGTCAGCACGATACGCCCATTGTCCTCGGTCACCTCGAAATACGAGACGCCGGGGCAGGACGACAGCACCGCCTTGGGCAGCGTCAATTGGTTCTTCGAGGTCAGCTTGGCCAGCATGGCAGATTCCCGAAAGTAAGGAAGTAAGAAAAAGATACCCCCACCCAGCGGCGTCTTCAATGGCCGGCTGTCCCAGGCCATGTGCTGCGCCGATGGCCAGACGCCGGGCGGAACGCCCGGGATCGTCGAGGCCTGACTTCCCTCCGCTGCTTTATTCCTTCCTCCCCTTTTCATCCCGCTCGGTTCAAGGCATCCGCTCCCCGTCTCGGCGATCGCTCAGGCGGTCGCCTCCTTGGGCGGCTTCCTTTTGCGCGTCGCGGGCTTCTCTGCCGGCGTCGGCACAGCCAATCCTGCGAGCGTGACCGGAGGCCGATCCGGAAAGCGGGCGATCAGTTCCAGACTGCCACCGACGGCCTGCACATAGCTGCGCAGCGTCGAAAGCAGCAGGTCGGAGCGTTGCTCCAGACGCGACACGCCGTCCTGGCCGATATCCAGAATTTCGGCCATCCGCGCCTGCGTCAACGCGCGCGCGCGACGCAGGTCGCGCAAGGTCAACTCCTCGGCGACCAATTCCTTTGCGCGCGCCTTCACCCGCGTCCGCCGTTCGGCCGGCAACCGATCCATCATTGTCTTGAGCTTGGTCGCCATCATCGACCTCCCTTCGTCTCCAGTCCGGCCAAGTGCGCATCGAACCGTGCGTCGGCCTTTGCGATCAACCGACGGTAGAACCTCTTCTCGGATTGCCCGGACTTGTCGCCCGCCACCAGAAGAATGGCCCTGCGCGCCGGGTCGAACGCAAACGCGGAACGCCAGACCCCATCATCCGCCTCGAAACGAAGCTCTTTCATGTTCGCGTGTCTCGATCCTTTCAGGGTGTCAGCCCTCGGTCGCTTCAACTGCGGCCCCAACGTCGCCAGAAGTTCCGCATGCGCCAGCAGCTCGTCCTGGACGAGCTCCGAAAACTCGGCGAACTCGTCCTCGAAGTCGCCATGAAACAGCACGTCCCAAGCCATGTCCCGAAAAAATGGATCGGAGAACATATGCTGTCGAGAACATATAGGGAGGGCATGTCTGGTACCGGATCCGTCCGCGACGACCGCCCTTCCCTCCGCTGCTTTCTTCCACCCTCCCCTACGCACCCCGCCCGATAAGCGTTTCGCGCCCGCCCCGCCTTGCGCATCGTCTCGCCACCACTGGCAAGCGAGAGCGCGTGCGATGACCAAGCTGAACCCCGACCTGATGACCGCCGAGG
>CAIOSQ010000408.1 GCA_903860935.1 uncultured Rhodospirillales bacterium | reverse complement strand
GGCTCCTGGCCGCCGGCCACGAGGTGCTCTGCGTCGACAACTACTTCACGGGCCGGCGCGGCAACGTGGCCCATCTGCTCGACGACAAGCGCTTCGAACTCATGCGCCACGACGTCACCATGCCGCTCTATGTCGAGGTCGACGAGATCTACAACCTCGCCTGTCCGGCCTCGCCGATCCACTACCAGTTCGATCCCGTGCAGACGACCAAGACCTCGGTGCACGGCGCGATCAACATGCTCGGGCTCGCGAAACGCGTGAAGGCGAAGATCTTCCAGGCCTCGACCTCGGAGGTCTATGGCGACCCCGAGATCCATCCGCAGCCGGAATCCTACCGCGGCAGCGTCAACCCGATCGGCCCCCGCGCCTGCTACGACGAAGGCAAGCGCTGCGCCGAGACGTTGTTTTTCGACTATCACCGCCAGCACAAGCTGCGCATCAAGGTCGCCCGCATCTTCAACACCTACGGCCCGCGCATGCATCCCAATGACGGGCGCGTGGTCTCCAACTTCATCGTCCAGGCGCTCAAGGGCGAGCCGATCACGATCTATGGTGACGGCCAGCAGACACGCTCCTTCTGCTACGTCGACGATCTCGTCGAGGGCTTCGTGCGGCTGATGGACACGCCGGATGAGGTCACCGGCCCGATGAACCTGGGCAATCCCGGCGAATTCACGATCCGCGAGCTGGCGGAGAAGGTCATCGAGATGACCGGCTCGCGCTCGGAGATGGTGCGCAAGCCGCTGCCCGCCGACGATCCCATGCAGCGTCAGCCGGACATCTCCTTCGCCCGCCGCACCATCGGCTGGGAGCCGAAGGTGCAGCTCGAGGCCGGGCTCGCGCGGACGATCGCCTATTTCGACGCGCTGCTGCGCGCGGAGACCTCGCCGCGCGCCGCCGCCGCGGTCAAGCGGTCAGCCACGCGTCGAGCTGCGCCGCGACCCGCGCGCGGTAAGCGCGCCAGGTGAAGTCCAGCGCCCGCCTGCGCGCCGCTTCGGACATGGCGGCGCGCAGATCGGGATCGGCATGCAGCCGCTCGATCCGGTCGACCAGCGCGTCGACGTCGCGGATCGGCACGACATGGCCCTCGACGCCGTCGCGCACCACCGATCCGGCGTTGGGCGTGGTCACCACGGGAAGACCGCTCGCCAGCGCCTCGTAGGTGACGAAGGCGGAGCCCTCGTGCAGCGAGGGATAGGCAAAGATGTCGGCATCCTGGAACAGCGTATGGACCTCGTGGAACGGCACGTGCGGCACGTGGCGGAACAGCCCCTCATAGGGTGCGAAGGCCGCCGCGGCGCCGATCATGCGCCCGACCAGGACCAGCTCGAAACCCGGCAGCCGCCTGAGCCGCCGCGCCGCCTCGAGCAGGTAGCCGATCCCCTTGCGCTGGCTGAGGTGACCGACGAAGAGCACGCGCAGGCGCCCGGCGGGCCGTGGCGCCACGGGCGGGCGAAAGCGCTCGACATCGACGCCGTATGGGATGGTGGCGATCTTCACGGCGGGAACGCCGCGCGCGATCAGCGTGTCGCGGACATAGTCGGACGGCACGAGGATGCGATCGGTCTCCGCGAGCTCGGCGCGATGGCGTTCGACCACCCAGCCCGGCGATTCGGGCATGGACTCCGCGAATTGCGGGGCGAGCGCGGCCTCCTCGCGGCCCAGCGCCAGACCGTGCTCGAGATGGCCGATCACCTGATTGAGGACCGCGAGCCCGCCGGTCGCGCGCGCGGCGCGCGCCGTGTGCAGCGCGGAGCCGTCATGGCCGATCACCACCCGGGCGGGCATGCGCGCCAGATGGCGGGCGGTGCGCCGGTCCATCACCTCGTTGCGCCAGCCGACGACCGTCGCGAGCCGCGTGCCGGCGATGCCGCCGCGCGCCGCGGCGACGTAGGCAAGCTCCGCCCACGGCCAGGCGCGGACACGACGCGGATCGACGAGACCATTGCTGCGGCGGCGCAGCTCGCGCTCGACGCGCGCGCGCAGCCCCGCCGGCAACGTCGCCACGGCGCGCGCCAGCCGGCCGGCCGGATCGTAGAAGAACCCGGTGTCGAACCACGCGTCGTAGCCCTCGGCCTGCAGGCCGCCGACGAGGTTGTAGGCAAGATGGTTGGACCCAGGATGGTGGACGAGCACGCGCGTGCCCGCACGATCGAAATCAGCCACGGCGCAACCCCCTGGCGAGAAGCCCGCGCAGCAGCGCCGCGTCCTCGGCGGTCGGCAGCATCACGCGCAGCGGATGGATGTCGAATTCGCGCCCGAGCCGGCGCGCCAGCAGCACCGCGGTGACGGTCTGCGCGATCACCAGGCTCGCCGCGGCGCCGAGCAGGCCGAAGCGCGGTACCAGCAGGACGAGCGACGGCGCGACGGCGACAAGACCCCAGAGTTCGGCGCGCGGGATGGCGAGCGCGCGGTCGCAGGCCTTGAGCGCCGCGGCGCAGAGCAGCTTGACCGCGAAGGGAACCAGCCCGACGAGGCAGAGATTGGCGATCGCCACCGCCGGCGCGAAGGCGGCCCCGAAGAGCAGCGGCACGAGCCACGCGTTGAGCGCCCACAAAACGACATCGACGCCGAGCACGACCGCGACGGCCAGCCTCAGGTAACGGCCGAAGACCTCGACCTTGCCAGGAAGCTTCGCCTCGGCGCTGATCTTGGGGAAGGCGATGTTGGCGATGGTCTGGACCAGGATCAGGGGACCGTTGGCGACGGTCAGCGCGACCGCATAGAGCCCGAGTTCGCTCGCCGTCATCAGCGTCGCGACGACCGCCTGGTCGAGCTTCTGGCGCAGGCTGTGCAGGATCTCGCCGGCATGCGCCTTCGCGCCGTAGACGACGAGGGCACGCGCCTCGGCACGATCGGCGCGCCAGCCGAACCAACCGCGGCGGACCATCAGCACGACCCCGAGCGCGGCCGATGCCGCCATGGCGAGGATGTTGGCGGCGGCAAATTCGGGTGCTTCGGGCGCGATCGCGAGGCCGAGAACGATCATGCCCGCGAGATAGAGGGTCGGCACGATGGCGCGCACGATGTTCCAGGCCCTGATGTCGAGACGTCCCTGGAACATGTTGGCCGCGAAGAGCGAGGCGAAATAGGTCGGCAGATAAAGCGCCATGTACCACCAAGCCGCGGCCACGATGTCCGGGTCATGGCCCGGCATGACGAAAGGCAGGATGGCGAAGCCGACGGGAATCAGCACGGCGCACAGCGCCGCGCCGAGCAGGAGAATCGTGCCGCAGAGCACACGCGGCGCGTTCGCCCCCGAGGCGAGGCGATAGAGCAGCGCATCCGACAGGGCGAGGCAACCAAGCTCGGCGACCAGCCCCGGCCAGAGCATCAGCGCCGCGAGCTCGCCGCGTCCCTCCGGCAACAGCAACCGCGCCGCGATCAGCCCGGTGGCGACGTTGACGACCTGGATGTAGAGCGTGGTCGCAAAGGATATCGAGACGTCGCGGACGCCGCCGGCGCTCATGACTCCTCGCGCGCGACCGGGTCGATGCGGCCAGGGCAGATCCGCGCCAGCGCCGCGCGCAGCCCGGCGATATCCTCGGCAAAGCCCCAGTGCGACACGATCTCCAGGCTGCGGCGGCCCATCGCGGCGAGACGCGTCGGATCGCCCATGACGTCGCGGATGGCCTGCGCCATCGCCGCAATGTCGTCGGTCGGAAAGATCGCGCCGTTCTCGCCCGGCCGCACCAGGTCGGGCGCGCACCCCACCATGTCGGAGACGATCACCGCGCGGCCCGCGCACATCACCTCGTTGACGACGAGGCCCCAGGCCTCCTGGCCCGAGGGCAGGATGAAGGCATCGCAGAGATCATAGGTGGCCGGCAGGCGCGATTGCGGCACGAAGCCAAGCACGCGCACGGCGTCGGGCGCGAGCTCCTGCGCGCGCGCCTCGACCTCCGCCCGCAGCGGACCGTCGCCCGCGAATACCAGGATCGGACGGCGCAGGGCCGGATCGGCATGGACGCGCGCGAAGGCCTCCACCAATTCCAGCGGCCGCTTACGCGCGATGAGCTTGCCGCAGGACAGCAGGATCGGGCGACCCGGCTCCAGGCCAAGTTCGGCGCGCAGGGCCTCGCGCCGCGGTGCCGCGTCCTCCGCGCCCTTGCGGAAATGCGCGTTGTCGACCGCGTAGGGAACCAGCGAGATGCGCTCCGGCGAAATGCCGTTCTGCTCGTAATAGCGCCGGTTGAGCGTGCCGATCGCGAGAAACGCGTCGACGCCCAGGCCGAGTGCGCCGAAGAAGCCGCGCTTGGCCGCGGTCTTGAGCGCGCCGCGCTGCGCCGAGATCGGCGTCGCCTCGTCGCGCAGCAGCACCTTGATGCCGCGCCGTTTCGCGGCGGCGATCGCGCACCAGTGATGCCAGCGCGCATAGCCATGAATCCACAACGCGTCGAAGCGGCCACGATCCAGCGCCGCGCCGATGCCGTGGGACAGCGGGCTCCAGAAGCCGAGGATCGGCTCGATGCCCTCCGGCGGCCCCTTGTCGAGGCGCTTCAGGACCTCGTGGTCGTAGCCCTGCAGCAGCGGAACGTCCCAGGTGATCTGCTGGGCGAAGTCGTGGGCCTTGAAACTGCGCGCCGAGAAATCGGTCGCGAAGAACGCGGTCAGATGGATGTCCGGCTGCGCCGCGACACGCCGCAGCAGCGGGGCCTGATACTGGATCGGATGCGTCACCAGATAGGCGAGGCGCAGGGGCTCGGTGCTCATGAATGTCCTCCGCCGGCCGGACGGGCGGCGAGAATGGCGTCGCAGGCGACGACGGCCTCGTCGACGCCGATCTCGGTGATGCAGCGCTTGCGCTCGACCGTGCAGACCTCGAGCCCGCAGCCGCCGCAGGAGACGTCGCGATGGAGGATGCGGTTGCCCACGCCGCGCGGAAACCAGATCCCCGGCTTCGCCCGCGCGCTGAACACCGCCATGCTCGGCGTTCCGACCGCCGCCGCGAGATGCATGGGACCGCTGTCGTGGCTCGCCAGCATCCGCGCGCGCGACAGGACGAGCGCGCTGACGCGCGGCGCGACGGCACCGCACAGATCGCGCCACGGACCTCTCCAGACCGCCGCGAGCGCCGCCGCGCGCGCACGATCCGCGGGCCCGCCGACGGTCACGAGCCCCAATTGCGGATGACGCGCCGCGAGCCTGGCCGCCAGGGCAGTCCAGTTCGCGGCGCCCCAATCCTTGGCCTCGACCTTGGCACCCGGTGCGATCGCGACGAAATCCGTCGCGCCCGGGAAATCGGCGAGCGCCGCGGCGGCGGCAGCGCGTTCGTCGGCGGTGAAGCCGAGATCCCACAGCGACGGATCCTCGATCGAGGCCGGGCCGAGATCGTGCAGACGGCGCAGCAGGAACGCGGCCTCGCTCTCCCAGAGCCCGACCGCCGGGTCGAAGAGATGATGGCCGTCGGCGCCGAACTCGGGCATGCCGACGATGCTCATGATTCCGCAACTCATGAAGAACGCGATATGGCGGACCATGCGCAGGCGCGAGCTCTGCTCGGCGAGATAGACGAGGACATCCGGCGCGAACGCGCGGATCTCGCGGCGCACCCGCGCGATCGCGGCCGCGCCCCGTTCGGCGGGGTCATAATGCATGTAGCCATGCACGAGATCGGTCCCCGCGAGCACGGCGTCGAGATCGGTTTCCTTCGCGCTGCGCGGAACGTTGGTCAGGACGACGCGGTGCGCCGCTGGAAAGGCACGGGCGACGTGCCGGAAGCTGGGCAGCGCAACGACCGTGTCACCGAGGCTACCAAGACGGAAGATCAGGACGCGTCGTGCGTCGGCGGGGGTCCGGCGCCAGGGCATCACGCGCCTCCGAAGGCGGCATGAACCTGCCGCGCCCAGCCACGAAGCCCGCGCTCGCCGCCGCCCGCGCCGCCACCGGCGATCCAGTCGCGCACCGGCACGACGAAGCCGGTCTTGGGCCGATCGAGGACGGCCGCGGGCAGCTTGCGCCGCGGTGTGTCGGCCATCGCGCGCTTGTCCGGCGCCGCGGCGCCAGCGCCCAGCAGCGGCGCGACGGCGCGCAGCAGCGCGACATCGACCAGCGGCGTGCGGATCTCCAGCGAATGCGCCATCCCCGCCCAGTCGGCGTCGCGCAGCAGCTGGTTGCGCATGTACCACGCGGATTCGAGCAGGCTCACCTGAAGGCGCGGCTCGCGCACGCCATCGAGGGTCGCCGCGAGCCGCTCGACGGTGGCCAACTCCGCAAGCCCGGCGCGCGCCATCTCCGGCGGCAGGACCGTGGACAATTCCCAGGGCATGAACAGGCTGCGGCGAAGCAGATAGGCGCCGGCGACGTTGGTGCCGTATTCGAGCAGCCCGGCGTATTTGGGCGATGTCGTCGCCGCGACGACGGGCGCGGCCAGCGCTCGCAGCGCACCGCCCAGCGGCGACAGGAAACGCAGCGGCGCGAGCGCGCGCACCAGCTTCGGGATCTGCCGGAAACTCGGGTAGCTCGCGAAGAGCTCGTCGCCGCCGAGACCGGACAGGGCCACCTTGAGCCCCGCCTCGCGCGCCGCGCGGGCGACGAAATAGGTGTTCACGCCGTCGATCGAAGGCTGGTCCATCGCGGCGAGCAGGTCGTCACGCGCGGCCGCGAACGCCGCGCCGCGGATCCAGCGCGTCTCGTGACGCGCGCCGAGCCCGCGCGCGACCTCGGCCGCCAGAACGGTCTCGTCGTTCGGCCCGCCGCGGAACTCCTCGAAGCCGAGCGTCAGCGTGCGCAGCTCGGCACCGCTTTCGGCCGACAGCGCGGCGATGGTCGTCGAATCGAGGCCCGCAGAGAGGAAGACGCCGACCGGCACATCGGCGACGAGGTGATCGCGGACGCTGTCGGCCAGGGCCGCACGCAGCATCCGGGCGCGATCCTCCGCGCGCGCGGGCGCCGGCGGCGCGTCGCGCAGCGTCGCCGCGAGATCGAAATGTCGCGCCTCCCGGGCGACGCCGTCGCGCCGCAGCAGAAGCGATCCGCCCGCGGGAAGGGCGCGGATGCCGCGATGGAGGGTGTAGGGCTCCGGCACGTTGCCCCAGAGGAAGAACCCGGCATGGCCGGCCGGGTCGGGCGCGGTGTCGATACCGCCGCCAGCGAGCAGCGCCTTCACCTGAGAGGCGAAGCGCAGCGTACCGCCGGACCGCGCGACATAGAGCGGCTTGATCCCGTAGGGGTCGCGCGCGAGAAACAGGCTCTGCGCCTCCTGGTCCCAGAGCGCGAAGGCATACATGCCGCGCAGGCGGCCCAGCATCTCCGGACCCATGCGCCGCCAGAGATGCAGCAGGATCTCGGTGTCGGACTCGGTGCGAAAGACGGCCCCGGCGGCGGCCAGCTCGGCGCGCAGTCCGCGATAGCCATAGAGCTCGCCGTTGAAGACCACCGTCAGCGCGCCGGACGCGTCGCGCATCGGCTGGTCCGCGACGCTGCGCAGGTCGATGATGGACAGGCGACGATGGCCGAAGGCGACGCGTCCGTCGTCGGAGACCCATTCGCCGGCGCCGTCGGGGCCGCGCGCGGCCATGCGGTCGCGGGTCCGGCGCAGCTCCGCGAGATCGGCCGGCGGCGCGTCAGGGCCGTGGGAGAAGATGCCGTTGATGCCGCACATCTCGTTTACTTCGTCAGCACGGCGAGGAAATTCTGGGTCAGGACGGGATGGCCGACCGCACCGGTCTCGGCCTTGAGGTAGAAGCGCAGCAGCGCGCGGATCGCGCGCCAGGCGACGAGGCGCAGCGCGCTGCGCAGACCATGCACCACCGGCTCGTCCTCGGCGAAGGCGACCGTGGAAAAGCCGGAGGACAGCGCGAGCTGCGTGATCGACTCCGCCGTGAAGGCGAGTTCGTGGGTGAGGTCGCTGTAGAGCGCGGCGGCGGCGAAGGGCGACGCGCCGTTGGGCACGTGGACGATCCAGCGACCGCCCGGCTTGAGCACGCGCACGATCTCGTCGGTGAAGGCGATGATCTCGTCGCGGTCGAGATGCTCGATGACGTCGAAGGAGATCGCCGCGTCGAGGCTGTCCGCGGGCAGGGCGCGCACGACCTCGAACATGTCGCCGTAGCGCACGCCCTCGATGCCGAGGCGCCGGGCTGCCTCGATCTGGGACGGGCTGCCGTCGACGCCGCCGATATTCCTGTAGCCCATCGACTGCGCGACATGCAGCAAGGCGCCATGACCGCAGCCGAGATCGAGGATCGCGGCGTCGTGACGGCGCGGGAAATGGCGACCCACCAGACGTTGCAGATAGGGGATCCGCGGCGCCAGACCCGCGAGCGTCGCCGGCGCGACCTCGGCGCCGGCCGCCTCGACATAGCGACCGTAGATGCGGGCGCGGTAATGGCGGGGTGCGTCGCTCATGCGGCTTCCCGCGCGCGACCGGCGGGCAGGCCGAGATGCATCGCGAGATGCTCGCCCTGCACCGCCACGAAACGTTCGAACTGGAAGACGTCGTCGACGACGCGCTTGCCGTTCAGACCCATTTCACGCCGCAGGACCTCGTCGTCGGCGAGGCGGCGCAGTGCCGCCGCCAGCGCCTCGATATCGGACGGGTCGATGGCGATGCCGTTGGGGCGCTGCGGATCGATCGCCTCGATCGAGCCATCCTCGTTGCCGCACACGAAGGGAACGCCGGCGGCTGCCGCCTCGAGCAGACCGAGCGGCACGGCCTCGCCCAGGCCGGGGCCACCCTTGGCGACGAGGATCGCCGTGTCGGCGCAGGCGTAGAGGAAGGGCAGCGCGTCCTGCGGCACGAGGCCGGTGAGGAACACCTGGTCCTCGACGCCGTGAGCGCGGACATGCGCCTCGATGGCGGCGCGGTCGGGGCCTTCGCCGACGACGAGATAGAGGAAGCGCGGATCGCGCATCCGGGCCAGCGCCTCGATGGTCTGGCGATGGCCCTTGTTGTTGTTCGGCGGCCCGGCCATGTGGGCGACGGTGACGCAGACGAATCGCCCGGAGATGTCGCCCATCGCGGGGAACCGGCGCATGACCTCGGCACGCGCCGCGGCGATCGGCATCGGGCGGAACACGCTGACGTCGACGGGGTCGTAGAGAAGCCCGGTCGGCGGCACGCGACGATGGAAGCGCGGCATGTTCTCGATCGTGTAGCGACAATCGGCGAGGACGAGATCCGCCTCGGCGAAGGCGTATTCGCGCAGCCGCGGCAGCGGGCAGAGGATGTCGATGTTGTAGACGTTGAGCGCGTAGGGCGTGCCCTTCAGGCGCTTGGCCATGAGCCCGAGCCCGGCGAGGTAGACGTGGTTGAGCATGACCGCGTCGTAACGCTGCGCGGCGAGCGTGGTGAGCGCGCGCGTCACCGCGTTCAGCTTGCCGCCGAAGGCGAAGCGCTGGTCGACCAGGCCGCGCTCCGCGAACTTGTCCTGCTTGTCGATGGACAGCGCGAAGACGTCGCATCCGAGCTGGCGGAGGGCGCGGATCTGGTGGCGGCTGTAGGTGGCGATGCCACCGACGCCTTCGATGTCGAAACCGATATAGAGGATCCTCATCTGTCGCACCGGCAGCTCGGGTGAAAAAGGAGAACGGCGGCCATCGGAACGCTATTCCGCCGGATCACTTGTGCGCGACGGCCAGCAGGCACTGGCTGAAGATCGCCTCGCGCCCGCTCTCGCCGGTCTCGACCGCGAGGGCGAAGCGCATCGCGCCACGCAACACCGGCCAGAGCGCCGCGCGCACGGCGCTGCGCAGCCCATGTGCGACCGGACGATCCTCGTAGCAGTCGACGCGCGCGAAGTCGCAGGCGCGCAGCAGCTGGGCGATCGACGCGCGGGTGAAGGCGTCTTCCGCCAGCACGTCCCAGTAGCGCATGCGCGCCGCGAAGATGGCCTCGGCGTTCGGCAGATGCAGGATGAAACGACCGCCGGGGCGCAGCGCGCGATGGACGGCGTCGGCGATCGCCATCTGCTCGTGCTTGGCGAAATAGTGGAAAAGGTCGAACAGGACGATCGCGTCCAGCGAGGCCGGAGCCAGATCTGCCAGGGTCGCGCACAGGTCGCCCTGGACGACGCCGTCGATGCCGAGGTCGTGCGCGGCGGCGACCTGTTCCGGGCTGGCGTCGACGCCGCGTGCGCGTGCGTAGCCAAGATTGCGGGCGGCCCAGACGAGGGCGCCATGGCCGCAGCCGAGATCGAGGATCTCGGCCTCGCGCGCGGGCGGAAAATGATCGCGCACGAGGCGTTCGAGAAAGGGTCGCCGGCGCTCGAGGCCGTCGCGCGCACCAGCCACGGAGGCATGCGTGCTCACGTAGCGGGCGAGGAGCCGCGCGCGGAATTCACCAGGGGAAACGGGGGTCATGCGAAAGCCGGTAGGGTCGGGCCGACCGGGTTATAGCAGCGCGCAAGGCGGCGCGGAACCGCCGGCTCAATGCGGGGCGCGACCGGCCTCGTAGGCCTGGAGGTGGAGCCAGGCGAGGCGCAGCAACGGCGTGTCGATCTCGGCGGCCTTGGCGCGCGCGACGAGGTCGCCGACGATATGGGGCCCCTCGGTCGGGCCGCCGCGCTCCATGTCGCGCAGCATCGACGCCGCGAATTTCGATCCCGCCTCGGTCAGCGCCTTTTCGCTCGACGTGATGACGTTGCCCGCGGGCATGTGGCCGCTCTCCTCGGCGATCGCGATCACCTCGCCGAGGCATTGGCGCATGGTCAGCGCGCCGCCATCGGCGGCGACGATGCGGCCGACCGGGGCGCGCATCAGGCAGGTCATGGCGGCAAGCGGCCCGAGCAGCGTCAGCTTGTCCCACAGCGCCTGTATCGGATTGTCGAGCAGGCGGACATCGACGACGCTGTTGCGAAACGCCTCGGAGAGCCCCGTCAGCGCCGCCGGTTGGAAGCCCTGGCGTCCGCCGAAGCCGAGGCGATGGACCGTGTTGAGGTGGCGGACCACGCCCTCGGCGGTCAGCGACGCCGCGATGTAGGCGACGCCGCCAGCGACCCGATCGGCGCCGAAATGCGCATCGAGCTTATCGAGATGGGCTATGCCGTTGAGAAGCGGAAGGATGATCGTGTCGGCGCCGATGGCCGGTTCGATAGCCGCGATCGCGCCATCGAGGTCGTAGGCCTTGCAGGCGAGCAGCACAAGATCCCAGGCGCGGTCGCGCACCTCGGTCACGAATTGCGGGTGCACTGCGAAGCTGCCGTGCTGGCTCTCGACCACGATGCCGCTGCGCGCGATCTGTCCGGCGCGTCGCGGACGCACCAGGAACGTGACCTTCGTACCCGCCTCGATCAGGCGGGCGCCGAAATAGCCGCCGACGCCACCGGCACCTAGAACGAGAATGCGCATTCCAAAACCGTCCTGTCGCCCTCATTCGTATGACGTAATTCCAACAAGGATATCACAGACGGGATTGCTGCACAGTCAAGATCCGCGTGGGTTGAGGAAATAGGGTGCCGGGACAGCGCGTTCTGTCCTTGAAGCCGGACCCGCGATCAAGAACATTGCCCGGCCTTCCAGAGGTCCGGTGCCCGCCATTCGCATCCTTCATGTCATCGCCTCCCTGGCCGAACGCACCGGGGGGCCCGCCAAGGCCGCCCGCGAGATGGCCCGCGCCGTCGCCCGCCGCGGCCACGAGGTCTCTATCTACACCACCGACCGCGACGCCGGTCCCGGCGAGGGCCTTGTCGCGGGCGTCAGCTTCGACGATGGCGGGGTCGCCGTCCGGGTCTTCGCACAGGGCGCGCCCCGGGGCTTCGCGACCTCCTGGCCCCTGGCCAGGGCGCTCGACGAGGCCGTCGCCGCCGCCGACGTGGTCCATATCCATTCGCTGTTCCTGTTCCATGTCTGGGCCGCCGCGCGGGCCTGCCGCCGCCACGCGACGCCCTATCTGCTGCGGCCCCACGGCACGCTCGACCCCTTCATCCGCCAGCGCCGCCGGCTGGAGAAACGCGTGCTCGGCCTGCTGTTCCAGGACCGCGTGATCCGCGAGGCGGCAGCCCTGCACTGGACCGCCGCGGAGGAGGCGAGCCTCGCCGCGCCCGCCGTGTTCGGCGCGCCTGGGGTCGTGATCCCCAACGGCCTCGACCTGTCGGCCTATGCGTCGCTTCCCCAGCCCGGGGGCTTGCGCCGCCGCCTGCCCGAGACGGCTGGCCGGCGGATCGTCCTGTTCTTGTCGCGGCTCAACTTCAAGAAGGGGCTGGACCTGCTGATCCCCGCCTTCGCGCGGGTGGCCGCGAGTCAGCCGGACCTGCACCTGGTCGTCGCCGGACCGGATGACGGGATGGAGGCGCCGGCCCGGGCCTGGGCCGCCGAGTACGGGGTCGCCGATCGCGTCAGCTTCCCCGGGCTGCTGCCCGGCATCGCCAAGCTCGAGGCCTTTCGCGACGCCGATTGCTTCGTCCTGCCCTCCTATTCGGAAAATTTCGGCATTGCCGTGATCGAGGCGATGGCGTGCGGGGTTCCGGTCCTGATCTCGGACAAGGTCAATATCTGGCGCGAAATCGCAGCGGCCGATGCCGGGCGCGTCGCCACCACCGCGATCGGCGACATCGCGCAGACGCTGGCCGCCCTGCTCGCCGATCCCGCCGCGGCCGCGGCGATGGGTGCGCGCGGGCGCGACTTCGTCACCGCCCATTACGACTGGGCGGAGATTGCCGTCCGGCTCGAGGCCGTGTATCGAGCGCTCGCCGAGGGCAGGGTTCCGCCGCCATGAGCCCCATGCCCGAGGCGCCCGCGCCCACGCGCGCGCCATCAGACCAACCGCTGGCCGATCCCGTGCTCCCGATCTCCGTCGTCGTCCTGACCTTCAACGCCGCCGACACGATCGGCGCGACGCTGGCCTCCGTGCGCGGCCTCAGCGGCGACATCCATGTCGTCGATTCCGGCTCCACCGACGCGACGCTGGAGATCGCCGCGGCAGCCGGCGCGATCATCACCCGGCATCCTTTCGAGAGCTACGGCGCGCAGCGCAACTGGGCGATCGACACACTGCCCCTCGCGCATCCCTGGCAGCTTCATCTCGACGCCGACGAGCGTGTCAGCGACGGACTCGCGGCCGAGTTGCGCGCGCTGTTCGCGGGCGACGGTCCACCGGGCGGGATCGTCGGCTACTACGTGCCGCGCCTTGTCCATTTTCACGGCCAGCCGATCCGCCATGGCGGCATGTGGCCGATCCACCACATGCGCCTCTTCCGCACCGGCCGCGGGCGCTGCGAGTCGCGCAAATACGATCAGCATTTCTTCGTCGACGGGCCAAGCGGCAAGCTCGCCAACCCGATGATCGACGACATCCGGCTGTCGCTCGCCGAGTGGACCGCGCGGCATAATCGCTGGGCCGACGCCGAAGTTGACGAGATCCTCGCGCCCTCAGGCAGCGGCGTGATCCAGCCGGGCACCGGCGATCCGGTCGCCGAGAAGCGCGCGCTGCGCGGCCGTTACAACCGCGCGCCCATGTTCTGGCGCGCCCTCGGCCTGTTCTTCTATCGCTACGTGCTCAAGCGCGGCTTCCTCGACGGCCGCTGGGGCCTGATCTTCTTCGTGCTCCAGACCTTCTGGTTCCGCTTCCTGGTCGACGCCAAGCTCCACGAACGACGTCAGAAGATGGTCGAGAAATGAGCGCCAGCTGCCTGCTTTGCGACGGCGAGGCCTTCCGGGTCGTCGAGCCAGCCGTGCGCGACAACCGCTTCGGGTCGCCGGGCCAGTGGCGGATCCTCGCCTGCACCGCCTGCGGCCTGTGGCAGACCGACCCGTTGCCGACCCAGGACGAGCTGCGCACCCTCTACGAGCGCCACTACAATTTCGGCGGCGAGGGCGAGACGGGCAGCGCCTGGGCGCGGCTGCGCGCCATGTTCCTGGCCTCGCCGCTCTACCGGCTGCTGCTGCGCCTCGACGGCGACGTGTCCTTCCACGCGCGGCGCGGCGCCGGCCGGCTCCTGGATGTCGGCTGCAACGAGGGGCGCGGCCTCGCGATGTACGCCGCCAACGGCTTCCAGGCCGAGGGACTCGAACTCAACCGCGTCGCGGCGGAGGCGGCGCGGCGCAAGGGCTTCGTGGTCTACGACGTCGACATCACCGCGCTGCGGCCGAGCGCGCCCTACGACGTCGTGGTGCTCTCGAACGTCCTTGAGCACGCGCTGCATCCGCGCGGCATGCTGCAGGCGATCCGTCGCGTGATGGCCCCGGGCGGCGCGCTGTGGATCAGCCTGCCCAATGCGGCAAGCGCGCTGCGCGAGCGCTTCGGGTCCGACTGGATCAACTGGCACGTGCCCTTCCACATCACGCATTTCGACGCCGCGCGGCTGTCGGCGCTGCTGCGCGACACCGGCTTCGAGGTCGAGGCCACGCGCAGCGTCACACCGGCCCTGTGGTGGGCGCAGTCGCAGATCGCCCGCGACTTCCCCGATGCGCCACGGCGCCAGCGCGAGCCCGCGCGTGTGATCCCGCTGATGCTGCGCGCGATGACGCTCGGCGCCGCCGAGCGCACGGCCTGGAACCGCGCCGGGCGCGGCGACTGTCTGATCGTCGAGGCCAGGCGCGCGTGAGGATCCTGCTGCACGACTATTCGGGCCACGCCTTCCTGGTGCAGCTGGCCCGCCAGCTGGCGCGCGACGGGCATCAGGTCCTGCACGTGCATTTTCCCGGCTTCCAGACGCCGAAGGGACCGCTCACCCCTCAGCCCGGCGATCCGCCCGGCTTCGAGACGCGCGGCCTGTCCCTGCCGGGCGAATTCGCCAAGTACAGCTACGTCAAGCGCCTGGGTCAGGAACTGGCCTATGGCCGGCTGCTCGCGCGGACGATCCTCGACTGGAAGCCGGAGATCGTGTTCTCCGCCAACTCGACCCTCGATCCGCAGCATCATGCCTGGCGTGCCGCGCGAAGCCTGGGCGTACCCTTCGTGTTCTGGGTCCAGGACATCAATTCGGTCGCGATCTCGCGCATCCTCGGCCGCAAGCTGCCGGTGATCGGGCATCTCGTCGGCGCGCGCTATGTCGCCCTGGAGCGCAAGCTGCTGCGCGGCTCCGCGCGCGCCATCGTGATCACCGAGGATTTCGTCCCGATCCTGGAGCGCTGGGGACTGCCGCGCGCGCGCATCGACGTGGTCGAAAACTGGGCGCCGCGCGAGGAGCTGCCGCCGCAGCCGCGCGACAATCCCTGGGCGCGCACCCACGGACTCGCCGACAAGCTGGTGTTCCTCTATTCCGGCACGATCGGCCTCAAGCACGATCCCGGCCTGCTGCTGGCCGCCGCGGAGCGTTTCAAGGACCGTCCGGACATCCGCGTGGTCGTGGTGTCCGAGGGGATCGGCGCGGACTGGCTGCGCGCCAACGGTGCCGGGCTGTCGAACCTCGTGCTGCTGCCCTTCCAGGATTTCGCCGCGCTGCCCCAGGTGGTCGCCACCGGCGACGTGCTGATGGCCGTGCTCGAACCCGATGCCGGCATCTATTCGGTGCCGTCAAAGGTGCTGACCTATCTCTGCGCTGGCCGTCCGCTGCTGGCGGCGATGCCGGCGGAGAATCTCGCCTCACGGATCCTGACCCGCGAAAAAGCCGGGATCGTCGTTCCGGCGGGCGATCGCGCCGGCTTCGTCGCGGCAGCCGAGCGTCTGGCCAGCGACCCGGCGCTGCGGGCCGAGCTTGGCCGCAACGCGCTGGCCTACGCGGATCGCAGCTTCGACATCGCCGCGGTGGCCCGGCGCATCGCAGGAATCGCGACGGCGGCGCTCGCCGACCGCTGAGCCATCGGCGCGGACCAGCCGTCGCTCAGCCGGTGCCGCGGCGGTGCAGCGGGATGCGCTGGGCCAGGATCTTGTCGATGCGCCGACCGTCCATGTCGACGACCTCGAACCGCCAGCCGTCAATCTCGACATGGTCGCCGGTCGCCGGCACGCGCTTGAGACCGAACAGCACAAGCCCCGCCAGCGTGTGGTACTGCCGCTCGGCCGGAAGGGCGAGCGGCAGCATCTCCGAGGCTTCGACGACGTCCATCGCGCCGTCGAGGAGCCAGGACCCGTCGTCGCGACGGGTCGCCGCGGCGGCGACCGGCCCCTGGTCTCCGGGCGCAGCGAAATCCCCCGCGATCGCGGCAAGGATGTCCATCGCGGTGACGATGCCCTCGAAATGACCGTATTCGTCGTGGACCGCGGCGAGGCCGAGCGGCGTCGCGCGCAGCCGCTCGAGCGCGTCGAGCGTGGCCAGCGTATCGGGCATGACCGGCGGCTGGTGCAACAGGGCCGCGAGATCGAAGGGGCGCCCGTCGATCAGCGCGTCCAGCATGTCCTTGGCGTGGACGACCCCGACCAGCTTCTCGGGCGTGCCGTCGCAGACCGCGAGCCGGGCATGACCGCTGGCGCGGATCTGGCGGCGTATCGCCTCGTGCCCGGCGGCGGCGTCGATCCAGTCGATGTCCATGCGCGGGGTCATCACCGCCCGCACCGGTCGGTCGCCCAGGCGCATGACGCCCGCGATCATGCGGCGCTCCTGCGGTTCGACGACGCCGGCACTCTCGGCCTCGGCGATCAGGGCGCGGATCTCGTCCTCGGTCACCGTCGTCTCCGCCGGCGCCCGCGCGCCGAACAGCCGCAGCAGCGCCTGGCTGGTGCGGGACAGCAGGACGACGAAGGGCGAGGCAAGGCGCGACAGGGCGCGCATCGTCGGCGCGACCAGGCAGGCGATCGCCTCGGCGTTGCGCAGGGCGAGCTGCTTCGGGACCAGCTCGCCGGCGACCACCGACAGGAAGGCGATCGTGGCGATCACCGCGACATAGCCCGCCGCGTCGGCAGCCGCCGCGCCGATGCCGAAATCGCGGAGCACCGCAGCCGCACGCGCGCCGAGCGCGGCGCCGCTCACCGCGCCGGCGACGATGCCGACCAGGGTGATGCCGACCTGGACCGTCGACAGGAATCGCCCGGGGTCGCGGTTGAGCTCCAGCGCATGGGCGGCGCCGCGGCGGCCCGCCGACGCCATCATCTGGAGCCGGCTGCGCCGCGACGAGACCACGGCGAGCTCGGACATCGCGAGGAAGCCGTTGAGCAGCACCAGGAGAAGGATTGTCGCGATTTCCGCGGCGAGCATGGGGGCCTTTGCGTGAGAGGAAAGGGTCAATCGCCGCCGTCAAGGCCGTCGCCGGGATCGACGAGGCCGCGGCGCCAGCGGTCGGCCGCGAGGCGCGCGAAGCGGATCAGGGCCTGTCGCCGGCGCGCGGGGGCGAGCGGCGCCTGGACCGCAGCCGCCGGCCGAAGCGCATGCGCGGCATAGGAATCGCAGACATAGATCCCCGCCTCGGGCGGCAGGACCGCGAGCGGGAAATCGGGCGCGACGGCGAAGGCGAAGAGATCGCAATGATCGAGATAGGCGCGCCATTTGCGGTCGGCGCGAAAATCGTCGCGCGAGGATTTGATCTCGGCGATCAGGATCCGGCCCGCCTCGTCGAGCGCCATCACGTCGGCGCGATGGCCCGAGGCGAGCGGCACCTCGGTCAGGCAGCGCCAGCCCTCGCGATCCAGGCCACGCATCAGGCCGCGGGCGATCGCGGCAGCGTCGAGCCGGGCGGGAAAGGCGGTGGCAGGGTCTGGGTCCATGGCGGCGCGAACGGGGGAGACTAACCGAATTCCGCCGACAGGGCATCCCCCACGAAACCCCGCGATCCCCATATCAGTCACCACATGCCGGCCCCTTGCTCATAGACCCCCGCTTATCGTCTTGCGGCGCGGCGCCTGGATCGGCTAGCGCTGTCGAGATGCGGTTCCTGCTGGTCGAAGACGATCTTGAGGTCGCGCGGTTCGTGATCAAGGGCCTGAGCGAGGCCGGGCATGCGGTCGAGCACGCGCCGGACGGGCGCGAGGGCCTGTATCGCGCCACGGGCGAAGCCTTCGACGCGCTGATCGTCGACCGCATGCTGCCGGGCGGCATCGACGGGCTGACGATGATCGAGACGCTGCGCCGCACCGGCAGCGTCACGCCGGTCCTGATTCTCTCGGCGCTCGCCCAGGTGGACGAGCGGGTGCGCGGCCTCAAGGCCGGCGGCGACGACTATCTGACCAAGCCCTTCGCCTTCGCCGAATTACAGGCCAGGCTGGAGGCGATCCTGCGCCGCGGCCACGCCAAGGCGGTCGAGACCGTGCTGCGCGTCGCCGATCTCGAGCTCGACCTGCTGTCGCGCGAGGTGCGACGGGCCGGGCGACGCCTCGACCTGCTGCCGCGCGAGCTGCGCCTGCTCGAATACCTGATGCGACATGCCGGCCAGGTGGTGACGCGCACGATGCTGCTCGAAGCGGTCTGGGACTATCATTTCGATCCGCAGACGAACGTGATCGACGTCCATGTCAGCCGCCTGCGCCAGAAGATCGACAAGGGCTTCCCGCGGCCGCTGCTCCACACCATCCGGGGCGCCGGCTACAGCCTGCGCCCCGAGCCCTGATCCGCCGCATGCCGCGCGCCCTCGCGATCCGGTCGACGGTGCTGCGGCTTGCGGTTGGTTACGCCGCGCTCTTCGCCGGCCTCGCCCTGGTGCTCGCCGGCTACATCTACTGGCGCACCGAGAGCTATCTCGCGCGCCAGACCGACCGCGCCATCCTGGCGGCGACGGAGACGCTGCTCGAGCGCCACCGGGCCGGCGGGATACAGGCGCTGATCCGCGCCATCGAGACCAGGCTCGCCGACGAACCCGACGAGGACGAGATCATCGCGCTGGTCGACGGCACGCGCCGGATCGTCGCCGGCAACCTCGAAAGCGCACCGGCCGAGACGACGCTCAAATGGTTCGAGCTGGAGATCCTGCGCAAGCCGGCGAACTCGACGGCCCGCGTGCTGCGCGTGCCCGCCGGCGATACCCATGGGCTCTATGTCGGCCGCGACATCCAGGTCCGGCTCGACGTGCGTACGGTGGTGGCGGAAACCCTGCTGTGGTCGGTCCTGCTCGCGTTCGCCGCCTCGATCCTGATCGGCCTGCTGGCCCGCCAGATGCTGGCGCGGCGCCTCGCGCGCATCTCCTCGGTCGCCGACCGGGTCGTGCTCGGCGATCTGTCTCCGCGCGTGCCGCTGAGCGGTGCCGGCGACGAATTCGACCGGCTTGCCGCCGATCTCAACGTCATGCTCGACCGGCTCTCCGAACTCGTCGACGGCGTGCGGCAGGTCTCCAACGCCATCGCCCACGACCTGCGCACGCCGCTGACGCGGCTGCGCGGCCGGCTCGAGACCGCGCTTGGCGGCGCCGATTCGCCCGCCCGCTTCCGCGCCTCGGCCGAGGCCGCGCTCCAGGAACTCGACCAGGTGGTCCGCCTGTTCGAGGCGCTGCTGCGCATCGCGGAGATCGAGGCCGGTCACCGGCGCGCGGCCTTCGCGCGCGTGGATCTGGCGGCGCTGGCGGAGGACATGGTCGAGTTCTACCAGCCGCTCGCCGAGCAGCGCGGCCTCACCCTGGTCGCGGACCTCGCGGCGGCGGAGTGCATCGGCGACCGCATGCTCCTGGCCCAGGTGGTCGCGAACCTGCTCGACAACGCGATCAAGTACACGCCGCCCGGCGGCACGGTCAGGGTCGCCACCGCCCAGGCCGGGACCGAGACCGAGATCACGGTCGACGACGACGGACCCGGGATACCCGAGGCTGAGCGCGACAAGGTCACGCGCCGCTTCTACCGGCTGGAGGCGAGCCGCTCCTCGCCCGGAAGCGGGCTCGGGCTCAGCCTCGTCGTCTCGGTCGCCAAGCTGCATGGCGGGACACTAGATCTCGCGGACAACGCGCCCGGGCTCAAGGCGCGGCTGCGGCTGCCGCGCGCGACGGTTTGACCGTGACACTGGCGGCCCCCTAAAACGGGCCGGGTGCGCCAGGGGGGGACGACATGCTCAGACACGACGCCATGCGCATCGCCGGACAGCCCGTCCCCGCCGGGCTCGCGGGCGAATTGCGCGGCTTTTCGGGCGCGCCCCGCGAGCCAGCGGCGTGGCGCGCGGCCCTGGCTCAGGACGGCTACATCCTGCTGCGCGGCGCGCTCGACCGTGCCGCGGTGCTGGCGGCGCGCGCCGAGGTGTTCGGGCGGCTCCGGGAGGTGGGAGAGATCGCGGCACCCGCCATCGACGGAATCGCCACCGGAACCAGCCAGCGCGCCGCGCTCCATCCCGATCCCGGCCCGTTCTGGCGGTCTGTCTGCGAGGGGCCGCGACTGCGCGCGGTCTCCCACGGGCCTGGCCTCGGCGCCATCGCCGGCGCCCTGCTCGGATGCGCGGCCAGGCCCTTCGATTTCCTCTGGCTGCGCACCATGCTCGCCGGCCGCGCCAGCCCGCTGCATTTCGACCATGTCTACATGAACCGCGGTTCGGACAACGTCCTGACCGCATGGATCCCGCTGGGCGACGTGCCCCTCGAAGCCGGGCCGATCGTCTTCGTCGAAGGCTCCAACCGCTTCGCGGATCTCGTCGCGCGCTATCGCGGCCTCGATGTCGACCGCGACACCATGCCCGGCTCCTTCCCGGAAGACGCCGTCAACTTCGCGGCGTCCCGGGGCGCGCGCCTGCTGACGGCCGATTTCGCGGCGGGCGATGTCATTCTTTTCGATATGTTCTCGCTCCACGGGTCCTGCGATAACATGCTCGATGGCGGCCGCGTCCGGCTGTCCTGCGACGTGCGCTGGCAACCGGCCGACGACACGCGGGACGACCGCTGGTTCGGCGCACCGCCGCCCGGTCATGGCGGCCGGAGCTATGGCGGCGTCAACTCGGCCCGGCCGCTGGGCGCGGACTACATCGCGCGGTGACGCGCAACGACAAGGGAGACGACGATGCGCCAACTCGGTGACCTGAAGATCGGCTGCACGGCCGGTGGCACGACGCACCAGGACACGAACATCCCGGACATCGCGACCAAGGTGCGCATGGTCAAGGAAGCGGGCGTGTTCGACTTCATCGACCGCACGCCGCCCGACGAGGAGTTCCGCGACCTTCTGAAGGCCTCGGAGCAATACGACCTGCCGATCCTCGCCGGCGGCTGGTTCTACACGCTGGGCCGCGACGAGACGCTGTTCGAACAGAACATCATCAAGGGGCGTCTGCTGGGCAACAAGGTCCAGAACGTCCAGGTGATGACCAACCACGCCGACGGCCATGTGCTGACGGATGCGGAGGTCGCCGACTTCTACATGCGCGCCCATGATTTCGGCATGCGCCACGGCGTCGTGCCCTGCTTCGAGGTGCATGTGAACATGTGGTCGGAGCATCTCGGCCGCGTCGAGAAGGTGGCGGCACTGGTCAAGGCGCGCGGCGTGCCGTTCTACATGACGCTCGACCACAGCCACGTGATCTTCAAGATCGACAACCCCGAGGAGCAGAAGGTCCAGGACATGAAGGCGGACGTGGATTCGGGGGCGCTGATCCTGGATCCGTCCAAGCCCGGCAACGTCGCCAAGAAATGGATCGACGCCAATTTCATCCACCACGCGCATGCGCGCGCCGCGGTGCCGGCCAACCCGATCAACATCTGGGCCAAGCACCCCGACGGCCGCTTCGGTCGGGGCATCCAGTATCCGTTCATGAAGCCCAATCCCGGCGAATACGTCGCCGACTGGGACGAGGCGCGACTGGAGCCGTGGAAGCGCGTCGTGCGCGACCTGCTCGCCCATCATGCGACGCATGACGAAAGCCCGATCGGCCAGATCTCGTGCGAGCATATTCCGGCCTGCGACTACGGCATGGGCCATAAATATTCGATCTTCGAGAACAACGTCGCCTGCGCGCGTTGGATCCGCGAGGAATGGGCGAAGGCGCTCGCCGCCGCCAACGCCAAGACGCATTGACGCATAGCGAAAATCCGAGGAGACGAGACAATGAAGGTTCGCGCCGCAGTCGCCTATCAGGCCAAGGCCCCGCTGGTCCTCGAGATGATCGATCTCGAGGGACCGAAGGAGGGCGAAGTCCTGGTCGAGGTGAAGGCCACGGGCATCTGCCACACCGACGAATACACGCTCTCGGGCGCCGATCCGGAGGGCCAGTTCCCGGTCGTCCTCGGCCATGAGGGCGCGGGCGTCGTCGTCGACGTGGGCAAGGGCGTGACGTCGCTCAAGAAGGGCGACCACGTGATCCCGCTCTATACGCCGGAATGCCGGCAGTGCAAGACCTGCCTCAGCCGCAAATCCAATCTCTGCACCTCGATCCGCGCCACCCAGGGCAAGGGCGTGATGCCGGACGGCACGAGCCGCTTCTCCTGCACCGGCAAGCCGGTGCTTCACTACATGGGCTGCTCCACCTTCGCGAATTTCACGGTGCTGCCGGAGATCGCGCTGGCCAAGATCCGGCCCGACGCGCCTTTCGACAAGGTCTGCTACATCGGCTGCGGCGTGACGACGGGCATCGGCGCGGTGATCAACACGGCCAAGGTCGAGCCCGGCGCCAATGTCGTGGTCTTCGGCCTCGGCGGCATCGGCCTCAACGTCATCCAGGGCGCGCGCCTCGCCGGTGCCGACATGATCGTCGGCGTCGACATCAACCCGGCACGCGAGGCGATCGCGCGCAAGTTCGGCATGACGCATTTCGTCAACCCGAGCGAACTCAAGGAAGACGTCGTCGCCCATATCGTCGAACTGACCAAGGGCGGCGCCGACTATTCCTTCGAATGCGTGGGCAGCACGAAGCTGATGCGCCAGGCGCTGGAATGCTGCCATCGCGGCTGGGGCGTCTCGGTCATCATCGGCGTCGCCGGCGCGGGCCAGGAGATCTCCACGCGCCCGTTCCAGCTCGTCACCGGCCGCACCTGGAAGGGCACGGCCTTCGGCGGCGTTCGCGGGCGCACCGAGGTGCCGCGCATCGTCGACTGGTACATGGACGGCAAGATCAACATCGACGATCTGGTCACCCATGTCATGCCGCACGATAAGATCAACGAAGGCTTCGAGATGATGCGGCGCGGCGAGTCGATCCGCACGGTGCTGACCTACTGACGACAGGACGACCGACATGGCCGGGACGATCGAGACGCTCGCCGAGCATGGCTGCTTCGGCGGCGTGCAGGGCTTCTACCGCCACGCCTCCGCCGCTTGCGGCGGAGCGATGCGCTTCGCCGCCTTCGTCCCGGCGGCGGGGCGCGAGCGGCGGCTGCCGGTGCTGTTCTATCTCGCCGGGCTGACCTGCACCGAGGAGACCTTCACGATCAAGGCGGGGGCGCAGCGCGTCGCCGCCGAACTCGGGATGATCGTCGTCATGCCGGACACCAGCCCGCGCGAGCCGCAGCTCCCGGGCGACCGCGACGCCTGGGATTTCGGCCAGGGCGCCGGCTTCTATGTCGACGCCACCCAGGCGCCGTGGAGCGCCAACTACCGGATGTTTTCCTATGTCACGGAGGAACTGCCGGCGCTGATCGACGCGCATTTCCCGACCGATCCGGCGCGGCGCGGCGTGTTCGGTCATTCGATGGGCGGGCATGGCGCGCTGGTCACGGCGCTGCGCCGACCGGACGTCTTCCGCAGCTGCTCGGCCTTCGCGCCGATCTCGGCGCCGATGGACTGCCCCTGGGGCCACAAGGCGCTCGGCAACTATCTCGGCCCCGATCGTTCGGCCTGGGCCGCCTACGATGCCAGCGCGTTGATGCGTGCGCGGCCCTTCGCGCGCGAGATCCTGGTCGACCAGGGTCTCGCCGACAAGTTCCTCGCCGAGCAGCTCAAGCCCGAGCTGCTGGAGGCCGCGGCCGCCGCGTCGGGCCAGGCGCTGACGCTGCGCCGTCACGCCGGCTACGATCACGGCTACTACTTCATCCAGAGCTTCGTCGCCGACCATCTGGCGCACCACGCGCGCCAGCTCGGCCAGATGTGATCGTCGCAGGCGCCGACCCGCGCGTTCACCGCGCGCGGGCGAGGGCGCCGAAGCGCTCCCAGCTGCGACGATAGGCAGGACGCACCGCGACGGCCGCAAAGCGGGGCAGGCGGGAGAGCCAGCGCGCCTCCTCGCGATCGGCTTCGCGCCAGCAGGCGGCGGCGAGACGGGCACGAGACGCGGCGCCGGCTCGGCCGGGACGCGCGATCGCCTCTTCGACGCGGGCGGCAAAGCGCGCTTCGAGCGCGTCGCGCGCGCCGGCGAAATCGGCCATGAACCCGGCATAGTCGCCGGCCAGCGCCCCGCGATGCAGCGCCTCGTGCGCCCACCAGCGCGTCGCGCCGTCGTCGCGATCGCCCGGCACCGGTCCCTGTTCCGGCAGCGCCGCATCGAGAAACACGGGGCGGAAGATCGCGGTGCAGGGCGCGGAGGCGCCGGTCACCCAATGCGCGGCGCCACCGGGACGCAGATCGCTGACCAGGGAGCCGACGCTCTGGCCCATACGCTTGCGGTCGCCGGCATGCATGCACACGGTGGGACCGCTCAGGTCCTGCGGGTGGAAATCCGCGCGCCCCTCGGCGGCGGCGCCGTGGTCGCGCAGATTGGCCATCATCGCCAGGGCGTCGATCCGCCCGAGGCGGCGTGAAAGCCGCGTACGCGACCGGTCGCAGCGCGCCAGCGCGCCCGGCAGTCCGGGATTGGCCTCGCTGGTGACCGCAGCCGCGAAGTCGAGCGCGCCGCGGCCGTTCCACCAGCCCTGCGCCTTGACGAAGGCGGCGAGACCGGTGCTCTCGGCGCTGCGCCGCACACCGATCGTGTAGGTGTTGGAAATGGCGCGCGCGCCGGAGATCTCCTCGACCGCCCAGTGCCGCCCCACGGTCTCCAGCACGAAGGCCTCGCGCGCATCCGCGACGATG
>CAIOSQ010000407.1 GCA_903860935.1 uncultured Rhodospirillales bacterium | reverse complement strand
TGGATCGTGCTGGGCGATGACCAGCGCGAAAAGCTGGTGCTCAAGCGCCGCCTGCTCGCCGAGCACCATGGCGAGGTCTTCGCGGCGCTGCCCGGCACCGAGGCGGCAGGCGAAGAGGTGGCGCAGCTGCTCTTCGACCATCTGCCCCGGCGCTTCCCAACGCGCTATCCGCGCATGGGTACGATGTTCGCGATCGCGGCGACGTCGGAACTGATCGGCATGAGCAGCCCGTCAATGCATCCGCTGGATCTCGCGGGCCGCGTCGTGCCTGACGATCTCTGCCTCGTCCAGGCCGACGACACGGGCGTGCCGCGCCTTGTCGCCGCGTCGCTCTGCTTTCCCTCGCGCTGGCGGCTGGGCGAGAAGCTCGGCCGGCCGCTCGCGGAAATCCACGGCCCCGTCCCGGACTACGACAAGGCGCTCGCTGCGCCGGTCGACCGCTTCTTCGGCGCGCTCGCCGACGGGCGCATCGTCGAGCGCTGGAACTGGACGATCCACGACCGCCCCGACCTGTTCCAGCCGCATTCGCCGCGCAAGCACGCCGTGCCGCAGGAGCGCTTCGCCGACGGCCTGTTCCTGCGCAACGAACGCCAGACCCTGCGCCGCCTGCCGAAAAGCCGCGCGATCCTCTTCACCATCGACACCCGCGTCACGAAACTGGGCGACCTCCCGCCCGCGGACGCCCACAACCTCGCCGCCGCCATCCGCCACCTCCCCGCCGGCGAACACGCCTACAAGGGCATCGCCGCGCTGGTCGATCCGCTGGCGGAGTGGCTGGCTTCGCGTTGAGGGCGCGCAGGAAAAGCGGTAGCGCTGTCGGCCGACTCTGGAATTCACCTGCTCGCGGGCGAGGAAAGGGAGGGTTCGTCGATGATCGATCTCCATGCCGCGCGGCAACTCTTCCCAGATCTCGAACGGCAGACCTACCTCGAAACCGCGGCGGTCAGCCTCGGGAGCACGCGGCTCCACGACGCCACTTGCGTGTTCATGGATCGCTGGACGGCTGACGGCGTCGACTTCATGCAGGCGCAAACGGCCGCGGAGCGCGCGCACGGCCTCTTCACCGCACGTGCCGGCGTCGCGCGACGCAACGTGGCGCTCGTGCCGTCGGTCAGCGCGGCCGGGCGAGACTCTCGCGATCGGCGCTCGGGAATAGAGCTCCAACAATTTTCCGTGGCGGCAGTCGGAGCGCCGTGGCTATCAGATCCGGCAGGTTCCTTTCCGCGACGGCGGGATGGAGGCCGACAGGGGTGAGGCCTGCGTCGATGCCGGGACACCTCTGGTCGCGGTCAGCGCCGTCGACGGGTCGCAGGCAGCGCGCGCGATCGAGACGCGGGTCATGGCGCTGGCCGCGATGCTGCGCACGGAACTGGCCGCGCGCGGTGCCCCCGCGCTCTCCATGGACCCGGAGCGCGAGAGCCACATCGTCGCCGTCCCGCTCGCGGAGCGTGATCCGGCGCATGTGCTGGCCGCGCTGAAGGAGGATGGCGTCATATGTTCCGCGCGGGACGGGAACCTGCGCATCGCACCGCATGTCTACAATGACGAGACGGATATCCGCAGAGCGCTGACGGCTCTCGAGGCCGCCCTCGCGCGGTTCAGCGGCGACGCAGGTTGAGCAGGTTTCCGGCGAGGATGAGCACGACCCCGGCGACGGTGAAGATGTCCACGTCCTCGCCATAGATGGCCCAGCCCAGCGCGGCGGTGAGCGGCACGCGCACGAAATCCATCGGCACGAGGACCGTCGCCGGCGCGTGCTGCATGGCCCGCGCGAGACAGTAATGCGCGTAGACGCCGCAGAAGGACACGACCGTCGTCCAGGCCCAGACGCCCGGCGAGGGCCAGACCCAGGCCTGCAGGGCGGGCGGGAGGCCGATGATGCTCTGCACCACGAGCATCCAGAAGCTGATCTTGACCGCGGCATCGGTGCGCGTGAGCGACTTCACGAGCACCACCGACCCGGCGAAGCCGATCGCTGACACCAGGGCGATCACCTGGCCGAGATCGATCGCCGCCGCCGAGGGCCGCACGATCGCCACGACCCCGGCAAGACCCAGCGCGATGGCGATCCATCGCGTGCGATCCATGCGCTCGCCGAGAAGCGCGACCGCCAACAAGGCGGACCAGATGGGCATCGTGAATTCGATCGCCACGACCTGCGCGAGGGGGATCAGCAGCAGCGCCGCGAGCCAGCAATACTGCGCCGCGTAATGCACCATGTTGCGCAGCACATGCTGCCCCAGCCGTGCGGTGCCCATCGCGCGCAGACCGCCTGCCGCGTGCACGAGCGGCCAGAGCAGCACGAAGCCGATCAGCGCGCGCAGTTCCATGACCTGGAAGACGTTCAGCTCGCGCATCGCCTCGCGGCCGGCGACGGTGATGACGAGCATCAGGAACAGCCAGCCCGACATCCAGAGAGCGGCGCGGGGCAGCGAGGCCAGCGGGGTCTGCATCGCCGCAGCTTACTCCAGCCGCACCCGCCACCAGGTCCCCAAAACCTCCCCAGCTTTGATTTCCGCACAGC
>CAIOSQ010000406.1 GCA_903860935.1 uncultured Rhodospirillales bacterium | reverse complement strand
GAGGACGCGTCGGCGCAGCTCATGGTCGGCGACATCCTGGAGCAGCAGAAGCGCTACGCGGATGCGAACGCGGCCTTCGCGCGCATCCCGCCGGATACGGCGCTCCACTGGGCGGCCCGGCTGCGCATCGCCGAGAACCTGAACCAGCTCGACCGCCTCGACGAGGCGATCGCGATGCTCGAGGCCATGGCCGCGGAGCGGCCCGACCGCACCGAGCCCCTCGCAAGCCTCGGTGGCCTGCTGCGCATGAAGGAGCGGCATCGCGAGGCGGTCGCGGCCTATGACCGTGCCATTGCGCGCGTCGCGTCGCCGGAACGCCGTCACTGGCTGCTGTTCTATGCCCGCGGCATCGCGTGCGAGCGCTCCGATCGCTGGCCCTGCGCCGAGGCCGATTTCAAGCGCGCGCTCGACCTGATGCCCGAGCAGCCCGACGTGCTGAACTACCTCGCCTATTCCTGGGTCGATCGCGGCTTGGCCGAGCATTACGACCGTGCGCTCGCGATGCTGCAGCGGGCGGTCGAGCTCCGGCCGAACAGCGGCCACATCATCGATTCCCTGGCCTGGGCGCTCTACAAGCTCGGTCGCTACGCGCAGGCGGTGCCGCTGCTGGAGCGGGCCGTCGAATTGCTGCCCCAGGAGGCGGTGATCCTGGACCATCTCGGCGACGCGTATTGGCGCGTCGGACGGCGCCTGGAAGCGCGCTACCAATGGCAGCGCGCCCTCGGTGCCAAGCCCGAACCCGATCTCAAGCCGCAGCTGGAACGCAAGCTCGAGAGCGGGTTGTCGGACGCCAAGTCCGGCGGCGGCTGACGCGCCGCGCGCGCCCGCCGCGCGCGGCGAGGCCCCCGGGGTGTCCCCCCGGGGAGCAGGATCACCCTTCCTTGACGACGTTGCGCAGCGTGCCGACGCCGGTGATCTCGATTTCGGCGACGTCGCCGGGTTGCATGAATTCCGGCGGGGTCCGCGCCGCGCCGACGCCGCCTGGCGTGCCGGTGACGATGACGTCGCCGCCCTCGAGCGGGACGAAGGTCGAGATGTAGGCGATCAGCGTCGGGATGTCGAAGATCAGCAGGTCGATGCCGGCCTGCTGCTTGACGACGCCGTTCACGCGCGTGGTCAGGGTCTGCTTGGTGATGTCGCCGACCTCGTCCTTGGTCACCATCCACGGGCCGAAGCCGCCGGTGCCGGCGAAGTTCTTGCCCGGCGTGAACTGGGTCGTGTGACGCTGGAAGTCGCGCACCGAGCCGTCGTGGTAGCAGGCATAGCCGGCGATGTGGCCCATCGCCTTCTCGCGCGCGATGCGGCGACCGCCGCGCCCGATGATCACCGCGAGCTCGCCTTCCCAGTCGAGCTTCTGGCTCTCCTTCGGCTTGATCATCGGCTGGTTGTGGCCGATCTGGCTCGCCTGCATGCGCAGGAACAGCGTCGGGTTCTCGGTCGCGTTGTTCTTGGTCTCGGCCTGGTGGTCCTTGTAGTTCAGACCGACGCAGATGATCTTCCGCGCATCGGGGATCACCGGCAGGTACTTGATCTTCTTAAGCGGCAGATCGGTCTTGCGCGCCGATTTCGCGATCTTGGTCAACTCCGCCAGCGCGCCGTCGGCGAGCGCCGCGCGCAGCGTCGGGTAGGTCTTGCCCAGGCGCTTGCCCAGGTCGACGACGCCGTCGCCGACGACCGCGCCGTAGCTCGCGGTCTTGCCCGACTGGAAGCTCAGGAATTTCATGTCGCGTCCCCTCATCCATCGCGGCCGCGATCCCCGGATCGCGGCGTTACGCGTGCGGTGTCCGCCTTAGCCCGCGTGCGCGCCGCGGCCAAGGCCAAAACGCGGTGGCGCCGGATCGCTCCGCCGTTGCCGGAACCGGCGACCGGGCGCTAGCGTCGGACGGCGCGTTTCCGCGGCAGGGAGAAGAACCGATGGCATCGCAACGCAACCTGGATCTCGGCACGGCCCTCGCCGAGGCCGAGCGCCGCTTCGTCGACGCCCATCCGCACAGCGCGCGTCGCCATCGCGACGCCGGCCGGGTGATGCCCGGCGGCAACACGCGCACGGTGATCTACTACCCACCGTTTCCGGTCGCGATCGCGCGCGGCGAGGGCTGTCATGTCTGGGACATCGACGGCAACCGCTACACCGATTTCGTCGCCGAATACACGGCCGGGCTCTACGGCCACTCCGAGCCCGCGATCGTCGCGGCGGTGAAGGCCGCGCTCGACGACGGGATCGTCCTGGGCGCGCCCAACCGCTACGAGGCGCGGCTCGCCGAACTGATCGTCGATCGGTTCCCGGCGCTCGAACTGGTGCGCTTCACCAACTCGGGCACCGAGGCCAATCTGATGGCGGTCAGCGTCGCTCGCGTCTTCACCGGCCGCAGCAAGGTGATGGTGATGCAGGGCGGCTATCATGGCGGCGTGTTCATCTTCTCGGGCAACGGGTCGCCGCTCAACGCGCCCTTTCCCTTCGTCGTCGTGCCTTACAACGATGTCGAAGCGGCGCGCGCCGCCATCCGCGCCAATGCCGCCGATCTCGCCTGCGTCATCCTGGAGCCGATGCTCGGTGGCGGCGGCTGCATCCCGGCCTCGGTGGAGTTCCTGGCCATGCTGCGCGAGGAAACGCGCGCGGCCGGCGCCCTGCTGATCTTCGACGAGGTGATGACCTCGCGCCTCGCGCCGTCGGGGCTGCATGGCGCGCTTGGAATCGTCCCGGACCTCCTCACGCTCGGCAAGTATCTCGGCGGGGGGCTCAGCTTCGGGGCCTTCGGCGGCGCGGCGCGCATCATGGAGCGTTTCGATCCGTCGCGGCCCGATGCGCTTGGTCACGCCGGAACGTTCAACAACAACGTGCTGACCATGGCGGCGGGCGTCGCGGGACTGACGCAGGTCCTGACCCCGGAGCGCCTGATCGCCTTCAACGCGGGCGGCGACGCCTTGCGCGCGCGCATGAACGACGCGATCGCGGCGCGCGATCTCGCTGTCCACGTCTCCGGCCGCGGCTCGATGATGAACGTGCATTTCGTGCGCGGTCCGGTGCGCAGCCCCGCCGACGTGGCGAGCGCTTCGAAGGACTGGCTCAAGCTGTTGCAACTCGAGATGTTGGCGCGCGGCTACTATATGACCTTCCGCGGGATGCTGGTGCTGTCGTTGCCGCACGGGCCGGCCGAACTCGACGGCTTCGCCGCCGCCTTCGAGTCCATTCTCGACGAATACGCGCCCCTGCTGCGCTGAACGCGCCGCTGCCCGCGTGGCGCGGCCGCCTGCTATCCTCGCCGCGTCTTCGCTCCTGGAGGATCGCATCATGACGTCCCCCGCGCCGGGCGGCTTCGTCCCGGCCGTCTTCGATCGCGCCCAGCTCGTCGCCGAACTCGCGCCGTCCATCGCGGCGCTGGAGGGCGCCATGGCGTTCGGCCGGGAGATCGGGCCGCGCATCGATCGCGTGATCTTTCTCGCCTGCGGATCGCCGAACCGCGCGATGCGCGGGCTGCAATACTGGATCGAGCATTTCAGCCCGACGCTGGAGGTGCGGCGTCATTTCCCGGCGGAGTTCCTCGCGCAGGATCCGCCCCGGCTGGATTCGCGTACGCTCGTGATCCTCGGCTCGAAATCCGGCACCACGCCGGAGACGGTCGCCGCGGCTGAGTTTCTCCGTGGCCGCGACTGCGTCACGGTCGGTATCACGCAATCGGCCACCACGCCGCTCGCGGCGGCGGTCCAGCATCGCTTCCTGATCGGCGAGACGCCCGAATCCTTCCTCGGCATGGCGATGATCGCGCAGGCGCTGGTCGGCGGATTGCTCGCGGGGCGTGATGGCTGGCCGCATGCCGGGGCGCTGCTGGCGTCGCTGCGGGCCTTGCCGGAGGCGGTCGCCGATGCCGCCGCCACCGCCGATCGGCGGGGGATCGACGCGGCGTTGGCGTTGCGCGACGACCGCCACATCTATCTCCTCGCCTCGGGACCGTGCTTCACCAACGCCTATGTCTTCGGCGTGTGCATCCTGATGGAGATGCTCTGGCTTCACGCCTATCCCGTCGATGCCGCCGAGTTCTTCCACGGCCCGTTCGAGATCGTCGAGCGCGGGACGCCGCTGATCCTGATCCTGGGCGAGGATCCGAGCCGGCCGCTGATGGAGCGTGCACTGCGCTTCTGCACGCGGCAGAGCGACCGCGTCTTCGTCTATGACTCGAAGGACTTGGCGATGCCCGGGATCGCGCCGGAGATCCGACCGCTCCTGGCGCCCTATGCGCTGCAGGCTGCGCTCAAGCGCATCTCCGCCAATCTCTCGATCCTGCACGGCAAGCCGCTCGGCGAGCGGCGCTACATGTGGAAGGGCGGATATTGATCCCGGTGGCGCGCGCTATGCCCCGCATCCTCGGCCTCGGCGACAACACGATCGACACCTACGTGTCGGCCGGGCTTCAGTTCCCGGGCGGAAACGCCGTCAATGTCGCCGCGCTCGCGCGGCGGCTGGGGGCGGAGGCGTCCTATCTCGGCTGCTGGGGCGACGACGAGGGCGGCACGATCCTGCGCGCGGCGCTTGAGGCGGAGGGCGTCGATCTCTCCCGCGTACGCGAGATCGCGGACGGCGAGACGGCGCGCGCGCGCATCGCGCACGAGAACGGTGACCGGCGCTTCGTGGGATCGCGGCCCGGCGTGCGTGCGCGCTACGCCCTCGGCGATGGCGACCTTGCCTTCATCGCCGGGCATGACGCGGTCCATACCAGTTGCAATTCGGATCTCGACGGAGAGATCGCGCGCATCGCCCACGCCGCACGCATTCTGTCCTACGACTATTCGGAGAAATGGACCGAAGCGCGCCTCGACTGCACGCTGGGCCGCGTCGACATCGCCTTCTTCTCCGCCCCGGGGCGCGACGACGCCGCGTGCCATGCGCTGCTGGAGCGCGCGATCGCCGGCGGCACGGCCGTCGCCGTGGCGACGCGCGGCGCCGCGGGCGCGATCGGTCGCGCGGGAGCCGAGACGCGCGCGCAGGCGGTGAAGCCGACGCGCGTCGTCGACACGCTCGGCGCGGGGGATGGCTTCATCGCCGGTTTTCTGGTCGCGCATCTGGGCTGCGCGCCGCTTGCCGATGCGCTCGACGCTGGCGCTGCCTTCGCGGCCGCGGTCTGCGGCTGGCAAGGCGCCTTCGGACATGCCCGGCCCTGGAGTGGACCGCGGGACTGACCGCGCGGCTCAGCCGGCGAGGCCGAATTCCGCGCGCCAGCGCGCCACGTCGTCAAAGGCGACGTTGCTGCCGCAGAGCACCAGCACGATGCGTGGCCGCGCGCCGAGGCCTGGGCGCCTGCGCAGCGCCGCGGCGACGGTGCAGGACGCGGCCGGCTCGCACCAGACATGCTCGTTGGCGATCAGCGCGTCCAGCTCGGCGACCGCCTCGCGGTCGGAGACGACCTCGATCCCCTCGAGGAAGCGCCGCGCCGCGGCCATCGTACGCTCGGTCGCGAAGGGCGCGCCAAGGGTGCGGGCGATCGAGCTGGGGGCGATCGTCTCCGGCCGCCCAGCCGCGAGCGCGCGGGTCATCGTCTCCGCGCCCTCGGTCTCGACGCCGTGGATGCGCGCGGCGGGGATGCGGCCCTTTACCGCCGCCGCGACCCCGGCCATGAACCCGCCGCCGCCGATGCTGACGAAGACATCGGTGAGGTCCGGCACCGCGTCGGCGATCTCGAGGCCGAGCGTGCCATGACCCGCGATCACGTCGGGGTCGTCATAGGGGTGGACGAAGGTCATGCCGGCGCGGCCGAGTTCCTGGGCCCGCGCGAAGGCGAGCGCCGCGGTGTCGCAGAGTTCGACCTCCGCGCCGGGGCCGCGCGTGCGCGCGACGTTGTAGGCCGGCGTCACCCTGGGCATCGTCACGAGGGCACGCGTGCCGGTGGCGCG
>CAIOSQ010000405.1 GCA_903860935.1 uncultured Rhodospirillales bacterium | reverse complement strand
GTTGTGCGGGGCCAGGATGACATGCGGCATCCGCAACAGCTTGTTGTCGGGCTTCGGCGGCTCGACCTCGAAGACGTCGAGCCCCGCGCCGGCGATCCATCCCTCTTCGAGGGCCTGGATCAACGCGGCCTCGCGCACGGTCGGGCCACGGCCGGTGTTGATGAAGATCGCCGTCTTCTTCATCTGGCGGAAATGCTTCTCCTGGAAGAAGCCCCGGGTCTGGGGCGTATCCGGCAGGTGCATCGAGACGAAATCGGACGTCGCGAGAAGATCCTGCAGGCTCGACGGCTCGACGCCGAGCTCGGTCATCCGCGTCTCCTCGACGAAGGGGTCGAAGGCCTTGAGATGCAGGCCAAAAACGGCGGCACGGCGCGCCGTCGCGCGAGCGACACGGCCGAACGACACGAAGCCGATTGTCTGGCCGATCAACCGCGGGATCTTCAGCAATTGCGGCCGCCCCTCGCCCCAACGCCCCTCGCGCACCATGCGGTCCTGCTCGATGCAGCGGCGATGCGTCGCCAGCAGCAGCATCATGGCGTGATCGGCGACCTCGTCGATGAACGTGTCCGGGCAGTTGGTGACCGGGATGCCCTTCGCGGTCGCGGCGGCGACGTCGACATAATCGACGCCGACCGACCCGAGCGCGATGATCCGGCACTTCGTCAGCGCGTCGATCATGCGCGATGTGAACTTCATGCCCTTGGCGTAGACCGCGTCGGCGGCGGGCGCGGCGGCGATGAACGCCTCCTCGGTGGGCGCGCACTCGACGATCTCCGCGCCCATGCCCTCGAGCGCCTCGAGTTCGTAGTCATAGCCGCCACCGCCGGTCGTGAAGGACGCGGCGGCGGGCGTCAGAATGGTGAACTTCGACACGTGCTGTTCCCCCGTGTTGCTGTCGCCGGCCGCCCCGTCGGCGGCCGGATCGTCACTCCTTCACCGCCCCCGTGAGCGACGACACGTAGTAGTCGACGAAGAAGGAATAGAACAACGCCACCGGCACCGAACCGAGCAGCGAGCCCGCCATCAGCGCGCCCCATTGATAGACGTCGCCGGTGACGAGTTCGGTCAGGATCGCCACGGGCACCGTCTTGTTCTCGGTAGATTGGATGAAGGCCAGTGCGTAGATGAACTCGTTCCAGGACAACGTGAAACTGAAGATTCCCGCGCTGATCAAGCCCGGAACGGCCAGCGGCAAGGTGATCTGCCACAGGATCTGCACCCGCGTCGCGCCGTCGATCAGCGCGCATTCCTCCAGTTCGAACGGGATCGACTTGAAATACCCGATGAGGAGCCAGGTGCAGAACGGGATCAGGAAGGTCGGATAGGTGAGGATCAGCGCCAGCGGCGAGTCGAACAGGCCAAGCTGGTAGACCATCGTCGCCAACGGAATGAACAGGATCGACGGCGGAACCAGATAGGCGAGATAGATCGCGAGCCCGACATACTGGCTGCCGGTGAACCGTAGACGCTGGATCGCGTAGGCCGCGAGGGTGCTCGCGAGCAGTGACAGAAAGGTCGAACACACCGCGACCAGCATCGTCGTCAGCAGCCAGCGCGGATAGTCGGTCTTGAACAGCAGCAGGTAGATGTGATCGAGCGTCGGCGAGCCGACCCAGAACGGATTGTAGGTCTTGTAGTCGTAGAGTTCCGCGTTCGGCTTGAACGCCGTGATCGTCATCCAATAGAACGGAAACAGCAGGATCAGCAGGAAGCACGCCAGGGGAAGATAGATCGTCACCATACGGCGCGACCGGCTCTCCCAGGCGAGCGCCTCGGCGGGTGCCGCAGCCTTCGCGTCGCTGGGCGGCGGCGCGTTCGGATCGTCCGAGGGGGCGGTCATGCGAGCCTCAGTCATCGCCCTCTCCCTGCTGCCACTTGCGGCGCGCCAATGCGAAATAGCTGAACAGCGTCGCGAAGACGAGGAACGGGATCATCGAAACCGCGATCGCCGCGCCCTCGCCGAGTTGTCCGCCCGGGATGCCGCGCTGGAAGGCAAGCGTCGCCAGGAGATGCGTCGAATTCACCGGGCCGCCACGCGTGATTGCGTAGACGAGCTGGAAATCGGTGAAGGTGAAGATGATGCTGAACGTCATCACGATCGCCAGGATCGGGAGCAGCATCGGGAAGGTGATGTAGCGGAAGCGTTGCCAGGG
>CAIOSQ010000404.1 GCA_903860935.1 uncultured Rhodospirillales bacterium | reverse complement strand
GAAGGTGAAGAGGACGTCCTCGGACGTCATCTCGCCATATCCCTTGTGGAATTGAACGCCACGGCGCAGACGGTAGGTCCATGTCCGCGCGTCCGGCGATATGTCCCAACTTTCCGCGAGGGACGGACGAAAATCCTCGGGACGGACGGCGAATGTCCCGTCTTCCGATTTGACGAGCGTGTCGAAGATCTGGCGAATCGCCCAATTGTCGCCACCGGTCAGTCCGGGCTGTTGCGGATTGAGGCCGCTTGGCGCACGCGCCGCGAGCGCGATGGAGATCGGCGCGCCTTGTGCCTCGGCGGTGCCGGGGACGAGCAGCGGGGCGGCGAGTGCGGATGCGCCGAACGAAGCGGCACGGCGGCGCGTGATGGTCATGGTCATCGGCGGATCTCCTGCATGCGGATCGGTCGGCGTCTCAGAAGGCTACGGGGCGCCAGCGACGCGCGAGTTCGTCGGCGTCGAAATCAAGTCCCAGGCCGGGCGCGGTCGGGATCTTGAAGCGTCCGTCGTGCGACTGCGAAGGGTTGCGCGGAAAGATCGGCGCCGCGCGTTCCCAATTATCCGCGACCTCGATGGGCTTCGACAGGTGCATGACCGTCGCCAGCACGTGGAGATTGGCGAGATGGCCGATGGTGGGTTGCGTCTGGTGCGGAACCAATTCCACGCCATGGGCATGCGCGATCGCCGCGCATTGCATGAGGCCGGTGATCCCGCCCATCTTCACGATATCCGGTTGGACCATCCTGACGCCGGCGTTGATCAGGTCCTTGAGTCCCTGAAGCGTGTAGGTCTGCTCTCCTGCCGACACGGTGATGTCGAGACGCTGCGCGACTTCGCCCATCGCCGAGATGTGATAGTGCTGCACCGGTTCCTCGAACCACGCGTAGCCGAGTTCTTCGAGCGCGCGGCCGACGCGTATGGCACCGCCGACGGAGTAGCCGTTGTTGGCGTCGAAGGCGATCGTGAAGTCGTCGCCGAGCAGGCGCCGCACGGCCTTGGCCTTCGCGATGTCGCCGGCAATGTCGACATTCTCCCTGGTCCGGTCGCCGTCCCACCGGATCTTGACCGCTGCGGGCCTTTCCTTCGTGACGCGTCGTTCGACGACGCGCAGGACATCATCGACGCTGCGCGCGGCGTTTCCGCCGATCGAGGCGTAGCAGACGACTTCGTCGCGCCAGGCACCGCCGAGCAGTTTATGGATCGGCAGGCCCAGAGCCTTGCCCTTGAGATCCCAGAGAGCGATGTCGAGCCCGGCGAGGGCGCCGGTCACCGCGCCTTCCGGGCCAAGCTTGATGCATCTGTGCAGAAGCGTGTCGAGAAGCACGGCATGGTCGAGCGGATCCTTGCCGGTCAGGAAGGGCGCCATATGCTTTGCGACGACGAGCAGGGAAGCGAGACCGCCCTCCATCGGCGAGGCCTCGCCAAGACCCCAGAGCCCGTCTTCGGTTTCGACCCTGATGAATGCCGAGTACGGGCCGCGCCGATCGTTCGTGCCCCAATCGATCTGCGCAGCTTCGACCTTCGCGATCCTCATTCGATATCCCTCCCCAGCGACATCGTTCCCCAGCCGGAAAGGTCATGCAGCGCGGCGCCGCGGTCAAGCGACGAAACCGGGCCTCGTCACGTCGTGAATTCTGATTCCCAATCCGCGCGTGCCGCGCGCGTCGCGGCGTAGACGGCGCCCGCGATGGCACGACCCGCTGCCGTGTGCAGGCCGGCATACGGGTCGCCATCCTCGTCGTCGGGGCAGGCGACGACGATGCAGTCGGTTCCGGTCGCGGCGATGGAACCGCCCTCCGCGAGCAGTGCGGCGGTGCGCGCGGTCGCGACGATCGCCAGCGCCTCCAGCAGGGCGGGCTCGGAGAGTGGCCTGGTCACGGCCGCGAGGATGTTGATCGTTCCAGCTCCCGTCTGGGTGCGCCGCGGAACGACACGGCCTGCTGGATCGAAGCCGACACCGTTGGTGAGACCAAGGGTCGCCAGGGCGTGCGCGACGGCATCCCCGTCGCGTGTCTCCGCGTCGCGATGACGACGGATGTCGCGTGCCGTCATCATCGCCACAGCCTCATCGAGGCCAGCCGCCGCGAGCCGTGTGCGCAGCAACGCATGCGGATCGAGGCCAAGCGGCAGATCGGCGTCCTTCACTTCGAGCCATGCCACGCGATCGGCCCGCACGAGGCCTGGACGGTTCATCGACCAGCTAAGCATCCGCCAGGCCTCGGGAAACCGGGCGACGAGCCAGGGCTGCGCGCAGTCGATGCGGAACAATCCGGTCATGGCGATCGCATGACAGGCGTCGTGCAGCATCGCAAGCCCCGATGAGCGCCGAAGCCGGAAGAATCGCGCTTGACCCGGCGCGTGCCGGCGGTGGATCGTCCCGATGTGTGTAGGTTCCCCGGTTGGCGCCGGGGAGGAAAGAGGGAACCGGGTGCGGTCCAGTGACCGACCAAGACCCGGGCTGCCCCCGCAACTGTGAGCGGCGAGTCAGCGTCCGACATGGCCACTGGGAAACTGGGAAGGCCGGACGCAGCGACAGCGACCCGCGAGCCAGGAGACCTGCCTG